>JAJTFK010000021.1:0-18455 GCA_021298655.1 Cryomorphaceae bacterium | reverse complement strand
GGCACGGCATCGGAGATGAATTCGCTCATTCCCGGGTTGTGGCCAAAGAGCATGACGGCCTCGAGTTCGTCGGGGAGTCCGCTTAAAAAGCCCGCAATTTGGTCGTGGGAGGCCGCGTAAAGTGGGTCAGCCATGCGCACCTGGTCGAGCGGAATACCCAGCGTGCGCGCGAAAATCATGGCGGTGTGGAGGGTGCGCGTCGCCGGAGAGGTGTAGAGCACCGGAGCGCGGTCCACGAAGTCCGAAAGCCAGCCCGCCATCAAATGGGCGTCGCGAATTCCGCGGCCTTTGAGGGGGCGGTCCATGTCGGGAAGCTCGAGGTATTCCCACGAGCTTTTGGCGTGGCGAACGAGGTAAACGGTTTTCATGGTTTGGCCTTAGCAAGATGGCGATCGTTCGTGAACGCCACGTTAAGCCCAAATCAATTCTCGTTCCGTTTTACTTGATTCCAAAGGGCATCCCAAACCTCGAGGCTTTGTTTGGCGTTGGGTTCGCCGCGGGCGGCCAGCAGGGCTTCCATGGCTTTGAAGCGCTTCAGGAACTTGTCGTTGGCCTGCGCCAAGGATTGCTCGGGGTCCCAGCCGCGGTGGCGGGCGTAGTTCACCAAAGCAAAGAGCAGGTCGCCAAACTCTTCTTCGGCCGCCGCTTCGCTTGGGGCGGTGCGCAGTTCGTCGAGTTCTTCGTGGACGTCGCCATAAATGTGGGGATGGCCGCGGACTAGCTTGTCGCAGACCCCATGGAGCACGTCGGCCACGTCAAAATGCCCCTGTTCGCTGGCGATTTTGCTGTAAAACACGAGGTGCAAAAACAAGTCACCTAGTTCCTTGCCGAGTTCTGGCCAATCGCCCGCGTCGATGGCGTCGGCGAGCTCATAGGTTTCTTCAATGGTTAAAATGCGCAGCGTTTGCTCGGTCTGGACCTTGTCCCACGGGCACTGCGCCCTGAGGTCGTCCATGATGTCGAGCAGTCGGCCAAAGGCCTCCAACGCCGGGCTGCGGTCGGGCTTATTCGCCATCGGCGGCCTTGGGCGCAGCTTTTTTCTTGGCCGGCTTGGCCTTGGCTCCCGCGGCGGCAGCGCCCGCTTCCGCGGGCGCGTCCGCGAAAAATCCGTAGCGAACCAGGGCGTTGTACCACTGGAAGAACTTGCGCATGTCGCTGACGTACACCTTGCTGTCGTCGTAGTCGGTGACCAACTTGGCGAATTCGGCCGTCACCACGGCGCTGTCGGCGTTGTGGGGGACCGACTCTTGGCCCTTCAGCGCCTCGCCAACCGCGGCAAACACTTCGCGCAAGGGGCGTTCGCCTTCAACCGTGTACAGGGCCATCTCGTCGAGCACATGCACCTGCTGGCGCGCCGACGCGCTCACGCGGGCTCCGCCGCCAAGGGGTTCCGCCACTAGACCCGTGCGGGTTGAGGCTACAAGTTGGAAGAGTCCGGGGCGGCCGGCAATGGCCAGTACGTGCTTGAGGTCGTTCATGGTTGGGTTGCTTGAATTTGCTGCATTAAAACGGTATCGGCGCCGCTGCGCGTAATCTGAAGTAGGGTGTCGACGCGGCCCGCCCAGGGGTGCTGGGGGTAGCGCTGCATGAAGAGTTCGTAGGCCTGTCCCGCCCGCATTCGGTCGTTCAGGTTGACGTCAAAGGTGGTGGCCACCGCAAAAAGCGCCCGCGGTCCGTAGGAGTCGGGAAGCGAGTCCACCACCCGCATGTAGTAGCGAATGGCGAAGAGTGCGCGGCTCGGAATCTGCGCCTCCAAATCGCCGGCCGCCAGCTGGTAGCGCGCCCACAGGGAGTCGCTCTTGGCCTCGTTGGCCGCGGTTTCGAGTCGCTGCGCCAGGGCATAGGAGCCGGTGGAATCTTCGGACCAGTTTTGCTTGGCCGCGAGTTCCTTGATGGCGGCCTCTCCGTCGACTCCGCGGGAACAGGCCGCAAGGGCCGCAAGGGTGGCCAGCGCCGTGGGGGCCCAAAATTTCAGCTTCATGCTACGTTGAATTTCATGCGGTAGTTGGCGCTCACCTTGCCGGCGGCGATGTCCTTAAGGCGACCCTGAATGAGGCGCTTTTTGAGCGGACTGAGTCGGTCCGTAAACAAAACACCCTCAATGTGGTCGTATTCGTGCTGGATGATGCGCGCCGGAACCCCCGAATAGGTTTCTTCGTGCCACCGGCCCTCAAGATCCTGGTACTTGATGCGCAGGGTTTCGCGGCGGACCACGGCTTCGTGCAGGTCGGGAATGCTCAAGCAGCCTTCTTCAAAGGCCCACTCGTCGCCGGATTCCTCGAGGATTTCGGGGTTGATAAAGACCTTTTTAAACGACTTAAGTACTTCAGCATCTTCGGCGTTGTCGGGATCGTCGGCAAAGGGCGAACCGTCAACCACAAAAATGCGCGTGCCGAAGCCGATTTGGGGCGCCGCTAGGCCCACGCCCTTCGACGCATACATCGTTTCAAACATGGAATCCACCAAACCGCCCAGGGCGTCGTTCGGGCATTCCACATTTTTGGCTCGGCGCTTGAGCACCGGCGATCCAAAGGCCACAATCGGGTAAACCATGGCGCAAAGATACCCCCTACCTTTGTGGTCTGCGCAGTTTAGCGCCCGAAAAGCATGTGGATTGGACTCGACCCTGGACTTCGCCGAACCGGCCTCGCTGAGAGCGACGCGCAGGGAATCATGGCTTTTCCGGTAGCCGCGCTCGCGACGTCCAACCTCGCGGGCGAACTCACACGCCGCTACGGCGACGGCAGCGGGCTCCAGGGCATTGCGCTGGGCAATCCGCAGCGCCTCGACGGCGGGGTATCGCAGGGTGCCGAAGCCCGGGACCTGATTGCCAAGACGCTCCGCGCGCTCTGGCCCGATGTACCGGTGCACCTGGTCGACGAACGCCTTACGTCCAAGCTGGCCGCCCAAGGCGCCGCGCTGCTCGGCCGATCCAAGGCCGTGAAAAAAGACAAGGGCCAATTAGACGCGGCGGCGGCTAGCCTCATTTTAGAAAACTTTTTACATCAGAAAAAATGACACCGAACTGGACTGAACTCCGCGCCACCGTGGAGCGCGTATGGGAACACCGCGACGAACTTCAAAGCCCCGAAGCCCACTACGCCGTAGGCCAAGTAATTGCTGCGTTGGACCACGGCGAACTCCGTGTCGCCGAGCCGACCGCCGACGGATGGCAGGTCAACGAATGGATCAAAAAAGCGGTGGTGCTTTACTTTCCGCAGCGCAAAATGGAAACGATGGAAGCGGGTCCGCTCGAGTTCCACGACAAAATGCCCCTCAAACGCAACTACGCGGCCTTGGGCGTTCGCGTGGTGCCCCATGCGGTAGCCCGCCACGGCGCCTACCTCGCGCCCGGGGTGATCATGATGCCGTCGTACGTCAATATTGGGGCCTACGTGGGTCCGCGCACCATGGTCGACACCTGGGCTACCGTGGGCAGCTGCGCCCAGATCGGGGCCGACGTGCACCTTTCGGGCGGAGTTGGCATTGGCGGCGTGCTTGAACCCCTGCAGGCTGCCCCGGTGATCGTAGAAGACGGCGCCTTTATTGGTTCGCGCTGCATCGTCGTCGAAGGCGTTCGGGTAGGCCGCGAAGCCGTGCTGGGCGCGAACGTCGTCCTCACCGCTTCGACCAAAATCATCGACGTCACGGGTTCGGAGCCCGTGGAGTACCGCGGCTACGTGCCGGAGCGCTGCGTGGTGATTCCGGGTACGATGCCCAAGGAGTTCGCCGCCGGCACCTACCACGTGCCCTGTGCCCTCATTATCGGACGCCGCAAGGAGAGCACCGACCAAAAAACGTCGCTGAACGACGCGCTGCGCGAATTCCAAGTGGCCGTGTAAATGAGTCAAACGTTTGACGCTTGGATCGACCACGAGCTGTTTCGCGCCGTGGGGGCGGCGGCCGACGAGCTCGGCCTGCCCTGCTACGTCGTGGGCGGTTGGGTGCGCGACCGCCTGCTCGACCGCGGAAACTCGAAAGATGTTGATTTCGTGGTGGTTGGCGACGCCAAGGCCGTGGCCGAAACCGCCGCCCGAGCCCTCAAGGCTGGCCGAGTAGCCATCTACGCCAACTTTGGCACCGCCCAATTCACCTGGCGCGGCTGGCAAGTGGAATTTGTGCAGTCCCGCACCGAAAGCTACCGGAGCGAGTCCCGCAAGCCCACGGTGCAGCCCGGAACCCTCGAAGACGACCAGCGCCGCCGCGACTTCACGATCAACGCCATGGCGATTGCGGTTCACCGGAGCGCCTGGGGCGAACTTCTGGACCCCTTCGGCGGCCGCGCCGATCTGGACGCCCAGGTTCTTCGCACGCCGCTTGAACCGGTGGAAACCTTTAGCGACGATCCGCTGCGCATCCTGCGCGGCGTGCGCTTCGCGAGCCAACTCGGCTTCGACGTCGACCCGCACTGCCTCGAAGGCATGACGGCCACGGCGGACCGCTTGAGCATCCTGTCGCCCGAACGCGTGCAGACCGAACTCCTCAAAATCCTCGAGAGCCCCAAGCCCTCGGTGGGACTTGGCCTCATGTTTCGATGCGGGGCCATGGAGGTCCTGTTGCCCGAGGTGGCTGCGCTGGCGGGCGTCGACGAGGTCGAAGGCCACCTGCACAAAGACAATTTTTGGCACACCCTCGAGGTGGTCGACAACACGGCCGAACAGTCCGAAAACGTTTGGCTGCGCCTGGCGGCCCTGCTTCACGACATCGGCAAGCCGCCGACCAAGAAATTCCTTAAGGGCACCGGCTGGACCTTCCACGGGCACGAGTTTCTTGGAGGCAAAATGGCCAAAAAGCTGTTTCGCCGCCTTTCGCTGCCGCTCGACGCCCGCATGGACTACGTCGTCAAGCTGATCCAAATGAGCTCGCGACCGATTGCCGTCGTTAGCGACACGGCCACCGACAGCGCCGTGCGCCGGTTGCTTTTTGACGCCGGCAACGACATCGACGACCTGATGATTTTGTGTTCAAGCGACATCACCACCAAAAATCCGCGCAAGAAGGCCCGGTATCAGGCCAATTACGAACACGTTAAGGCCAAAATGGCCGAGGTCGAGGCGCGGGATCAGTTGCGCAACTGGCAACCGCCCGTCGACGGAAGCCAGCTCATGGCCTGGTTTGACTTGCCCCCAGGGCCCCTGGTCGGCCAACTCAAAACCGCGGTGCGCGAAGCCATCTTGGATGGCGCAATCCCCAATACCTTTGAGGACGCCAAGGCCTTTGTATCGGCCTGGGCTGCTGAACACGGAATTTCTGCCAAATCATGAGCACCACAGTTGTACGCGTCATTCTGAACACCGAAGACGACATCTTTCGCGACGTTGCCCTGCCCGCTGCGGCCACCTTGGACGACGCGCACCGAGCCTTCGCCGCGGCCTTTGACCTGAATCCGGGCCAAATGGCCTCATTTTACCGCACCGACGCGGAATGGAACCAGGGCGACGAAATTCCGCTCATGGCCATGGACCCCGCCGCCGGTCCCAGCATGGCCGACCTGATCGTGGGCGACGCACTGGGCGCACCCGGCCAGCGCCTGCTGTTTGTGTACGACTTTCTCGAAATGTGGAGCTTCTTGGTCGAGTTTGTGCGCCGCGAAGACCGCGAGGTGGGCTCGCCCGAAGTGGTGCTTAGCTACGGAGTCCGCCCCGAAACGGCCCCGGAACTGCAGTACGGCGACGGAGGCACCGGCAGTGGTGCGGACGACGACGATTTTGGCGACGACGACGAGTACGGTTTTGACGAAGAGGACCTAGCCGACGGCTACTCTTCTTCGGAGGACTGGTGAAACTCCACGGCCTCGACGGCCCGAATGGGGAGTTCCTCGGCATGCTTGAAGACGACGGTGTCTTCGGTGCAGGCCCAAATGGTCGTGTGAAGGGCGAAGCGGCCTTGGTCGGCCGTGAAGTACAGCGTGACCTTGCGCTCCTCTAGATTTCCTTGAAAGGTGGCGCGGTGCAGCAGCCCCCAGCGCTCCTGACGCAGCTCCGGAGCCGACACCACGTCGGCCTCGGGAAAGGTCAAGCCCGGCAAATCCGACCGTTCGATTAGGCGAAAGGCCGAGCGCTGTTCGGGTTGGGACGGGAACACCATATTTTAAATATACGGAATTTTGGCAACCTACCTTTGGCGCATGAACCACGGCGGCGCCCTTTGGATGATTCACGGACCTACGGCCTCGGGAAAAACAGGACTTGCCATTTCGTTGGCGAAGCACCTGGGAACCGAAATCGTGAACTGCGACGCCCGCCAGGTCTACCGCGAACTGCGCATCGGCGTGGCCCGACCTACGGACGCGGAGCTGGCCGCCGTTCCGCACCACGGCATCGCGAGCCACAGCATCCACGAGCCGCTTACGGCCGCCTCCTACGCGGCGTGGGCAGAGCCGGTGGTGCGCGACGTCTTAGCCCGAACGGGTTCTGCGGTGGTGGTCGGCGGATCTGGCCTCTACGCCAAGGCGCTGCTCCACGGCCTCGACCCGATGCCCGCGGCCGACGCCGACTACCGGGCCGAACTCGAAGCGGTCTGGAAGCGGGATCCCCAGGCGCTCGTCGATCGGCTGGTGCAGCTCGATCCGGAGTACGCCGCTGCGGCAGACCTGCAGAACGCGCGGCGCGTGATCCGCGCCCTCGAAGTCATCCACCGAACGGGCGAAACCTACTCCGCCCAACGCCGCGGAGCCGCCCAGCGAAGCTGGCCCGTGCCGGTACGCGAGATTGCCCTCGACGCACCCCAGGACTGGCTCGATGCGCGCATCGCCGCGCGCTGCGCCGCCATGATGGCCGAAGGACTCCAGGCCGAAGCCCTGGGCCTCGCGGAATATGCCGACCTAAGCCCGTTGCGCACGGTGGGCTACCAGGAATTCTACGCACCCGACGCCCCGGTTGACCGCGACGGCGAAATGACGGCCCTGCTCGCGCTGCGCACGCGGCAGTACGCCAAGCGCCAGCGCACGTGGTTGGCAAAAATGGACGTCCGCGTTCCGGCTCCCGACGCCTGGAACTACCTTCGCAGCCATGTCGGTGCGTAACATTCTCCTGCCCTTTTCGTGGATCTATGCCCTCGGAGCCTGGCTGCACGCGGCCGCGTACCGTTGGCGCATCCGCACCGCCTACCAGCCCAGCATCGCCACCTTGGCCGTCGGCAACCTTCACGTGGGCGGAACGGGCAAAACACCGCTCAGCCTGTGGCTGATGGAGCAGCTGCACCAGCGCGTGGAGCCGGTGTACTACCTGAGCCGGGGCTACGGCCGCCGCACCAAAGAAGTGCGCGAGGTGGTGCTCGAAGACGCCCCCGAAAACGTGGGCGACGAAGCCCTCATGGTGCGCCAGCACTTTGGCCACAGTACCGACGTGCACGTTTTGGTCGCGCACCAGCGCGCCGAGGCCCTGAAGCGCCTGGGCCGCGAAGGCGTAGTAGTTATGGACGACGCTTTTCAGCACCGCGGCGTCCACGCCGCACTGAATGTGTTGGTGTGTCCCTTTGGGCAGTGGTATACCAAAGATCACGTGGTTCCGGCCGGGCGCCTGCGCGAACATCCGGCGGCGGCGAGCCGCGCCCATGCGGTGGTGGTGACGCGCTGTCCGGGGCCGGTGGACCCGCTAACCCGGCTTGATATTCGCAGCATTTTGGCCCTGCGGCCCGACCAAGAGCTGTTCTGTTCTTGGGAGCGCTACGGCGCGCCCGAGGCCCACTGGGGCGCCCCGGAATGGGATCACGGGGCAGCCGGCGGGGCCCTTGCCCTGTGCGGCATCGGCCAGCCCGAGGTCTTTATTGCGGGGGTTCGACGGCTGGTCCCGATGGCCGAGGCCGTTGTGCTCGCCGACCACGAACCCTTCAAAAAATCGGTCATCAATGCGGTGCGCACGCGCTGCGCGGAACTCGGTGTAGCGCGCATCGTGACCACCAAAAAAGACCGGGCGCGCATGGGCAGCAAGCCCAAGGCATGGAAGGGGCTGGACGTGTATGTGCTTCCGCACGAAATCGTGCTCGACGACGACGGTCCGCGCCTGCTAAAGTGGCTCGAACAGGAATGGAAGGCCCACGGGTTCCGCGTACCTTTGCGCTCATGACGCACAAGGGCTACGAGGCCGTAATCGGCCTAGAGGTACACGTTCAGTTAAGTACGCGGAGCAAGGCCTACGCGGGCGAGGGCTACGGCTACGGCGAAGCGCCCAATACCCAGGTTAGCCCCGTTTCGCTCGGACTTCCCGGCGCACTGCCGCGCGCCAACTGGGGCGTGGTCCAAGCGGCGACCCGCTTGGGGCTGGCCTTAGGGTGTACGATTCGGGAATACAACGAGTACGCCCGAAAGAACTACTTCTACCCGGACCTCACCAAGGGCTACCAAATCACCCAGCACGAAACGCCGATTTGCAACGGCGGCCACGTGGCCATTGAGACGAGCGCAGGCCCCAAACTTATTGGGCTGACGCGCATCCACATGGAGGAAGACACGGGCAAGTCCATTCACGACCTCGACCCCTTTCATACCCTGTTGGACTACAACCGGGCCGGGGTTCCGCTGCTGGAAATCGTTTCAGAGCCCGACCTGCGGAACGGCGAAGAGGCCTACGCCTACCTCAACGAGATCCGCCAGCTGGTGCGCTACCTGGACATTTCGGACGGCAACATGGAAGAAGGTTCGCTGCGCTGCGACGTCAATATTTCGGTGCGTCCCGTGGGGCGCGAAGCTTTTGGAACCAAGGTCGAGGTTAAGAACCTGAACTCGTTCCGCCACGTTCAGAAAGCGATTGACTTTGAATTTCAGCGCCAGGTTGCGGCCGTGGAGGCGGGCGAAGTCATTTACCAAGAAACGCGCACGTTTGATGCCGGAAAGGGCAGCACGTCGGTGCTCCGCATTAAGGAAGACGCCAACGACTACCGCTACTTCACCGAGCCCGACCTCGCGCCGGTGCGGCTGACGCCCTCGTGGATTGAAGGGCAACGCCAGTCGCTTCCCGAGCTTCCGCGCGCACGCAAGCTTCGCTACCAAAGCGAACTTGGCCTGTCCGAATACGATGCCCAGCTCCTCACCGACGACAAGGCGACCGCCGCGTTTTTTGACGCAGTCTGCGCCGCGGGCGCACCGGCCAAGACGGCCGCGAACTGGATCACCGGACCCGTGGCGGGCTGGCTGAACGAGCGCGCGAGCAGCATCGACCGCCTGCCCGTGTCGGCCGCGAGCTTGGCGGAACTCATCGGGCTCATCGAAGCCCGCACGGTGAGCCACAGTGCGGCCCAGCAAATTTTCGGGCGCATGGCCGACCAACCCGGGGCCCAACCCAAGGCCTTGGCCGAAGCGCTTGGCCTGATTCAGCAGAGCGACGAAAATGCCTTGATGGCCGTCGTGGACTCGGTGCTGGCGGATTGGCCCGACAAAGTTGCCGAATACCAGTCAGGAAAGAAGGGCCTGATTGGCTTGTTTATGGGGGAAGTCATGAAGCGCAGCCGCGGTTCTGCCGACCCCAAAGTTGCGACGGACCTCCTTCGCCGTCGACTCGATTAATACCTAGTTTTAGAAATGAACAAATTTTGGATGGGCGCACCCGCGCTTTTTTTGGCCGCCTGCGCCGGCGGCGATCTGGTACCTGTTTCGCTCGAAGTTCCCGAGACCAAAGAGGTGGTTGTTTTTCGCATTGACGCCGACCAACTCGTGCCTTGGGACCCGGTAGCGGTTGCCGACGGCATGTTCGATACCGAGCTTCCGCTCGACAGCTCGGGCGCCACGTTTTATGCCCTGAGCCTGGACAACGGAGCCAGCCTTCGCCTTGGAATCGAGCGCGGAGACGACATCGAGGGCAAGGTTTCGGTTGTAGGCAGCGGAATCACCGACTACAGCGTAACCGGCTCCGCCCTTTCGGAGCGCCTACAGGCCCACTACATGCCCCTGCGCCACACGGCCTTGCTCATGGACACCCTCGAGCAAGAAGCCAAGGCCCACCAAGGCATGCAGGACGCTGCGGAGCACAACGCCCAGTTGTTCATGCGCTACGAGGCCCGCATCACCAAGCACCGCGACGAGCTGATCAAGCTGGTTAAGGAAGAGCCCGCCTCGCTCGCCAACATTTTCGCACTCTACCAATCAGCCGGCAATTTTTACCTGTTTGATCCGCAGCGCGATTCGGCCCTGTTCCGCACCACGGCCGACGCCATGAGCGAAGCGCACCCGGAGCACCCGATCCTCAAGGTCTTCATTCAAAGCGCGATTCGCTAAGCCCCCCATCAATGCTCAATCGGCACCACGCCGTTCGCAGGAAACCGCCCCACTCCGGGGCGGTTTTTTTATGGGGTTAGGCTACGTTTTTCGGGTTGCGGGTGGCGGGTTTCGGTCAGCTCTTGGCACGTGGCCAGGAACGCGCAGCTCGAGGCCTGCAGCACGCAGCCAAGCGGCAAGCAGTGGGGCTGATACCAAAAAGAAAAGCCGCCCCGAGGGGCGGCTTTACGCACTCCGCGCGCGCGGCGCGCGAAGCGTCTTCTTAGCGCTTGATCAGCACCTCGCTCACAGCCTGACCGCCCTGCGTGCGGGTCAGCACATACTGGCCCTTGGGCAAGCCCTCGAGCTGCATCGGAACGTGCTTGGCGCCCACGCTGTTCTTGAGGTCCACGCGGCGCACCAGGCGACCGTCCATGCTGCGGAGCGTTAGCGTCACCTCGCCCTCACCCACCGGAACACGCACCACGTCGGTGGCGGGGTTCGGGTAGATTCCGAGCGACTCCTTATCGGCTACCACTTCGTCGTTCGAATTGCCCAGCGGGCGGTTCACGCTCGTCGTGGTGGTCTGGAACCAACCGCGGCCGTGCGTGGCGATGAAGAAGTCACCCTCCGTCGGAGACGAAATCGGGTTGTTCGGATCGTAGAGGAAGTCGGTGCGGTACTGCTCGATTTCGAACACCGGAACGCGCGCCATGCCGTTGTTTTCTTCGCTGTACGACGGCGTTGCCGAAGACAGGTTATCGGTCATGAACAGACCCCATTCGCTGCCCACCAGCAAGCGGTTGGAATTGCCCTTATCAAACGACACCGCGTAGCAGGGCATCGTCGGCAGGTCGCCCTGCTTGCTCTGGAACGAAGGTGCCGACGACAAGGCGTTGGTCGAAACGTACACGTAGGCCGAGTTACCGTAGTTACCCAAGCTCACCGCTACGCGGTTGGCGTCGTTCGGATCTACGTCGATGCCGGTTACCACTCGACCCGTCCAGTTGCCAATTTGGGTAACCGTCAGGGCGTAGTTGGCCGAGTCGATAAAGGCCTGGCTGGCGCGGCGCACCGCTTGCAGGTTGGAGATGCGGTAGAGGCGTCCGTTCGACGTCGACACGAACAGGTGGTTGCCGTCGTTGGAAATCTTCATGTAGTGCGGGGTCACGCCGTTGCCAAAGTGGGCAATCTGCCACCATTCCGGCGTCTTGCTGAAGTCGTGTACGTCGCGGGTCATGAAGATGCCGCCGATCTTGGGGAAGCTCGCCGTAACGTGCGAAGTCAAGCCCACGAAGAACATAGACTGAATCGGGTCCTGAACCTTAAGCACCTGGCCGGAATCAAGGCGGGCCGTGGTCGTGGCGCGCACGGGGAGTCCGCCAATGGCCGACTTCAAGGCAACCGGAGAACCCGAAGGCAGGTAAACGTTGCAGGTCAGGATCACCTCGGCAATCGGAGGCGTCGAGAACGTAATGTCGAAGTAGCCCGAGTCGGCGTAGAAGACTCCGGTGGCGTCGCCCGAAACCACGCCGTTGGCGTTGGCCACGGCGGTAAGCGGACCGGCTACGATGCGCAGCTTGTTGGCAATGAACTTCGCCGTCGGCTGCATGTGGGAGATTTTGCCGCGGAACGTGCGCTTCACGCCGTCGCCAAAGCCCATGGAACGAATGCCCGGAAGGAGCTGGAAGCGAACCGTATCGGTAGACTGCGCGTCCGTAGTGGTCTCCCAAAGCTCAAAGGGCATCATCCAGCTTGAAAGCTGAAGGCCTTGCTGCGTAGCCAACTCCATGTATCCGTTCGAGAAGTCCGACCAACCTTCGCCCTCGTCGTCGGAGCGGTAGAAGTTACCGTTCTGGGTCTCGGCAAACATCACCTTGGGATTGAGCCACGAAATGTCGCTGTGTCCGCCGTCGCCACCAAACAGCTTCTTGATGCCGTGTGGACTTACGCTCTCGTAGTCGAGGTAGCTGGTACCGTTGTCTTGGCAACCGCCAAGCAGCTTGCGGTCCTTGCCCACGCCGAATCCAAAGTACTGGTAGGTGTTGTAGCCCAAGTTGCGCTCAAACCAGCTTGCGCCGTGGTTGTTGGACTTGAACACCCCGCCGTCGTTGGAGGTGAAAATGACGTCGGGGTTGTTGGGGTCGACAATCATCTCGTGGCTGTCGGCGTGCAGGTAGAAGGGATTCTGCGCAAAATCGTTGAGCGTAGAAGCTTGAACCCAACCTTCGGTGGTTGACCAGGACCACACCGTGATTCCGCCCAACCAAATCTTGTCCTTATCCTTAGACGAAACGGTCAAGAACAAATCAAAAATACCTTGGCAGTAGCGACCTGAGCCCACTCCGTTGCACAAGGGATCGAAGTTGTTGCTCTTGGTACCAATCTTAGCCCAGGTGTCGCCGCCGTCGGTAGAACGGTAAACACCCGCCAGCGCGCTTCCGTTGGTTTGCACGCAGTACACGTAGTTCTCGTCCTGGGGGCTCACCGTGTAGCGAATTCGGCCACCTGCACGGCGCGGAAGCGCAGTTGGCGACTGAACGGCCTCCGAAACTTCGGCAAACGTGGTACCGTCAACCGACTTCATGGTGCGGCCGGCCTGGTTTACGTAGAGTTTACCCGTCTTGGAAATGGCAAAGTCGGTAATGCTTCCGCTGAGCAGCTGGGTCCACGTGGTACCTCCATCGGTGGTCTTCATCAGTCCGTTGTTCGTCGCAGCATAAATGGTTCCCGCGTCCGTTGGGTGCGCTTCGATGTCGGCTACCGCGGTCCAAGCTGCACTTGATGAGTTGTTGGCCGGCAAGGTGCTCGGAAGCTGGGTAAACGTGATTCCGTCGGCTGACTTGTACACCCCGCGTCCAGCAAAGCTCGGGGTGGTGTTCTGGCCCGTTCCGCCGTAGCCCATCCAGACCTCACCCGTGCCGTAGTAGATGTCGCCATTGGCAGCTTGACAGAGGCTGGCTACAGACTGATTAGCCCCTGGATCACTTACAATGGACCAGCTAGCGCCGCCGTTAGTTGAGCGGTACAAACCACCTCCCACCGAACCGGCGTAGACAATATTGGAATTAGTTCGGTCGATGAGCAAGGCGCGCGTGCGTCCGCCGTGATTGTCGGGACCGCGCGATTCCCAGTTCAGGGTATTGGTTTTTTGAGCCGTTTGAAGTAACTGGTTCCATGCTGCTTGAACCGCAGCCGGGTCAATTTCGCCCGTTACCTGGTTCACCCGAAGCATGTTCATGTAGTCGTTGTAACCGGCAAACGAGGCACTGGCTCCGGCTTCGCGGAACTGATATTGGCGCTCGGCACCTTGGTTAATGGCGACCAGAGCGGCGGCTCCGGCCAAGAGGGCACCTGATCCGGCTAGGATCGCTGCGAGGCGGGTACGGTTCATTTTCATACGTGTTCGAAACAATTGGCTAAAAATAAGGTAAAGAAGGCTTAATGCACATGCCGTTCGGCGTGGTACGACGAACGAACTAAGGGACTGCTTTCTACATGGCGAAATCCAAGGGTCCGGGCGTAGGCTCCAAGACGCTCAAACTCATCGGGTTCCACGAATCGCTGCACCGGAAGGTGGCGCGGCGAGGGCTGCAAATACTGGCCCAAGGTCACCACGTCCACACCAACCGAGCGAACGTCGTCCAGGGTCTGGTAGAGTTCGTCTTCGGTTTCGCCGAGTCCGAGCATGATTCCGGTTTTGGTGCGGTTGACGCCGTTGGCCTTGAGGTAGCGAAGCACCTCCAGCGAGCGGTCGTACTGGGCTTGAATGCGCACTTGGCGGGTCAGGCGGCGCACGGTTTCCATGTTGTGGCTCACTACCTCGGGCGCAGCCTCGATGAGGCGGTCAATCTGGTCGGTAATTCCGCGGAAGTCGGGAATAAGGGTTTCCATGGTTGTGCCCGGCGAGAGGCGGCGCACGGCGCGCACCGTTTCGCCCCAAATAATGGAGCCGCCGTCGGGCAGGTCGTCGCGGTCGACGCTGGTCAGCACCGCGTGCTTGATTTTCATGCGCTGAATGGAGCGCGCCACGCGATCGGGCTCGTCCCAGTCTACGGGGAGCGGACGCCCGGTAGCCACGTTGCAGAATCCGCAGGACCGCGTGCAGATGTTGCCGAGAATCATGAAGGTAGCGGTGCCTTCACCCCAGCACTCGCCCATGTTGGGGCAACGACCCGACTCGCAAATCGTGTGGAGCTTGTATTGGTCCACGACGTTGCGCACCGCGCGGTAGTTCTCGCCCGTAGGCAATTTCACGCGGAGCCAGTTGGGCTTTCGAACAGGGGTTGAATTCGGATTCTGGGGTTCCATGATGGGTTGGTAACGCGCGAATATGGGGTTCAGTTCAAGGCGTCGAGCCAATTTTCGGTGATGCCAAAATGGCTCGCGTGATGCACCCGGCCGTCGGCGGCGCGAAATAGGATTTGGGGACTTTCGTGTTCCACACCCCATTCTCGTGCGAGGCCTTGGCTGAAATCACGGTCCGTAAGCACGTTGACGAGTCCGATGCGCACCGTCGGGCGGGTTTCGAGCCACAGCTGCACGCGGTGGTGGACGGTCAGCGAAATGCTGCAGCGCGGACTGTGCTTGAGCACGAGGATTCCGCCTTGCACCGGGTCAAGGTGGTTCAGGTCGTCGAAGCTGGCGACCGAAACGAAGCTCATACTCGTGCGGCGGAATCGGCCGTCGGCGCAGCGCCGATGAACGAAGGGCAGGTGTCTGCCGACTTGCACGAAGTAGTTGAAGCAAGGGCGGCTACGGTAACGAGGGCCGCGATGAAGGTTTTTAGCGCACGCATAGCCACAAAAATACGAAGTTTGCAGTGTGCGCAGCATCCCCCCTTTTCCTTCGCAGTGGCTCGAGGTTTTGGCCCCGTGGGGCGGGAACACGGCCCTCGACGCGGTGTTGCCCGGACTCCTCGCGGACTCCGCTCGCGAAGTCATTTACCCGCAGCCCCAGGACCTGTGGCGGGCGCTGGAACTGTGTCCGCCCGACGCGGTCAAGGTGGTGATTCTGGGCCAAGACCCCTACCACGGCCCGGGCCAGGCCCACGGCTTGGCTTTTTCGGTTCCGCCCGGGGTGGCCGAACCGCCGTCGCTTCGCAACCTGTTTAAAGAGTTCGTTGCCGATACCGGCCTGGCGCCGCCGCCCACGGGAGACCTTTCGGGGTGGGCCCGACAGGGCGTACTGCTGCTGAATACGAGCTTGAGCGTTCGGGCCGGTGCGCCGGGAAGCCACGCAGACGGGCGATGGGACGCATTGGTCGGGTGCATCCTCGGCTACCTGAATTCGGTGGATCGCCCCCTCGCCTTTTGGCTGTGGGGCGCCCACGCGCAGCGCCGCGGGGCCCTGCTCGGCAATCCGGCGCACCTGGTTTTGCGGTCGGCACATCCTTCGCCCTTGGGGGCCTACCGCGGTTTTTGGGGCAGTAAACCCTTCAGTACGACGTCGGACTGGTTCAAAAGTCAGGGGCTGAAGGGGCCCGATTGGTCGGCGGACCAACCTACCTTTGGGGGGTGATGAATACCGCGCTTTTGGTTGTCGCCGTTTTGGTGCTGGGCCTGCTGCTTTGGATGCAGCTGCGGCGGGGTACTTCGACCCTGGATTCGGGCGAACAAGCGCGCATTCAGGGACTTCTCGACGCCGCGAACGAACGGGTTCGCGCGCTGGAGTCTGCGCTTGGGTCAGCCCAAAATGCCCAACGCGAGAGCGACATGGCCCTAGCGCGCGCCCAAGAGCGCCTCGCCGCTGCCGATTCGGCCCGCAGCGAAACCGAAGCCCAGCGCGAGCAGCTAAAAAACGAATTTAAGGTGGTCGCCCAAGAGGCGCTAAGCCGCCAGTCTCAGATGCTTCAGGAGCAACTCAAGCAGGGAAACAAAGCCGAACTCGACGTGCTGCTGGCCCCGTTCCGAGCCAAGCTCGAGCAGTTTGGGGAGCGCGTAGAAAAAACCCACCACCAGGGCGTGCAGGAGCGCAGCGAGCTCAAGGCCGAAGTGCGCAACCTCATGGAGCAGTCCGAAAAGCTGCGCAACGAGGCCAACGCACTGACCAAGGCGCTGCGCAGCGACAGCAAGGCCCAAGGCAACTGGGGCGAAATGGTGCTCGAAAAGCTGCTGGAGCGCAGCGGACTCACGCGAGACCTCGAGTACAGCGTGCAGGCATCAACCACCGACGCCGAAGGACGCCGGCTGCAGCCCGACGTGGTGCTCAACCTGCCCGAAGGCAAGCACCTGGTCATCGACTCGAAGGTGAGCATGGTGGCCTACGAGCGCTTTGTCAATGCCGAAACGCCCGAAGAGCAGGCACTGGCCATGAAGGAGCACATCGCCTCGCTGCGCGCCCACATTCGCGGGCTGTCCGAGAAAAACTACCAGAATTTGTACGACGTTTCGCTGGACTTCGTGCTGCTGTTTGTGCCGATTGAGGGCGCGTTCAGCACCGCGCTGCAGGCGCAGCCCGAGCTGTACCAAGAGGCCTTTGACCGCAACATCGCCCTGGTGAGCACCACGACCTTGTGGACCACGCTGCGCACCGTGGGTACGCTTTGGCGTCAGGAGCGCCAAAACCGGAACGTCGGCGAGATCATCCGCCAGGCTTCGGATCTGTACGACAAGTTTGTTGGGTTTTCTGAAGAGATGATCAAGGTGGGCAATCAGATGAAGACGGCCACCAACACCTACGAAAACGCCATGAAGCAGCTCAGTCAGGGCAAGGGCAACCTCGTTCGGCGCGCCGAGCAGCTTCGCCAGCTGGGCCTTAAAAACAGCAAAACCACCAATCCGTCCTTAGTTGACCGCGCGCTTCAGGGCGAGTCAGAAGAAGACGAAACCGAAACCCTATGAGCGAGCAACTGGACGACCAACTGATTTACGGGATTCGCCCGATTGAAGAAGCCCTTGAATCGGACGTGGTCTTGGACCGCGTGTTTATTTCGCAGGAATCGCGCAACCCCGCGCTGATGGCCATTGCCGCCAAGGCCCGCAAGAAGGGCATTTTCGTGAAGTTCGTGCCGATGGAGCGCATGCAGCGCTTCACCCGGGCCAACCACCAGGGCGTCGTGAGCTGGGCTTCGAGCGTGGCCTACGCCGACCTTTCGGAGGTGATGGCCGGGCTCCGCGAGCGCGGAGTAGACCCCTTGGTGGTGGTCCTCGACCGCGTGACCGATGTGCGGAATGTGGGCGCCATTGCCCGGTCCTGCGAGAGCTTCGGGGCCCACACGATTGTGCTGTCGGAGGGCTCCGCCCCCATGAACGCCGACGCCGTGAAGTCTTCCGCGGGCGCCCTGCTCCGCATGCCCATTTGCCGGGTGCGTTCGCTGCCGATTGCCCTGACCTCGCTGGAAATGAGCGGCTGCCAAATCGTGGGTATTTCAGAAAAAGGAACAGGAACCCTCGCGGACTGCGACTTGCGCGGCCCGGCAGCCCTAATTATGGGCTCGGAAGAGGACGGCATCTCCCCTGCCCTGTGGAAGGCCTGCAACACGACCGCGAAGATTCCGACCAGCGGCGAAACCGCTTCGCTCAACGTGTCGGTGGCCGCCGGCATCGCGCTGTATGAGGCGTCGATGCAGCGCAGAGCAAGTAACTAGTAGCTAGTTGCTTGTTAGCACCGCCAAAAGCTTCTGAGCAATCTCGATTTTCGCCTCGGCGTCCGCCAGCTTTTTGCGCTCGGCGTCGATGACCGCGGCGGGTGCGCCGGCCATGAATTTCTCGTTCGAAAGCTTGGCCAGGATGCTGCGCTTAAATCCGCTGTAGTAATCGATATCTTTCTGGGCTTTAGCGAGTTCGGCTTCAACGTCGACCGACTCCGCTTCAATCAGCACGCGCAATTCGGCGGTACCGGCGCGCAGCGGGAGTCCGCCCTCGGCTCGGCCCCAAAGGGAATTCGTGAGCTTGGCGATGGCGGGCCAGCCCGCGGGCTTTTGGGCCGCATCGGTCGTCAGGGGCGACTTGAACGCAATGTTCTTCTCGGCCCTAAACGTGCGCAGGGCGACCACGTGGGCCTCGACCGACGCAAACTCGGCGGGGTCGTAGGAAGTTCCGCTCGGCGTTGGGTAGGACGCGAAATCCAAGAAGTCGGTTTCGGCGTCTGCGAGCTTTTTGCGCTCGGCCTCTACGACGGCCGATGGGGCTCCTGAAACAAACTTTTCGTTGGATAGCTTGGCTTCGATGCTGCGCTTAAATCCGCTGTAGTAATCGATATCTTTCTGGGCTTTAGCGAGTTCGGCTTCAACGTCGACCGACTCCGCTTCAATCAGCACGCGCAA
>JAJTFK010000020.1 GCA_021298655.1 Cryomorphaceae bacterium | reverse complement strand
AGCGCCCTTTTGCATGGCTTCGAGCGACGCCCGGGTCGTGTGCTCTGCAAAGGGCCATGTTCCGATCGAAAGGGGCTTGGCTCCGCGGCCTGCGACGGGCGGCAGACCAGTAGCTAGTAACTGGTTACTGCTCGCAAGCAGCTCGCTGCCTGCGAATACCCCTACCGCGCCCAGGCCCAGGGTTTTGATGAACTCACTTCGCTTCACGGCGGCGGGTAGATTTGGACTCAGGAAGAAGAAAATGCGGCGCCACGTTGAAGCCGCGCGCCTTCAGCACGCGGGCCCGGTGCGTAGCCCGAATCCGGAATTCCGGAAGCTGCTCGCGCGTGCGCGGCCCGGTCCACAGCACTTCGGCCAACGCGAACTGGCGGGGCAGAATCATGTATTCGGCGTGTTCGGGCGTCAAAATGTACTCGGTCCATAAGTTGGCCTGGGCGCCGAGGATGTGCTTGGCGTCTTGGTCGCTCAGTTCGCCCGGAACCGGGTTGTACATATAGACCGCGTCGACCGGATTGAATCCGCCGATGGCGTGGGGCTCGCCCGGTTCCTTGGCTTGGTAGTGGTCCCAGTAGCAGGGCTGACCCGGCGTCATGATGGCGTCGTGGCCGGCTTTGGCGGCGGCAATCCCGCCCGCTTCGCCCCGCCAGCTCATCACGGTGGCATTGGGCGCGAGTCCGCCCTCGAGAATTTCGTCCCAGCC
Source organism: Cryomorphaceae bacterium (assembly GCA_021298655.1). Classification (GTDB taxonomy): domain Bacteria; phylum Bacteroidota; class Bacteroidia; order Flavobacteriales; family Schleiferiaceae; genus TMED14. Next base: position 18,116 of record JAJTFK010000020.1, on the reverse strand, counting down.
GATGATTTGGCGTCCGCGCGCGTTGAGGTAGGCCTCGATGCGGCGAATAAAGTAGCTCTGCAGGGCGTGCTCGTCGGCAAGCCCTTCGGCCTTAATCCGAGCTTGGCAGCGCGCGCAGTCGTGCCAGCGTGTTTTCGGGCATTCGTCGCCCCCAATGTGGATGTACTCACCCGGGAACAGCGCCATGACCTCGTCGAGCACGCCCTCGAGGAAGGTGAACACGCGGTCGTCGCCGGCGCAGTAGACGTCGTCGAACACGCCCCAGCCGGTGGCTACGGGGAGTTCCGCGCCGCGGCAGCTCAGCTCGGGATAGGCCGCTAAGGCTGCGCGCGCATGGCCCGGAAGCTCAATCTCGGGAATCACGGTGATGTGTCGGGCCGCCGCGTAGGCCACAATGTCGCGCACCTCGTCTTGGGTATAAAATCCGCCGTATCGGGCGCTGTCGAAGCGCTGGTCGCCGTAGGGTCCGACTTGGGAGGCGTTGCGCCAGGCCCCGACCTCGGTGAGGCGGGGGTAGCGCTTGATTTCGATGCGCCAGCCCTGGTCCTCGGTGAGGTGCCAGTGAAAGCGGTTCATTTTGTGCTCGGCCATAAGGTCGAGGTAGCGCTTGACGAAGGCCACGTCAAAGAAGTGGCGGCACACGTCGAGGTGCATCCCGCGGTAGGCAAAGGCCGGCTGGTCGCGCACGGTCATGCCGGGCAGCTTTTTTTGGCCGGATTCGGCCTGAATCAGGGTCTGGATTCCGTAAAAAACTCCGGCGGCCGAACCACCCACGACCACGATTTTGCCGGGCGAAACCTTGAGCGCGTACTCCTCGGCGGGCAAACCCTGCACGACGCGGAGTTCCGCCGAAACCACGCTGCCCTTGGCGCCCTTAGAGGTCGTGTTCCACCAGGTTCGGAGCAGGTCGGCCTCGCCCTGAAGGGCCGGTGTGGCGACCACGTAGAGGTTGCCGGCGACGGGAAGGGCCTCGCCTTCCAAGACGACGGACTGAGGCTGTGGAATCACCTGCAGCGTCTGAGCTACGCCCAGGGTACTAGTAACTAGTAGCCAGAAACCGACCAGACCCCTCACGGCTTTCGCGCGTATTGGGTGACTTCGACGATGCGTCCGCCCTTCCATTCAAAAAATTCGGCCAGGTATTCGTCAAAGACGCGGCCGTCGGGGTAGGTCCGCTGTTCGTGCCCTTGCACCACCACGACTTCCCTTCCTCCTTCGCGGTATCCGGCGTACTCGATGTGGAGCGGTTCCCAGCTGAATTCAGGGGTTTCAATCAGGAATTTATTAAGGCCTTCGCGGGTCACCCAGACGTGGCGCCCGTCGGCGGCGTGCACGAGGATGGAGTCCACTACCGCCGCACCGACCGTGGCGGTATCTCGGTCGTTGTAGGCCTGAACCCAATTGGTCATGGCATTAACGAGTTCGTCCTCGGGCGAAGTCATGGGAACGTCGGTCTCAGGGTCAGACTGGCAGGCGCCAAGGAATACCAGTGCAAGCGCAGCCTGCAGAAGAGGGGTTTTCATAAGCGTAAAATACGCTGAAACGAGCGAGAAACTAGTCCTTCCCTCCTTCTTCGGGCTCCAAGCCGTCGAGGAAGCGCTTCATGGCTCCGCCCGTCGTGGGCGTGAGCTGGAAGAACGGCAGTCCGTCCTTGGAGGGCAGGGAGCGCTTCTTAGGTTCGACCTTGGCCAACGCGTCCATGAGTTCTCGGTCGCTCGAGTAAAAACGCAGGTTGCCTTTTTTGTAGCTCAAGAAGTACTCGCTCGAGGGCGCGAGGTGCAGGGTAAACTCGTCTCCGCCGCGGCGCTTGCGCAACTCGAGGGTTCCGTCAATAAAGCGGTGCACGGGATCGCCCGCGATCGCGCCCACGCCGACGCCTTCTTTGCTGCGGAATGCGCGAATGTTGGCCTTCCACTCGAGGTCGACCTCATCGATGACGAGGGTTTGGCGGAGTTCCTTGGGCATGCGCTCGTTGAGTCCCGTTTCGTAGTAGCGCTTGAGGTCTTTGGCGTCCAGCTTGCGGCGCAGGGCTTCGCCCAACACGTCGTTGGCCGCGTCGGTGGGGCCGCCCGCAGAAGCCAGTAAGGCGGAACGTATGGGCTTGGACAGTTCCTCAGGGAACAAAAAGTCGAGCGTCAGCGCCACCTTGGCATTCATCCGCCCGGTGCGCAGCCGGTGCTCGATGCGGCCGTAGGTACCCATTTCGACACGGCCCATTTTGGCGCCCAGCGTGGTTTGTCCGTAGCCGGTAACCACGCAGTTTTGGGTGTTGAGCTCGAGCCAGTTGTCGGGTGCCTCCGGGTCCGCAACGCGACGCAGGGTGCTGACGATGTAGGACTTACTTTCCTCATCGTAGTACAGCACCCCCTTGGTGCTGAAGAGCTCGACCGCCACGTTGGGGTTGTTGCGGCGCACAAACGCGGTGTAGGGCGTGATGGAGTCCTGCATCAGGTAGATTCCGTTGTACACCTTGTGGGTCGGACGCGCCGTGTCGGGATCGGGCAGCGTGATGAGGATGTCCATCGGGTCGATGCGGGTGCGCGTCAGGATCCAGTCCGTCTCAAGGGCCGGGCATTGGGCGGTGATGCGGATGCGTCCGTCCATTTCGAGCTGCGGATTCTGAGCCTCCATGCGCACGATGCCGAAGTACCTGAAGTAGGGACTCAGGTAGAAGTCGTTGCCCTCGACAAGCTCGCCCTGGGCGTACATCTGGTCGGTGCTGTCCACATCCACCCGGCCCATCGGAATGCGCCACACCTTGCCGTTCTGGTCTTTGTAGCGGTACACGGCCGTGCCGTACAGATCTAAACGCCCCTGAATTTTGAGTTCCGCGGAGTCCAGGTTGTGGTAGGCCCCGACGCGGCTGGCGAGGATTCGGGCGTTGTGCAGGGGCTGCATGTCGGCCTGCTCCTTGATGGTTACGCGGCCCGAATCGGGAACCACGCGGCTGTCGGCGATGTCGATGTGCGGAACGCCAAAGGCGTCGAGGCGGCTCGGAATGAGCCAAAACTTCGCGCGCCCGGCCAAAAAGTTGAGGCCGTCTTGGCCCGGATGGGTGCTGGTCATGCGCGAGTCGACGCCGCTGCCCTTTTTGAGGCTGATGCTCTTCTCGAGGATGTCCCAGTCGGCCTTGTCCATCTCGGCCGTGTATTGGTTGCGCGGGAAGTCCACCGTTCGGTCGCCCTGCAGCAGCTCGAACTTGCCTTTTTCGGCGGCGAAGTCGACGTCGGCCGTGGCGTTTTGGATGCTGAATCCCCACTCGGCGTCGGGTTCGCCCTTGACGCGGAAGTCGGCCTTGCCGCCCTGCATCCATTGGTGGTGGAGCTTGAGGTCGGAGCCCGTGAGTTCCGCCAGATTAAAGGCCACCGTTCCGTTGAGATTGAGGCGGTCGGGCTGGTAGGTCAGGCGGCCGCGGGCCGTGGCGGGCCGCTTGCTGTAGGTTTGGAAATCCGCACTTTGGGAGGTCGCGAACCAGGTCTTGGCGTAGGGAAGCCAGGTGCTGCGCGCGTCGGCGCCGTCGACCGAGGGGTGGCCCGAGCCGCGCGGCGCGCCGGCCAGCTCGTCGAGGTGAAAGGTTCCGCTGCCCTTGGTTGAGTCCGGGTACAAGCGGAATTCCTTCGAGGTACCGTGGGCCCGGCGGTAGGCCAGATCGCCCTCAAAGCGGAATCCTTCGAGCGACAGCTGCACGGTCCCGCGCACCGTGCCCGCGTCGGCGCCCGCAGCCGGGTAGGCCGCCCAACCCGCGTCGCCGGTATGTTCGGTAAATCCGAGGGAATAATCGCGCTGCACCTTGATGTTTTGGCGGCGCTCGGCAAAAATTCCCGCGCTGTGGAAGGTCGACTCAAAGCCAAGGCTCTCGGTGCGCGCGTTGTCGAGCGAATCAATGGTGAAGGCGTCGAGGTCTACATAAAAACGCGACCGGGGATACACGCCGCGCTCCACCTGGTCGTAGTAGATTTTGGCACCCTTTCCCGAACGAAAAATGGGGTACTCTGGGCTGTACAGCGTGCTCGATTTGTTGTCGGGGCGGTCGATGTACAGGTCGCCCGAAATGTTTTGGAGGGTATTGCGCACCCGCACCAGCGGACGCTGACCTTGCTCGTTGAGCTCAAAGGCCGGAACGTAAAACCGCATCGAATCCACGGCCGGCATTCGGAAGCTAAAATCTTGGTAATCAAACTGGTGTTCGCGACCAAAAAACTCAAACCGGCCGGCGCGAATGAGGCCGTCAAAGTCAAAATCCAAACCTTCGTGGATGAGCAGGCGGCCGCTCGTGGGGTGCAAACTGACCTTTTGGGAATCGCTGAGCCAAATGCGGTCCACCCCGACCACTTCGAGGTCAAAATTCAGCAGGTTCAGCTCGGCGTTCATGCCTTCGGGCACCACCGACTCAAAGCGAATCACGTCGTAGTCCCGCTTTTTGCGGTGGTTGAGCACGTACTCTCCGGTCTTGGGAAGCACCTCGAGCGTTCGGTCTTCGGTGTGGTAGCGAACGAAGCCCTGAAGGTGGTACTCCATCATCAGGCGTTCGCAGGGGTCGACGGGCATGCCCATTCCGATCGCCACGTCTTTGATGGTCATTCGGCTTCCGGGCGCCGTTTGGCCCACCTGGTCGAGCAGCACCAGCGGGTTTTCGTTTTCAAATCCCTGAAGGGCCGCGTAGCGGTTGTTGCGGTAGTATTGGTCGCTTTCGAGGGTCATCGGGGCGCCGCTGCCCATATTGAGTCCGCCAACAAAGACGCGGGGCTCGTTGGTGGTCCAACGCAGCTGGTCCAAGTCCACCGTCACGTTGTGGTAGGAGTCGGTGAAGGGCTTGAGGGCCAGGCCTTCGTCGGGGCGGTACACCTGGAGTTCGCGGGTTTCGGGCGCGTACTTCACCTCCACTTTGGCGTGGTGCAGCGAATCGGACTCCCCGAGGCGGAGCGCAAACGCGCTGATTTTGGCCGACAGGCCCTCGGGGCGAATCACAAAGCGGTCTGCCCGGAGCGTGGCGGCCTCCACGGAGTCCCTAAGGAACGCAAAACTCGCTTTGGAGCCCGGTCCGCCCGAGGCAAAGAAGTTGGCGCCCACCAGCGAAAATCCGCCACGGTAGGTGACGTCGGCGAAAAAGTTGGGGATTTCGAGGTTGGTCGCGTAGGCCTCGAAGCGCGGAAACACGGCGTTGCCGGCCTCCGTTCGGGTCCCCAGTCGTTCTTCAAAGCGGCCCTCGAGCGGAACGTTGACGTAGTACAGGCTGTGGAGCACCGCGCTGTCGACCACGAATCCGGTTTGGTGCAGGTCCAGCGTGAAGGCTCCCAGCTGGTTGTAGACTTCGCCGTAGCCGTAGCCCGCGCGGTACCAGTCAACCCTGCCCGATTCAGCCTGGAGGGTGGCAGTCCGCGGGTCGTACCACCCGCTCACGCTGTCGATTAGGGTGGAATCGTTCTTGAACCGTCCCTTCAGGACCGCGCCCTCGATGCGGTAGCGGGTGTTCGGGGCGTCTTCGTCGAGGACCGCATCGCCAAATTCCAGCTCCCACTTAAGCGGACCCGCCTCAAACAGGCGGAACCGGCCCGCGGGGGTTTGGAATCCGGCGGCTGCGCCCGCGGCCGTATGGAGGTATTCGACCATGGCAAGGCGGCTGCTGCGCTTGGTCAGCTCGGCGGTTTCGGCCCACCAGCGCTTTTGGGCAGACTCGCTCGCGGCGCCGTACCAGGCCAAGGCGAGCTGAACCGATTCGGCCCAGGTTTCGGGTTCTACGATGCGCTTGCGCAGCAGTTCACGGGCCAGTGCCTGGAAGTCACCCCGCGGTTCCCAGGCGGGGTCGTCGTAAATGGATTTGAGTTTAAGCAGGTCCTCTTCGGCCTTGGACTTGCCCAAAAACTCGGTGTAGAGCTTGCTGAAGTCCTTCCAGAAGTCGTCGTCGGCCGCGCCCAGGCTGCGCACGGTCTGCGCAGGCAGCACCGTACACAGCAGCAGGGCGAAAAGGGTTGTGAGACGTTTCACGGTTTGTACGCAAGCTACAGCTCAAATGCTGGGCCGCGCCGGGCTCCGTGCGGAGTTATTCCACCGTTTTTTCCACAGTAAGGGCCACCCAAGCCTCGCGCTCGTGCTGGGCACGTGGGGCTAAGCCCGCGGCCTCGGCCGCGGCGCGTATGGCCGGAGCGTCTGCGCGGTAAAAGCCGCTTAGGTGCAGGGTTCCGCCGGGATTCAGCGCGGCGGCGTAGCGCGGCATGTCGGCCAGGAGCACGTTGCGGTGAATGTTGGCGTAAATCACGTCAAAGGTTTCGTCGGACCCAAGGCGGTTTGCATCGCCGGTACGGATTTCGAGCCGGTCTCCCAGTTGGTGGCGCTCCACGAGTTCGCGGGCGTTGTCGGCGGCATAGGCTTCGATTTCGATGCCCACACCTTGGGATGCGCCGTGCATCAAGGCCAGAATGGCCAAAACCGCCGTCCCGCAGCCCATATCAAGCACCTTCTTGCCGTTGAGCTCGGCCTCCAGGACCCGCTCCAGCATCAAGTAGGTCGTCGGATGGTGTCCCGTTCCGAAGGCCATTTTCGGCACCATTTCGATGCGGTAGCGGTAGGCATCCAAATTTATGTCTTGGTGAAAGGGAGCGTAGATAATTAACTCGCTACCAACACTCAACGGATCAAATGATGATTCCCAAACGGCGTTCCAATTCTGGTGCGCAATGCGGCGTTCCGTCCAGCGGATTTCGGCGAGGCTCGACGCGAGCGGAAACGCCGCTTCGCCGGTCCATTCCCCGGCCGGAATGTAGGCCAAAAGGTCGTTGCCGTCCTGCTCCACAGCCTCCACCGGCATGGATTCTAAGTCGACGTACAGCAGCTCCAACGCAGCAGGATCGCTCGCCGTGATCCGGAGTTCAATGTAGTCCATTAGGCCTTTTGAAGCAGGTCCGCCAAGGCCACAAAGTCGGCAGCCACGAGTGAGGCACCCCCGATGAGGCCGCCGTTGACGTCGGGCTGGGCAAAGAGTTCGGCGGCGTTGCTGGGCTTGCACGAGCCTCCGTACAAAATGGGCATGTGGTTCGCGAGTTCACCGTAGGTTTCGCGAAGCACGCCGCGCAGGTGGGCGTGCATTTCCTGTGCTTGGGCAGCGGTGGCGGTTTCGCCGGTTCCAATGGCCCAAACGGGTTCGTAGGCGATGACCACGTTCTCGGCCAGGTCGCCGTCGATTCCGTCGAGCGCGGCACGCAGCTGGGCCTCGACCACGGCAAGGTGGGTTCCGGCTTTGCGCACGCTGAGGTCTTCTCCTACGCATACAATCGGACGCAGTTCATGGGCCAGCGCGGATTTTGTTTTTAGGTTGACGTCGCGGTCGGTTTCGCCGGAGTACTGGCGGCGTTCGCTGTGGCCTATAATGACGGCGTCGGCGCCGGCATCCGCGAGTTGGGCCATGCTCACTTCTCCGGTGAATGCTCCCGAGTCCGAGGCATGTCCGTTCTGAGCAGCTACCGCCATTTCAGGGTAATCAATGAGCAAGTCGATGGCTTGCGTAAGTTGGACCACAGGCGGCGCGAGCACCACAACCACCTCGCCCAAGCGCTCCGGACTAAGTTCCGTTTTTAAGGCTTCGATTAGGGTGTAGCCTTCTTCGAAGGTGGTGTTCATTTTCCAGTTGCCGGCGAGGATTTTCATAGTTCGTTCGTTTGTTCCGCAAAGGTACGCCATTCCCCAAACTCCATTGCTGGTGCGGATTTCCGCGGACCGCAGTACGGCGTTACGCAAATCAACCGACTGCATTCGTTTCATGCCGACTGGGGCGCGCACCGTCTAGGAACTTGTGCGCCGTGCCGGAGCAACTTATGCCAAAAGCAACGGAGTGCGCACGGGTTCTTAAATCCGCACCCTTGGGTCCACGACGCCGTAGAGCCAGTCCACCAAGGTCTGGATGAGCACAAAGACTACCGAGAGCGACAAGATGGCCCCCATGACCACGGGAAAGTCACGGCCCTCAAGCGCGTCGACCATGAGTTTACCGGCTCCGCGCCATCCGAAGACCGTTTCGACAAAAACAGCTCCCGCCAGAAGGCTTGCGAACCAACCCGAAATGGTGGTAATCAAGGGATTGAGTGCATTTCGGAGCACGTGGCGACGCAGCACTTGGGCGGTCGTCAGGCCCTTGGCGTAGGCGGTCCGCACGTAGTCGAGGCTGAGGATTTCGAGGGCCGAAGAACGCATCATTTGGGCGATGACGCCCACCGGACGGATGGCCAGGGTAAGCGCGGGCAAAACCAGGTGGGACCACTCCCAGCGGACGGCGCGACCATAATCATCGAGTTCGCGAAGACTTCCGGTCAGGGGAAGCCCCGTCCAGTCGTGAAGCAGGTAGGCAAAAATCCAAGCAATCAGGACCGCGGAGAAGAACGAAGGCGTGGCCATGCCGACGGTGCTAAGGACCGTTATGGCGCGGTCGGCGAAGGATCCGGCGCGGAGTGCGGAATACAGCCCAAGGGGCACCCCGATGAGCACGGCTGCGCCCAGCGAAACGACAGCCAGTAAGGCCGTATTGGGCAGGGTTTGGGCGATGAGTTGGGTCACGGGCACGCCGCGTTGCTGGTAGGAAGTTTGCAGGTCGGGCCAATGCAGGCCCCAGCTGCCGTCGACGGGGCGAACGGGCGAAAGGCCGCTGAGGTAGCGCAGGTACTGCGTGCCAAGGGGCTGATCCAGGCCGTAGGCGGCACGCACGGCGGCGAGGGCCTCGGGATCTTCTACCTGGCCAAGCATCATGCGCGCGGGGTCCCCGCCCACGGCATGAAAGAGGAAAAACACCAAGGTCGCTACGCCCCAAACGACGAGGAGCGACCGCCCGAGGCGCTTCATTGGGCGGCCGGGAAGTCGTTGAAGTGGTAGTGCGACTGGACTACCCCTTTTCGAAGGTGGGTCACGCCCGGATTGGAGCGCACAATGGTTTTAAGCGCGGTTCCGTCGCCGTTGGACCAGGGGAAGGTAGTCTGGGTGCGGGCGACCAAGGCGGCCACGGCTTCGGGTCCGCTCGAAGTGAGGCCCACCACCGGAATTCCGGCAACGTGAAGCTTCTGGAGTTCCGCACAAAGGCGTTCGAGCTGGGCCATGTCTGCGCGGTCGAAATCGTAGGCCACGAGCCAGTACGACTCCGGGTAGGCGAGCCAAATGTCGGTCTGGTCCACGCCGCCGGGAGCGATGCTGAAATCGTGTACGGGCGGCTCGTAGCCTTCAGCTACTTTGACGGTACGCGTGGCTTCGGCGTCCATGACCCATTCGGGCTTCTCCCACCACTTCTGGTCTACGTAGTCGGTGCCCGAAACTTCCATGACTTCACCGCCCTTGCGCAGGGTGTAGATCACGTCGAATTGGGGCGGCGTGAGGCCCAGCTCTTCGGCCGGAGCCATCGCTTTGGCGATGTCGGTCCCGGGCTTGTAGGCGCGAAAGTCCCAGATCGGAAGGTGGTTATAGACCCAGTTGGTAAAAAAGGCCATTGCGAATACCGCCAAACCCATGACGCCGCGGGCCCAGAATCGGCTCATAATGGGGCGCACGTTCCGAAGGCCAAGGGCGAAGTAGAGCGCAATGAGCACACTGAGAATCACGTCTTTGATGAAACTCTCCCAAGGCGTCAGGGGAATGGCGTCGCCGAAGCATCCGCAATCCGTAACCTTGTTGAAGTAGGCGCTGTAAAACGTCAAAAAGGTGAAGAAGGCCATGAGGCCCGCCATACTCCAAAAGGTGAAGGCGCGCAGGTAGCCGATGAGCATCAACAGGCCCAACACCACCTCGAAGGTCACGAGAAAGATGGCGAGCGGCAGCGCGAGCGGCTGCAGGAAGGTCAAATTGAAGACGTCGGCCCCAAAATACTCCTCGAGCTTGTAGCTGAAGCCGATGGGGTCGTTCATCTTGATGACGCCCGAAAAAATGAAGAGTCCGCCCAACACCAGGCGGATCAGGGATTGAGCAAGGATGCGCACGTTCATGCGTCCAAGGTACAACGCTGAATTATTCGCCGCGCCGCTCCAGCTCCTTTTTCATGAGCTGCATCTTGGCAGTCAGCAGCATGTAGGTCGTGGCCAGCGTGGTCAAAAAAGCGATGCTCAGGGCGATCAGTTCCATAGGTCGATTGGGTTTAACTAGATAACCCCGTGGGGCGGAACTTGGTTCAGTCCCGGTGCATCAAAATCAGCGCAAACACGGCGTAGTTCACCATGTCCATGTAGTTGGCGTCGACGCCTTCCGAAACGAGGGTCGCCCCGCGGTTGTCTTCGATCTGCTTGACGCGCAGCACTTTTTGCAGGATGAGGTCGGTCAGCGAGGTGATGCGCATGTCGCGCCAGGCTTCGCCGTAGTCGTGGTTTTTGGCCTCCATGAGCTCGTAAATCCGCGTTGCCTGTGCATCGAAGGCCGCCAGGGCCTCTTCGGGGCTGAGGTCGGGTTCGCTGGCGATTCCGCGCTCGAGCTGAATCAAGGCCATGATGGCGTAGTTGACGATGCCAATGAACTCACCCTCTTGGCTGTCGGCGACTTTTTGCACCCCGGCGTCCTGAACGGTGCGCAGTCGGTTCGCCTTGATAAAGAGCTGATCGGTCAGCGACGGCAGGCGAAGGATGCGCCACGCGGCGCCGTAGTCGGTGAGTTTCTTGCCGTAGAGCTCGCGGCAGCGGGCAATTTCAGCGGCGTATTGGGTTGCGGTGTGGGCCATACTTTTACGGGGTGAAAAGTACGGCCGTTTGCCCGTTTACGCTGAACCTTCGCGGTCGGCTTTTTAGCGCGGACCGCCCGCAGGTCATGGGCATCCTCAACGCGACGCCCGATTCCTACTACGCTCCGAGCCGACTGAACGGCCTCGACAACCTGGAATTTCAGGCCGAACGCCTGCTCGAACAGGGCGCAGATTGGCTCGACGTGGGCGGGTGCTCCACGCGGCCCGGGGCCACCTGGCCCAGTCCCGATGAGGAATGGGCGCGGTTGGACGGGGTGTTTACGCGCTTGAGGCATCGTTTTGGCGCAGCCATTCCCCTGTCGGTGGACACCTTCCGCAGCGAAATCGCCCGGCGCGCACTGGACCAAGGTGCTGACCTGGTCAACGACGTTTCGGGCGGACTCCTCGACCCCGCCATTTGGTCCGTCGCCGAAGCGGCCCGCGCGCCCTACGTCCTCACCCACTACCCCGCTTCGACGGATGCGCCCTTACTGGGCGAAGACCGCGTCACGGCCGCAGCGATTCGCGAACTCAGCGAGCGCCTGATCGCCGCCCGCGAGTCCGGACTCAACGACGTAATTCTGGATCCCGGCATCGGTTTTGGCAAAACGCCCGAGGGCAACCTCCGCCTCGTGCGCGACTTGGCCCTTTTTGCCGAATTCCCTCACCCCCTTCTCGTGGGCCTGTCGCGCAAATCCCTCATAACCCGCACCCTGGGAATACGTGCCGACGAGGCCCTTTCCGCCACCTCCGCCCTTCACGCCCTGGCCCTGGAACGCGGCGCCCAAATCCTCCGGGTGCACGACCCGCGCGAAGCGCGGCAGGTCATCCAGTTGGTTTCGGGCTTCTAGTTTCGAGGTACGGGGTGCTGGGCGCTTAGTTGGGCCCAAGGGCGTACGTAGTAGCGCCGATGCTGCACGCCCCGTGATTTAAAGTAATTATTGAGCTTTTCATTCCAAATAAATTCATTTTCAATTAGGTATTTTGTTCCGTAAATCTGCGCGGAGTCGGCGCGGACCTGGACGCAGGCCAGCCCGCGCCCGACCGAAATCCAGCGCTGCTCGCGCAGCGGCTCGGGTCCGCACCAAAAAAGGAGCAGCACCGTGAGGGCCATCGCCCAGGCGACGCGCAGGGCGTTTCGGGTGCGCAACCCCCAAAGGCCGGTCGCCGCGAGGGCCGACAGCAAGACCAACTCCGAGGGCGACGGATAACGGTCCGACCAGACCCAACGGGGATCCGCGGCGAGCACCGCGAGTCCCTCAAGCAGGGGTTCCGGATCGGGCACCGGAACCCCAAGCAGGGCCAACACGCTGTAGGGGTACACGAGCATGAGCGGCGGCACCAGCAGCGCGTTGCTTGCGAGGAACGCCAAGGGGACCGTATGAAAAGCGTTTAGGGACAGGGACGTAGTGGCCCACTGGGCAGCCAGTGACGTGCGGAGTCCGTCTCCGATGACCTGTAGGCGCGAAGGTTTTGTGCCCGGTTTTCGGGGCGGACTCGCCCAAATAAGCCCCAAGACGGCGGCGGAAGACAGCTGAAAGCTGAGTTGGTGCGCGTACTCGGGCGCCCATGCGAGCAGGGCAATCTGGGCCCATGCGAAGGCGTCGATGCCGCGCATTCCGCGGCCAAAGGCCAAGATGCTTGCGCCCAACACGCTGATCATGGCGGCGGAGCGCACGGCACTGGGCGCAAAGCCTACGACCGCGACAAAGGCCCATATGACGAGGACTCCGACGAGGATGGCTGGGGGGCGCAGGCGCCGCGGCAGCCCGTTGCGCAGGAAGGTTATTCCTGCCCACAGGAGGCCAAGGTGGAATCCCGAAACCGAAAGCACGTGGATGAGGCCAAGGGCTTGGTAGGCGTGCATACTGGATTCCGGAAGGTCGTCCAGGTCCCCGATCCACATGGCCAAGGTGAGGCCCCGGGCCGCGGGCCCCCAGGGCAGGTCCCGAATGCGCGCCCGGCCCCAGCCGGCGGCGCGCAACCACCAGGGCTCCGCTCGGGCCACGCGGCCCAGGCGCGCGGTAGCGCGCGCCCGGGCGATGATGCGGCGCGGGGCCGCCGCCCGCGCCGCATCAAACGCCCAAGGGGCCAAGGCCCCCTCCAGGGGCCGCAACTCCAACCGAAGCCGGTACGCAAACCCCGGGGAAAGCGTGTCGGTGCAGCGCAGCCGGAGGCCCGACGAATCCCGAATCAGGTTGGGTCCGTCGGACCAAAACCAGCCCTCGGCACGCCGGGGCACGTCGAGCGGCTGAAACGTCGGCGCCGTGCGCAAGCCGGCCACCAAAAAAACCCAACCGAAGCGTCGCCAGCGCATGCGGGCCGCCCAATCCGCCCGAGCCGAGCGAAACGCCCATTCCGCCCCGAGGGAACCCAGCGCAATCCACGCCAGACCCGCAACGAGCCAGGCGACGCGCTGCGCCCCGGGCACGTCGAGCGCCCCAAGCCACATTCCCAATACCGCATAAACGACCATTGGCGCAAGGTGAATCCGGCAGCCGCGGCACGCGTTTTTTCCGGACTGCATTCACCGCGTCGAAACCCAACCGCTTCACGCGAACGAAGCACGTCGAAGCGCTTAAGACAGGGCCAGCGGATGCGCGGACCTCAAAGCACCTCGAGACGGGCACCCGGGTAGTAGTGCTCCAGAATGGCCCTAAAGCCGTAACCCAGCTGGGCCATGCGCCACGCGCCTTCCTGCGACAGGCCGATGCCGTGGCCGTAGCCCCGTCCGCGCACCACCACCTCGCCGCCGTCGAGCTCCGTGGAAAACCACGACGAGCGGAGCGCAAATTTTTCGCGAAGGGTCCGAAAGCGGATTTTCTTGCCGTTCCACTCCAGAAACTCCCGCCGATGGGGCTGATCGATGGCAAAAACCGCCTCCCTCAGGTCGGAATCCGCGGCCGAAACGCCCCAAGTCCGCGCAACAAAACCGACCCATTCCGAAGCCGAAACCCGTTTGGTCCAAAACGTTTGCGGGCAATCCAAGCTAAAACTGTCGGGCTTGTTCACTAAATGCGGGCTGTCTTTAAAATACCAAGCCGCCGGCATGAGTTCGCCCCCCGAATTGGCGTGGAACAGGGTTTCCACGAAGGCGTTGGTGTCGGCGCGCAGCAAAACCAGCCCCTCGGTACTGTAGGCCGCCTCGACCAAATCAAAGCGCCGGGCGGAATCGCCGGGCCAGCCGTGGTAAACCTGGGAGCGGACGTCGTCGGATACCTGGTAGCCCTCGGCCGCAAACTTGCGCTGGTTGGCCGCCCACCAGGTGCGCGCCACCGTCGCTTGGGCGCGCCAGAGCTCGCGCCCAAGGTACTTGCCGAGCTCCGCGTTGATGACGCCCGCCACGTAATCTTCGAGCGGAACGCGGTTCACCACCAAGAGTTCGGTGCTCCCCAGGGGCAAAAACACGAGTTCGCCCGGGTACGTTCGGCGGATGCCTACAGGGCCCTCGGTCGAAATGGGGGCCGCCGCTCCAATTCGAATGGAGTCGGCGCTTTGCCAGGATCCGTCCACGTTTCCCTGAAGGCTTCCGGCACTTCGCCGCACGTGCAGGTTGCTTGACTCCAGGGTGTCGGGCGCCTCGCCCCGTCGGTACCAAATGCTGGTAAGGGCGGTTCCGCCGGCCTTAAACTCGTAGACGTCGCGCACCGAATACAGGCGCACCCGAACGGTGGGCATCAGGCCCACTTTTTCGCGGTCCGCCGCCTGGAGCGCGAGGGAACCCAAGATCCATAATGCCGTGAGGATCCGCTTCATGGCGCCAAAAGGTGGGTTGCGGCGCGCTGCATGGCACCCGGTTCGCCCAATTGTGCGCGGAATTCCGCCAAGTCGCGAAGCTGCGCGTCCCGCGCCGCGCCGTCGCCGCGCAGGCGGTTGAGGTCGGCGGCCAATTGCTTCGCCGTGCAGGCTTTTTGAAGGCGCTCGGCTACCGCCTCGCGACCCAGCACCAAATTCACCAACGAAACGTGCTTCACCTTGACCCAACGCTTGGCCAAGCTGAAACTCAGCGGGTCCACGCGGTAGGCCACCACCATGGGCACACCCAAGATGCCGAGTTCCAGGGTGGCCGTACCGCTGGCCACCAAGGCCAGCTCTGCGCCGTGAGCGTGGGCCATTCCTTCGGCCAAGGTGCCCCGTGGTTCGGCCTGAAGTACGCGGCGCAGCATCGCTCGGTAGTCCGATTCCGTCCAGGAGCTGGGGCGAATCCAGAGGGGTTCCATGCCCATCAGCGCGGCCGTGTCCGCAAAAACCGGGGCCAAGCGCCGGAGTTCCGTTTCGCGTGAGCCCGGAGCCAAAACCAGCACGCCTGCCCGCGGACTTCGCGGCAGGTCGCGGAATCGATCAAGGGCCGGATGCCCAAAATACGGGGCCTTAACCCCGCGTTCCGCCAAAAACGCCGGTTCAAAAGGCAGGAGCGGCAGCACGGCGTCGAACGCCTCGCGAAGGATGCGCACCCGCCCCTCCTTCCAGGCCCATACGCTGGGCGCCACGAGCTGAACCACCTTGCGGTTCGAGCGCCCGGGCTGGTCGCGCATCCAAGTTGCCATGCGCAGGTTAAAGCCGGGGTAGTCAATGAGCACGACCAAGTCCCAGGGTTCCGAGAGCACGGCCTTGGCCTCGCGAAGGTTGCGCAACACCGCCCCCGCATGGGCAAGCACGTCGCCAAATCCCATAAACGCGAGGTGCTCCAGGCTGCGGCGCACCGGTTTGCCCATGGCCTTACTCAGTTCGGGTCCACCCCACGCATCGATAAAAATGCCGGGTTGCTGCGCCCGAAGCGCCCGAACGAGTTCCGCGCCGAGGACGTCGCCCGAAGGCTCGCCGGCCAAGATAAAAACACGGTTTACAGCCATTCCCAGCGCCAGTAAATCGCGGCCACCAGGTAGAGGACGCTGATGAGTACGATGTTCAACGCCATTCGGTAGCGCTTCAGGGCCATGGCCAAAACCAAATACAGGCCCTCCAGCACGACCGAAATGCCCAGTACCCGATTCAGGAGGTAGGCCCAGAGGTCCGAACCAAACTCCGTCACCGGCGGCAAGTCCGGGTAGGTGGCCAGCAGGTACGACCACGCGAACCACGGAGTGCCCGCAGCCACTGCTAGGCCCATGTAGGCCTCCAGCCGATCGCGACGAGGTCCTGGGCTCATCGCTGGTCCAGTCGACGGTGCAGGCCCGCAAGCCCGTGGTGGGCGGTCAAATCGTACTGCGTCGGAACCACACTCACGAATCCGCGGTCCAGCGCCCAAATGTCGGTGTCTTCGGCGCCGTCGGGGTTGTGGTAGTCGCCGCGCATCCAGTAGTAGGGCTTTCCGGAGGGGTCTGCGCGCTCCTCAAAGGACTCCTTCCAGAATCCCAAGGCCTGTCGGGCCACCCGCACGCCGGCGTAGGGCGCTTTTTCGGCATGCGGAAAATTCACGTTCAGGCAAACCCCCTCGGGCAGGCCCTCGGTGAGGACGTTCTGGGCAATCTGCTTGAGGTAGGGTTCCACGGCCCGAAAGTCCGCATCCCAGCGGTAGTCCAACAGGCTGAATCCGATGCTCGGCACGCCCTGCATGGCCCCTTCTACGGCGGCCGACATGGTTCCGCTGTAGATGACGTTGACCGATGCGTTGCTGCCGTGGTTTACCCCGCTTACGATGAGGTCGGGCTTGCGGTCCTTGAGGACTTCGTGCACCGCCAACTTCACGCAGTCCACCGGGGTTCCGCTGCAGGCGTACTCGGTTTGCGGACCCGCGTCGACGTGCATCGGCTTCAGCCGCAGCGATTCGTGCAGGGTGATCGCGTGGCCCATTCCGCTTTGCGGACGGTCGGGCGCCACCACCACTACCTCGCCTAATTGATTCATTGCGTGGATCAAGGTGCGGATTCCGGGCGCCGTAATGCCGTCGTCGTTGGTGACTAAAATGAGGGGTGCAGACATGGGTGCAAATTAGGTTGGGCCGTGCTTGCAGCGGCAGGCATAAGATTTGTACTTTTCCACCCACTTATCGACCAAACAGCTATGATTATTATCCTCATTGTATTTATGATTTTGGGCTTCGCCGTGCAGGCCCGCTTGAAAAACCGCTTTAAAAAGTACAGCGAAAGCTACCTGTCGAGCGGACTTTCGGGTGCCGAGGTCGCCCGGAGAATGCTCGATTTTTACGGCCTGCACAGCGTACAAATTGTCAGCGTACCTGGCAGATTGTCGGACCACTACAATCCGGCCGATAAAACCGTCAATTTGTCACCCGAGGTCTACGAAGGCCGCAACGTTTCGGCCGCCGCCGTCGCCGCCCACGAATGCGGACACGCCGTTCAGCACGCCACGGCCTACGCCTGGCTGACGATGCGCAGCAAGATGGTGCCCGTGGTCAACATCAGCGGCCAGATCATGAACGTGATTTTTTTGTTTTCCATCTTCGGAATGAGCCTCCTCGGAATGGGCTTCGACAAGGCCCTCATCATTTTGATTGCCGCGCAGTCGGTACTCGCCGCCTTTGCCGTGATTACCCTGCCCGTTGAGTACGACGCCTCGCGCCGCGCGCTGGTATGGCTTCAGGGTGCCGGCATTACCGACGCCAGCAACCACCACCAGGCCGAAGACGCGCTCAAGTGGGCCGCCCGCACCTACTTGGTTGCCGCCGCCGCTGCCGTGACCCAGCTCCTGTACTACATCATGCTGTACATGGGCCGCCGCGACGAGTAATGCAGCTTCGTCCCTACCGTTCAACCGACGCGAGCGCCGTGCTCGCCATTTACGGTCCGGTGGTCGCCGAATCTTCGGCCACGTTTGAACTCGAAGTCCCCAACCTCGACGATTTTTCAAAACGCCTGGCAGGCATTGCCGGGCGTTTCCCGTTTTGGGTAGCGGAGTCCGCGGAAGGCGCGCTGATCGGCTACGCCTACGGAACCACCCACCGAGAGCGCGTCGCCTACCAGTGGGCGGTCGAAACCAGCGTCTACGTTGCGACGTCGGCCCACCGCCGGGGGGTAGCCCGAGCGCTCTACGGCGCCCTGCTGCCTTCGCTCGCGGAGCGCGGATTTGTATGGGCCTACGGGGTGATCACCTTGCCCAACGACGCCAGCGTGGCCCTGCACGCGGCCAGCGGCTACGAGTCTTTTGCCACCTACGCGGCCGCCGGCCAAAAAT
Source organism: Cryomorphaceae bacterium (assembly GCA_021298655.1). Lineage (GTDB taxonomy): Bacteria > Bacteroidota > Bacteroidia > Flavobacteriales > Schleiferiaceae > TMED14. Next base: position 307 of record JAJTFK010000020.1, on the reverse strand, counting down.
TCGGACGCTGGCACGACGTGCACTGGATGCGCGTTCGCCTCAACCCACCTCGCGACGGAATGGCGGAGCCCGTGTTTATCGGGCTTCGGTAAAAATTTTCCCCGGGTTCAGAATGTTCTTCGGGTCGAGCAGGGCCTTGATTCCGCGCTGAAGATCCAGCGCAGCGGGAACAAACGCGAGGTCCATGAAGCCCTTTGGACCAAACCGATGCCGTGTTCGCCCGAAATCGTTCCGCCCATGGCGCGAACTTCAGTGAACAGCTGGCGAATCCCCTGCTGAAGGCGGTCGCCGTGCCATTCGGCGTCGG
>JAJTFK010000003.1:9965-102296 GCA_021298655.1 Cryomorphaceae bacterium | reverse complement strand
CCTCGCCGGTACAAAATCCGCCAAAATGAACCACGGCTTCGTTCAACCCACCGCCCGAAGCGGAATACACTTCATCGGCCTTCATGGTCATGCCGGTGCGCTTCATGTCGGCCTTGCGTCCCGCGACTTCGTGCGGAAACCACATCCCCTGCCCCACGGCCAAAACGGGTGCCAGTGCGAGCGCCGCAATAAAAAACTTCTTCATACCCCGAAGATAGCCCATGTAAAAACGAAAAAACCCGCCGTAGTGGCGGGTTCCGAACGAAGTTATTCACGAAGAATCAGGTCAGCAGCCCTCCGTCTACCTGCAAAACCTGGCCACTGATGTAGGACGACAGGTCGCTGGCCAAAAACACGCAGGCATTGGCTACGTCTTCGGGCTGACCGCCGCGCTTCAACGGAATGGCGTCGCGCCAAGATTGCACCACCTTTTCGTCGAGCACGCCCGTCATTTCGGTTTCAATGAACCCGGGCGCGATCGCGTTGCAGCGCACCCCGCGCGAGCCGAGCTCCAGGGCCACCGACTTCGTGAAGCCAATGATTCCGGCTTTGGACGCGGCGTAGTTTGATTGGCCGGCGTTGCCCTTAATGCCCACGATACTTGAAATATTGATGATGCTGCCCGAACGCTGCTTCAGAAAGTAGCGCTGGACGTGTTTGGTGGTATTGAACACCGACTTCAAGTTGGTCGAAATCACCTGGTCAAAATCCTCTTCGCTCATGCGAAGCAGCAGGGTGTCTCGCGTAATTCCCGCATTATTTACCACGACATCAATGTGGCCAAAGCGCGCTACCACATCCTCAATCAACTTCTCAGCCTGTTCGCCGCTGGACGCATCGCTCCGAAAGCCGGCTGCTTCGCCGTACTGGCTGAGTTCGGCCTCAAGAGCCTGTCCTCGTTCTACGCTGCTCAGGTAGGTGAAGGCCACCTTAGCACCTTCCTGCGCAAAGCGTTCCGCGATGGCCTTGCCAATTCCTTTTGATGCGCCCGTAATCAGGGCGACTTTACCGTCAAGTAGTCCCATGTGTCGTTTGTTTGGGGCCCAAGGTACGTTCGGCGAGCCACGCGACGCAAAGTCCGATAGCCCAACCGGCCACGACATCGTGGACCCAGTGGTAGTGAAGCACCATTCTGCTCAGGCCTACGCCGATTCCGAGCGCAAAAAAAACTCCGCGCCAAGCGGGAACCCGGTAGGCCAAGAACAGCGCAAAAAATGCGCCCACCGAACTGTGTCCCGAAGGAAAGGACTTATATCGAGCAGGCTCAAACCAGGGAGAATGCTTGATGCCCGACACCACCCCGTAGGGCCGCAATACCTCGGGCCAAATAAGGTTTTTACCTATCTGCGGAATTAGCGCCGCCGCCGCAAAACCCAGAATGAACGTGATCCATTCGCTCTTGGTCGCCCGGCGCAGCACCAGCCAAAGGGCGATCGCTGCGGCGAAAAGTCCGTCCCCCAGGATGGTGATGCCGTGCATGAAGCCAAACCACGGAATGCGGTCCAGGCTGCGGTGAAATTCATGGCTTCCGGCTGCCCAATTGAGGCCAAGCAACAGAAATGAGGCTAGGGCAAACGCGGCGGCAGCCTGGCGAAAAATCACGATCCTATGGTTCGAAGCAGCGTCGTTATTTGGCTCTGCCAAAGGGACCTCATCTCGGACTCTTCGTCTTGTTCCACGTAGTCCGTAACCGTCAGTAACCCGTCCCCCGTAAGGTCATCCACATCAATTCGGAATTCAAACGAGAAGCGGTTGGCGCTTTCGTCTTGAGCCCACTTATACTGGATGAAGTAATTCGTCTTCTTGCGAACCACGGTGGCCACCTCTTCGGTTTCCCCCCAAAAAAAGCGGTAGGTGTCGCCACGCGAGTTCACGTCGTCGCAAAACCACTCCGACAATCCGCTCGGCGTACTCAAAAACGAATAAAGCATCGCCGCGGAACAACGCACGGGAAACTCAATTACTAACGGGACGCGGTCGGACATTTTTTGGGTCTTGGGTTGGAGCTGCAATATAATCGCTTGGTGGATTTGAGCAAGAAAATATTGTACCAATATTGCCCTGACTTTTATCATGTTTTTTCGCGGTACTTGGGTGCAGCTTGCCGGCATGACCCCACTACGCATCTCGAGCATTTTGATGCTCTCCGCCGGCAGCCTTTTAGCGCAAGAAGCGGGCTACTCCCACTCCAGCCGGTACGCCTTTGCTCCGTCGGGCTACTGCATTCCCAAGGACAGCGCCTACCTCAATGTGGTTGGTCCGCTTATCGATGTGCAAATCGGAATAACCGATCGGTTTTCGGCAGGCATTGGAACGCCCCTTTTTCTGGGAGTCTACGGAACGGCGTCCTACGGGATGGCGATCGCGCCCAACGTTCACGCCAAAATTGGTGCCTTAGCCGGGCTTCCAATCACCGGTTCGGGGCACTTTGCCCTACCCTACGCCGTGGCGACCTACGGCACGCCGCGGAACAATGCGTCCCTAGGATTGGGCTACCTGAGTTTTGGCGGCAACGACCTTCCCACAACGAATTCCGGAATGGCCTACAACGCCAGTGCTTATGTGTCCATTGGTCCGCGGTTTGGATTTACGGCGGAATGCTGGCAATTCACCTCCGAAGACATTACGGCTTTGCTTCCGGCCTTGCGCATCTACAGCCGACGAAGCAAGGCCTACTTTAACGTGGGTTTTTTAAACCTCCGCTATCCCGAATACGATCCGCGGTTTCTTGGATACGATACCAATTACGACGGATTGGTCGACACCCAAGACCCGAGCTCCGGCGGCAACCCGGTTTACGATTACGAGGACTTGGTCCGAACCTGGTCGCGCTTCATTCTGCCCGCGTTCACCTTTGCCTACTATTTATAGTTTTGGTTGCGGAATACCTCCTTCTGCCCTACTTTTGCCGCCCATTACGGCGAGGTAGCTCAGACGGTTAGAGCGCAGGATTCATAACCCTGAGGTCGGGGGTTCGATTCCCCCCTTCGCTACCCAAACCCCAAACCAGGTCCTTCGGGCCTGGTTTTTTGTTTTTGGGCAGGGTCCGTTTACCTGCTTGATTTGACCACGAAGCGCACCGCGCCATTGGAGCGCGAATCCGGGACAACCAGGTTGGGATGCTGCTGGGTGTTGGCCAAGTTAACTTCCCACAATCGGTAGCGCATCGCGTAGGCGGCCAGTTCGTGGTTCAACCGCAGCGAGGGATCGACATTAAACGGGGTTCGCGCGGGGAAATCCGATGCTTGAGCCTCCAGCGAAGCACGAAGTACCTCGTCGCGCTGGATTTGCCGAAGGGGCAAGCTCACCGAGCCCGCAACGGCCACCAACCACAAAATTTGCTGGACCCTTGGACGGCGCTCGCTGGGCATTTCTCGAAAAAGGCTAACCAATCCTACCGCAAAAAAACCCAAGGACGTGATCAGGTAAAAGTCGCGCTGTTCGTGGGTTACCGTAAGCGGAAGCGAAGCCGCCAAGCCCAGGACAAGTACGGCATAGGCTCGTACATCTCCTCCAAACCGAATCCGTCGAGCGCGCAACCAGAGCCCTAAGGCCGCAGCGACCAACATGCTGCCCAGTTGTCCGAACAAGGGGCCGATCAACCACGCGCGGTTGGAGGCCGTTACAGCCCGCTCTTGGGTAAACGTTCGAACAAGTCGGTTGGAGGCGTTGCGCGCCAAGGCCTCGAAGGCATCGTCCCAAACGACCAGGAGTACCGCACAGCCCAGTACGGCAAGCACGACCTGCGTGAATTGGTATCGAAACGAGGTTGCCGAACACAGTCCAAAACAGGCTAAAATGGGTAGCCATGCGAGCGGAAACAATCCCTGCGGGCCCTTAAACAGTGCGGTAGCCACCGTCAGGATTCCGCCAAGCCAGGCCCAAGACCGATGGGACATGGCCACCACAGCCCAAAGCGAAAAAGGCGCCATCCACATTTCCTGTACGTGGTTTCCCATTCCCCACGCAATCAAGGGTGCCGAACTCCAAACGGCAACCACCCAAATGGCGGATTCCGTGCTGCGCTCGGGCCACCATTTCCGATGAAGCGCCACCATACCCCACGCCGCTGCAATCCAAGCCAAGGCCATAAAGCAGCGCTCCACCCAAGGAGTCGGCCCCAGAAGCATGAACAGTAGGGACTCCATGCCCGTAAAAAGCGGCAACTGCTCCGAGTAGGCTGCGGCGGCTGAGGGCTGGTAAATCGGAGCCCAAAATGTTCCCACACCCTGGGCTAGGTTTTGCGCGACCGATGCATAGATCATCCCGTCCATGAACATGCCCTCCTGCAGCCAAAATGGCGCAATAAACCAGGCAAGGACGCCAACCAAAAAACCGGCAGCTACCTTCACCTGCGGCGCGTTCGTTGGGGTTCTCGGTATCCCGGTCCGGGTTGGGCAAAATCGCGGGGTTTGGCCCCCGTTCGGGGCGCCGTGGGATTGCCGTCGCTATCCCGAACAGCGTCCAGAAGCTGGGCCACCTCCGCGGGCGTTAGTTCCCGCCAACTTCCCGTGGGAAGCCCGGCATCGGTCAGGTGCATGATCCGCTTGCGTTCGAGGATGCGGACTTCGTGGCCAACGTACTCGGCCATTCGGCGAATTTGACGGTTTAATCCCTGAATTAGGGTGATTTTATAGGATCGAGCGCCCAGGCGCAGGATTTCGCAGGGCAAGGTCCGCGTTCCCAACATCGGAACACCGCGCGCCATGGTTTCCAGCTCGTCGTCGCTGATTGGGCGTTGCACCTGGACCCAGTATTCCTTGGGGTGCGCATTGCCGGCCCGCAAAATCTTGTTGACGGAATCCCCGTCGTTGGTCAGCAACAGCAAGCCTCGGGAGTCCTTGTCCAGCCGGCCAACTGTGAAAATTCGCTCGGGGTAGCGCACAAAATCCACCACGTTTCCGCGAATTCCGGTATCGGTGGTCGACGTAATTCCCTCGGGCTTGTTGAGCAGCAGGTACACCGCCCGCGGTTTCTGTTCGGAACGAACGCGCTGACCGCGAAACGCCACCTCATCTCCCGCACCAACAACGTCTCCCAGTACGGCTATTCGGCCGTTGATCGCTACGTCACCGGCCTCTATGGCACGGTCTGCTTCACGGCGGCTGCAGAGCCCGTGGCTGCTTAGAAATTTATTTAGGCGAATGGCTTCGTTCACTGCAGCACGAAAGTACTCGCTCCGCGGTCCAAAAATGAAAAGTGCCCGGTCTTGCGGCCGGGCACTCGTTCATGGGACGGAGTTTATTGGATGGTGATTCGGTTGACGGAAGCCCCAGAACCCGAGGGCTCGAGTGGCCGCGGCTTGAGGGTGGCTGGAGCGAAACTTGGGGTCTTCTTGCGCACGATGTTGAATCCGACGGATGTTCCAATGCGCCACGAATCGCCGCGCCCTGGGGTAATGACAAACAAGTTAACCGGGAAGTTCATTTTACCCGACTTAAAGGTCTTGCCGAAGCCAAACACCAACCCCGTAGAAACCGCAAGGTCTCCGCGCGAATCCAGTCGAGTAATGACCTCTTTACCCAAGGGATTGTAGCCGGCGCTGCCTTTAAGAATGAAGTTGTTCCCGTCCAAGTACCCCTCGCCGGTCACCGTGGTCGTAAAATTGGGACCGATGGCAAACTCCCAGCCCGTGCGGCTGTTGCGCATGCCCATGAGCACGTTGGCGCTGGGAATGACCCGTCCATACTCCAGGCCTGCGATGAGCGGAATGAACTCGAAGAGCGCCTGAAAGTCGCCGCTGTTCACGAAAACCTGCTCAAACTGGTAGCCGAATGAGGTCAAGGCCGGGATGCTGTACCCAAACCCACCTCCACTGGGAGCCGCCATTAAAATCGATGCACTCGGACCGACCACCGCCGTGATGCCCAAGCGGGGTCCGTTGTTGTTGATAACGGACGTTTCGGGGTTGTTCAGTGCGCTCTCGTACTCCTCGCTGATGGTGAGCTTTTTAATCAGGTTTTCGTCGTTGGGGACCGCGAGCAAATCCTTGATGGCCACCTCCATCATCGTGAGGTTTTGCTGCGGAATGTTCAGGTAAACCCGGCTGGCCGATTCCGTGAAACTGCCTTTGGCCACGTCGTACAAGCGCACCGTGACCGCAACTCGATCGCCTAGTAAATCATAGGAACCCGTCAGCAAGTAGTCGCATTTGAGTCGCTTGCCGATGTCTTCCAAGCAGATTTTGGAATAGCAGCCTTTGAGGTCGACTTTGTCGCGCTTGGAGATGTACTCGATGTCGTACTTGTCGATGATCTCGAATTTGTTGATTTGAATCAACTCTATGGTGGCTTTGTCAATGAGTTGCTGGGCGTCAACGGCGTAGTTACGCACGTCAAAATCCAGCACCGCGAGGGTTTTCTTGACTTCGGTTTGAGCAAAAGCCGCACTGCTCGTGACGGCAATTAAGCTAAGGGTGTTGAGAAGCGTTCGCATGGTTCCTTGGTGTTTTAAAGGATATGGCGCAAAGTACATGCTAATTTTAATCTGCATGTTAGGCGATTTCTGCGTGGGCACAAATTCCTTTTCGCACTATCTGCCAAATCGCGGCCGGACGTCGCGTAGAATTTTGCCTCATGACTTTAATGCCCATGCCCGAGTGTGCGCCGTCTCATGCGCACGACGCGTTTCGCCAAGCCCGACTTCAGCAAAAACCGATTGTCCTCCGCGGTTTTGCCTCAGATTGGCCGGCCAATTCCTGGACATGGCGTGATTTGGCTCGAGCTGTCGGTTCGCAATCGGTAGGCGTTCGGGGTAGCGCCTTTGCCAACGGGCAATCGACGACCTTCTTCCCCAAGCCCATTGCCCAAAAACGGCTGTCCACCTACTTCGAACAGCTTCAGGCCAACGAAGCATCCTCGGAACGGCTGTTCGCATTCAACCTTCGCGCCAAGGCGCCGAGTTTGCCGCACGAGAATGCGCACCGGTTGGGTCGTTTGGGTTGCCGCGTGGTCAATATTCCGGCCTACTTCTTTGGAGCACGGGGGAGCGAAACCCGCATTCACTATGATTTTGACTGGGTTGACTTGCTTTTAACGCACTTTCTGGGTCAAAAACGGGTACTTCTGTTTGACCCAAGTCAAAGCGAAAACCTATACCAAATTCCGGGCACGGTTCATTCCGCGGTGGATTTTGGGAACCTAGAATCCGTCGCGGCGCGGTTTGACCGACTGCGCTACCTTCAGGGCTACGAGGTCGTCCTGAACCCTGGTGATACGCTGTTCATTCCCAAGGGGTATTGGCACCACGTTACCTACCTAACCGGTAGTTTTTCGGTTACGTACCGAATTTGGCCCAATACTCTGGGTTCCGCGTTCAAGACCGCACGAACTTTTGTGGCCGGATCCTTGGACATCTTAATCAATTACCTCCCTGGAGTTGCCGCGTGGCAAGCGCGGCGCCGTGCTTCAGCCTTCGCCGCGCGCTACGGCGTTCCGCTTTAGCGCGCCGTGCCAAAGACCCGACGAAGCAGCTCGGTTCCGCGCTTCAACGGATCCTGGCGGATGCGGTCTTCTTCCAGGGCGATTTCGGTAAAAAGGGCGTCGGTGGCCTTTTGATTGACATAAGCCACCAAGTCCGTCTGAATGTCTTCGGTGCGGCCCAGCAAGCGCTTGTTTTGGTTGATCGCCTTGGCTACCGGCTCCCAGTAGGAGGCCAACTGAACTTCGTCGAGCGCAGCCTGAACCACCGGGCGAAACGCCGCCTGAAGGGGTTGTTCGGTTTCGGCTCGAAGGTAGCGGGTTGCCGAACCGGTCCCGCCCTGAAGAATGCCCATGGCGTCGCGTACCGACATTCCGACAACCGCCTGCTTGAAAATCGGGAACGATTTGGCGGCTGCCCGCTCCGCACCTTCGTTGAGCTTGACTTTAAGCTGCTCAAGCTGCGGCTTTAGGGCCGCACGCAGGACGGGATTGGCGTTGATTTTAGCTTCGATGTCGGCGACTTCGGGCGGTAACGCCAATCGGTACATTTCAGACTTGGCAAAGCCTCCCGCGGCCCCAAGGCCGTCCGAGCCGGATTTCACACCCTGCACGAGAGCTTCTTTAAGGCCATCGGCCACTTCAGTCTCCGTAAGTGACGCCGCGGTTTTCGGCAGAAGTCCGCTTGCCGCCTTGGTTAGGTTGGACGGTATTTTGACCTGAGCCTTCGTTTTCGGGCTGGCTAAGTACCTCATCAATGAGCTCCACGACCGCCTCCATGTCGGATCCGACCAAGCCGCGCGTGGTGAGCGCCGGGGTTCCGAATCGAATTCCGCTGGTAATGAAGGGCGACTTGTCGTCAAAGGGAACCATGTTTTTATTGGCCGTAATGTGGGCGGCGACGAGCGCATTTTCGGCCAGCTTGCCGGTCACGTTTTTGCTGCGCAGGTCCACAAGCATCAAGTGGTTGTCGGTTCCGCCGCTGACAATGTCGTAGCCGCGGGCCACAAGGGCCTTCGCCATGGCTTGTGCGTTTTCGCGGACCTGAACAATGTAGTTGAAGTACTCGTCGGTTAGGGCCTCACCGTAGGCAACGGCTTTTCCGGCGATTACGTGCTCGAGCGGTCCGCCCTGAATGCCCGGGAATACCGCCATGTCGAGCACGTGGGACATCATGCGGAGTTCGCCTTTGGGCGTGGTCAAGCCCCAGGGGTTCTCGAAATCTTGACCCATCATAATCATGCCGCCACGGGGTCCGCGCAGGGTTTTGTGGGTGGTCGTGGTCACGAAGTGGCAGTGCGGCATGGGGTCGTTGAGCAGGCCGCGCGCAACCAGGCCGGATGGGTGGCTGATGTCGGCGAGCAGCAGTGCGCTCACTTCGTCGGCGATGCTGCGAAATGCGGCGTAGTCTATGTCGCGGCTGTAGGCACTGGCGCCGCAAATGATCATTTTCGGCTTTTCGCGGTGGGCGATTTCCCGAATACTGGCGTAGTTCAGTACGCCCGTTTCGCGATCAAGGCCGTAAAACGTGGCGCGGTAGGTTTGGCCGCTGAAATTAACTGGGGAACCGTGGGTAAGGTGTCCGCCGTGGCTCAGGTCAAAACCCAAAATGGTGTCGCCGGGCTTGAGGCAAGCCAGGTATACGGCCGCGTTGGCCTGTGAACCGCTGTGGGGCTGCACGTTAACGTACTCGGCGTCAAACAGCTCGGCGGCACGGTTGCGCGCAAGGTCTTCAACTTGGTCCACGATTTGGCATCCGCCGTAGTAGCGCTTGCCGGGATAGCCCTCGGCGTACTTGTTCGTAAGTACCGATCCGACGGCCTCCATGACGGCCGGAGAGGTGAAATTTTCGGATGCAATAAGTTCAATGCCTTCAACTTGGCGTTGGTGTTCGGCAGAGATGAGGTCGAAGAGAGCGGAATCGCGGTTCATAGCGTGTAACTTGGGGGTAAAAATACGCCCATGTCAAGCTTTATCCCGGTTCCGGACGATTCAGATTTCAGCTTTTCAAACCTCCCCTGGGGCGCAGTGCGCTGGCATGACGGCGCGGTGCATTTGGCTACCCGCATCGGCGACACCGTAATCAGCTTGAACATGCTGCGTCGCGCCGGCTTTTTGGCGGACCACAGCAGCCTGGACGACCGGGTTTTTAACGCATTTATCGAGTGCGGACCCGGTGCCTGGTTGGCGGTGCGCACGGAGCTTCAGACGCTGTACCGCACGGGGTCGGATTGGGAACATCACGGGGCGCGTTCCGCGTGCGAAGCCCCGGCCGACCGTGTTCCACCTGTTTTGCCGGTGCGCATTGGCGATTACACGGATTTTTATGCCTCGCGCCAGCACGCAACCAACGTAGGGATGATGTTTCGCGATCCGGAAAACGCCCTCCTGCCCAACTGGCTTCACATTCCCGTGGGCTACCACGGCCGAGCCTCAACCGTCAACGTAAGCGGAACCGAGGTGGTCCGCCCAAACGGACAGCGCAAGGGGCCCAACGACCCCCTGCCGGTTTTTGGCCCGTCCACCAAGCTTGATTTTGAATTGGAAGTGGGAATGATCCTACGCGGCGGCCCCAGCGACGGGTCGTGGATTCCGGTAGACCAGGCCGAAGAGCACATTTTTGGTTTGGTGCTGTTTAACGACTGGTCGGCCCGCGACATCCAGCAATGGGAGTACGTTCCCCTCGGGCCATTTTTGGCAAAGAATTTTGCGTCGACCATGAGCCCGTGGATTGTGCCGTACGCGGCCCTTTCCGAATCCCGATGTGCCGGAGCGGAGCAAGCGGAGCCCAAGCCCCTGCCCTACCTCGAACAAGACCGAAGTGCGTCGCATTGGGACATTGCGCTCGAAGTTTCCATTGCCGCTGAAGACGGCTCCGAAACACGTATCTCCAGGTCAAATGCGAAGTACCTGTACTGGAGTTTTGCGCAGCAGATTGCGCACCACAGCATCAACGGCTGCGTGATTCGAAGCGGCGATTTGATGGCCTCGGGCACCATAAGCGGCAACGAGCCGGGCAGTTTTGGGTCCATGCTCGAACTAGCCTGGAACGGGACGCGTCCGATTACCCTTAGCGACGGCAGCCAGCGCAGCTTCATTGAGGACGGCGATACCGTCATTCTTCGCGGGCATACGGAGCGGGGTCCGCGCATCGGATTTGGCCCCTGCAGCGCCCGAGTCCTACCCGCTAAACCATGGCAGAAGTAGATTACGTCAAGCTGGTTCGGGCTCAATTTCGTGCCCTGGTGGCGTCGGCAACCGAGCGAGGGGCCGATAAGGCCGACCTCGCGCTCATTAAAAAAGCATTTAAGGTCGCTGAGGATGCCCACAAGGATGTGCGCCGAAAGTCCGGAGAACCCTACATCACGCACCCCTTGGCGGTTGCCTTGATCGTTTCTCAGGAGATTGGACTGGGACCGCAGTCGGTTGCCGCGGCCCTAATGCACGACGTCATTGAGGATTCCGAGTATACCCGCGCAGATATTGACCACCTGTTTGGCACCAACGTAGGCTACATCGTCGAAGGCCTTACCAAGATCCAGGGCATTTTTGACATGCAAACGTCCATGCAGAGCGAGAATTTTCGCAAGCTCTTGGTCAGCATCAGCGACGACGTGAGGGTGGTGTTGATTAAAATGGCGGACCGACTGCACAACATGCGAACGCTGGACGCCATGACCCATGCGAAGCAGCTCAAAATCGCTTCGGAAACCCTGTATATTTTCGCCCCCCTGGCGCACCGAATGGGCCTCTACCCCTTCAAGCAAGAGTTTGAAGATTTAAGTTTAAAATATTTAGAGCCAGAGGTTTATGAAGAGTTAGTAGAAAAGATTTCTGCTGCCGAGGAGCTGGACGGTGGGTACCTAGAACGCTTTAGCCACAATTTAGAAGACCTCCTGCGCGGAGAGGGTTTTAGCTTCAGCATGAAGCGCCGGACCAAAGGGGTTTACAGCATCCGCCGCAAGATGCAAAACCAAAACGTGCCCTTTGAGGAGGTCTACGATAAGTATGCGGTGCGCATTATTCTCGACGCCCCGGCCAACCGAGAAAAAGCGGATATCTGGCGGGTTTATTCACTGATTACCTCCATTTTTCGGCCCAACCCGCGGAGGTTGCGGGACTGGATTACCACGCCCAAGGCCAACGGCTACGAGTCCCTGCACATCACCGTCATGGGACCTGAAGGCCATTGGATCGAAATTCAAATTCGGTCGGCGCGAATGGACGATCAGGCCGAACGCGGTTACGCGGCGCATTGGCGCTACAAAGAGGATGGTTCCGGCAGCGCAGCCCTGGACTCCTGGATTGAGCGCATTCGCGACGTCGTTGAGGGTCAGGCCGATAATGCGGTCGAGTTCGTAGACAATTTTAAGCTGCAGCTTTTCTCGGATGAGATCTTTGCCTTTACCCCACAAGGCAAAATGGTAACGCTGCCGAAGCGGGCGACGCCCTTGGACTTCGCCTTTGAAATCCACACGGATTTGGGCATGAAGACGCTGGGCGCCAAGGTGAACGGCCAACTCGTTCCCTTAGGCCACCCGCTTCAGAACGGCGATCAGGTTCAGATTATTAGCAGCGACACCCAGGTTCCGCAGGATGCCTGGCTGGACTGGGTGGTGACGCCGAAGGCCAAATCCAAACTTCGCGCGTACTTCCGGGATCGCTTGCGCAACCAAGAAGCCGCGGGAAGGGATCGCTTGGTGCGGCTGCTCAAGCGGGCCAATCAGGAGCTCAATCAATCCACGACCCAACGCATGCTCAATTTTTATGGCCTGCGTACGCCCAAGGAACTGTACCTAAAGTTTGGAAAGGGCGAACTGGACAGCGACCGCCTACGCGATTTTCTTCGAGAAGATAGCGGTGGATTTTATCAGTACATTCTCCGGCGTTTTCGGCCCAAACCCAAGGAAGGGGGAATTAAGGACGTGTCTTCTGCCTCCAACGCCGTGCTCTTTGGACCCGACGAAGTGGTTCTGGAGTATGCGTTGGCGCACTGCTGCCGACCCATTCAGGGCGATGCCATTTTTGGATTTATCGAAGAAAGCGGTATTGAAGTGCACCGCATGGACTGCCGGCATTCCGTGAAATTGCAGGGACAGTTTGCGGAACGGGTAATTAAGGCGGTGTGGAATCTCGGCAGCCGCCAGGGCTTTAATGCCGTGCTCCGTTTTTCAGGAATTGATTCACAGGGGTTGATTTTAAAGGTCACCAAGGTGATTTCCAGCGACATGCAAATCGACATTCGGTCCTTCCACATCGACGGAAGCGAAGGGGTGTTCAGCGGCACCGTCAGCGTTCACGTGGCCGACCGGAGCCACCTCAGCGATTTGGTGCAGCGCCTCAAATCCGTAAAAGGGGTGGATCGGGTCGATCGCGAAATTTCAACCCGTTAGGGCATTCCGATGTATTTGTGGGTCTGAAGCCCCAGACGCCACGTCGGATGCTGCTCCAGGTAGTCCACAATTTTTGGGAGCTGCAGGTCCCTCCGGGACCATTCGGGTTGCAAAAAGCGCTCGATGTCGGGCGCACACTGCTTCGCGTGGGTTTCGGCCCAAAGGAAGTCGTTGTCGTTGTAGACAATTACCTTGAGCTCATTGGCTAACTCGTACCACTCGGGCAAGGGTGCTTTGGTTTTCTTTGGGGACAGGCAGACCCAATCCCAGGTGCCCGTCACCGGGTATGCCCCGCTGGTTTCCAAGTGGACGCTGAGGCCCCGGGCACGAAGCCCTTGGGTCAGGGGGCCCATATCCCACATAAGCGGCTCTCCGCCCGTGATAACCACCGTTCGGTCGGCATCCGACGGGAGCGCAATCAATACGTCAAGTGGCGTTACGGGGTGCTTCGAGGCATCCCATGACTCTTTGACGTCGCACCAATGGCATCCCACATCGCACCCGCCGATGCGCATAAAAAAAGCCGCACGACCGGTGTGCGCCCCTTCACCTTGGATGGTGCGGAAGGCCTCCATCAGCGGAAGAGCTTGGGAATTAGTTTCGGCGCGCAGCATGAAGGGTATTCATGAGGAGGCCGACGCGGGTCATCAGCCCTACGCCACCGGGTACCGGGGTAATGGCGCCCGCAACCTGTTCGGCTTCCACAAAATCAACGTCGCCAACGAGCTTTCCATCGACCCGATTGATGCCCACATCGAGTACGGTTGCCCCCGGGCGTATCATGGAAGCCTTGATAAATAAGGGGCGACCGATGGCCGCCACGAGCAGGTCCGCGCCCCGGCAAAGGGCCTCCAGGTTCTCGGTCTTGCTGTGCGCAAGGGTAACCGTGGCATTGCCCATCTTCGTGTTTCGGCTCAGCAGAATGCTCATGGGCGAGCCCACGATGTTGCTGCGGCCCACGACGACGGCGTTTTTGCCGGCAGGCGAAATTCCGTAGTGCTCCAAAAGCAGCAGCATGCCGTAGGGCGTGGCCGGCAAGTAGGTCGGAAGACCCAAGGCCATTCGGCCCACGTTTTCGGGGTGAAAGCCATCGACGTCCTTTCGGGGGTCGATCGCCAGCAACACTTCGTCGGGGTTAATGTGCTTTGGAAGCGGTAGTTGCACGATAAAGCCGTCAATACCAGGGTTTCCGTTGAGTTCTTCCACGTGCTTAAGCAGGGCCGCTTGGCTCGTTTGTTCGGGCAACGCGATCAAGGTTGACCCAAAACCCACTTCTTCGCAGTCGCGGACCTTGCCCCGAACATAGGCTTGGCTGGCCGGGTCCTCACCCACCAAAATGGCCGCCAGGTGCGGAGCGCGTTTACCCTGAGCCAGGCGACCCGCAACTTCTTTTCGGATAAAGGTTTTCCAGGCTTGAGCCGCATCGCGGCCACTGAGTAGCTGTGCCATCAGCGCATTCGGTTCATCATGGACATCAGTTGACTCCGTCCGCCCTGCCCCTGCATCATTTTCATTACGCGGCTCATGTCGTCAAATTGCTTGATCAACTTGTTGAGCTCCGGAACGGTCCGACCGCTTCCTGCAGCGATGCGCGCACGTCGGGTACCGTTGATTATGCTGGGATTGCTTCGTTCTTCGGGCGTCATCGAGCGGATCATGGCCTCAACGTGCTTAAAGGCATCGTCGGGAATATCTATTCCCTTAAGGGCTTTGCCCACGCCGGGGATCATGCCCATAAGGTCCTTCATGTTGCCCATCTTTTTAACCTGCTGGATCTGCTCCAAAAAATCATCAAAGCCAAACTTATTGGTGGCAATTTTCTTATTGAGCTTGCGCGCCTGTTCGACATCAAACTGTTCCTGGGCACGCTCTACCAGCGAGACCACATCTCCCATCCCAAGGATTCGGTCCGCCATGCGGTCGGGATGAAAGACGTCGAGCGCCTCCATTTTTTCGCCCGTGCCAATAAACTTGATGGGCTTTTGCACCACCTGACGGATGCTCAAAGCCGCACCGCCACGGGTATCGCCATCGAGTTTGGTCAAAATTACCCCCGTGTAGTCGAGCACGTCGTGAAAGGCCTTGGCCGTATTCACGGCATCTTGGCCCGTCATCGAGTCGACCACGAAGAGAATCTCTTCGGGACTCGTAGCCTGTCGAATGGATGCAATTTCGCGCATCAGGGCTTCGTCGACGGCCAAACGTCCGGCCGTGTCAATCAGCAGGTAGTTGAAGCCGTTTGACTTGGCGTAGTTCTGGGCTTCGCGGGCGATGCGCACGGCGTCCTTCTCGCCCTCGAGGCTAAATACCTCGATGCCAATTTGTTCTCCCAGCGTTTTGAGCTGGTCTATCGCGGCCGGACGGTACACGTCGGCTGCGGCGAGAAGGACTTTGCGTCCTTTCTTGCGCTTGAGGTGGTTACCCAACTTCGCCGTAAACGTGGTTTTACCCGAACCCTGTAGGCCCGCCATAAGCACGGTTTGAAGGCCGTTACCCGAGGCAATTTCGGTTGCGGAACCGCCCATGAGCTCCGCCATTTCGTCGCGGACAATTTTGACCATCAGCTGGCCCGGCTCGAGCGACTTCAGTACGTCCTGCCCCAGGGCGCGTTCTTTGACGCGGTCCGTGAAGTCCTTGGCTAGCTTGTAGTTGACGTCGGCATCGACGAGCGCTCGGCGGATGTCTTTAACCGCCTCGGCAATGTTGATGTCCGTGATTTTTCCACGCCCCGAAAGGCGGTGCAGCGCGGAATCTATTTTTTCGCTTAGGGATTCAAACATGATCCCGGCAAAGTTAGGCTATAGTTGGGAGCCGGAGCGGCACATCCATCGCCAAAATGAAGGCATCGGACGCCGCGGCAACCGGGATGTCGGACAACTCCGAAACCCCCAGGCCGTCGCGCGCGCCCAAATCGAGTCCCGCAATGCTTGCTGAGCCCTCTATGACAAAAAAGTAGACCCCATTGCCCTCGCGCTTCGCGGCATAGTTCCGCTGGGTTCCTTGGGGGATTTTGGTCAGCGAAAACCAGGCTTGCTGGTGTATGGGCATGGCGCCTCCTTGATCCATGGGGTTTACTACCGTGTGCCATTCTTGCTCAAGCTTGGCCACGTCATAAAAGCGCTGTTCGTAGCGTGGCTCCACGCCCCTGCGCTCCGGGATGATCCAAATTTGAAGCAACGAACAGGGCTCGGTTGCGCTGGCATTGTATTCCGAATGAAATACGCCCGTACCCGCGCTCATCGCCTGAACTTCGCCCATGCGAAGAACTTCTTTATTTCCCATGCTGTCCTGATGCTCTAGGGCTCCAGTGAGCGGAATGGTCACGATTTCCATATTGTCGTGCGGATGCTTGCCAAACCCGGTTCCGCCAGCAATCCAATCGTCGTTGAGCACACGGAGTACGCCGTAGTGCACGCGTTCCGGATTGTAGTAGCCCGCAAACGAAAACGTGTGCGCGGTTTTAAGCCAACCGTGGTCGGCGGTACCGCGCGATGCTGAAGAATGAAGGATTGTTTTCATGCGGCAAATATATGTTTAAACATAAATAAGCACAAACCACAAAAAAAACCGGAAAAAATCCGGTTTCTAAGCTAAAATTCGCGGGGGGCCTTGAGCTCGATGCGCAAGGGCATTTCACCTGCAGGTGGCATCATGCCTCCCAGGACTCCGGCCGGAATTAAGTATCCCAGCGCGCGACGCTTTTTTCCGTCGCGGCGGTACGCGATCGCCACTTCTGCGCCCACTTCAAGTTCGCTAATGAGTCCAACCAAATCTTCGGGCTTTTGCATATTCCGACCGTTGACTCGGTAGACCACATCTCCAACGGACAGTCCCAATGCGGCCGCAGTGCTCACGGGCTCTACGGACTGCACGACGACGCCCGCTACGCCATTGGTTTGGCCAATGCGCACACCAAGCACCGCGCGACCCTGTGGCATGTCGTTAAAAATCATGACGTTGCCGCCCAGGCCCTCGCCGCCAAGCATTTCCGGGGTAAGGCGAAAACCCTCGACGATGCTGTCGACATTGATACGGAGTTCCTTAAGTACCGAATCGCTCGGTTGATCCAGCATTTTGCCATCTTTCAGAACGATCACGCGCTTCTCGACGCGTACGTCCTTTTGCGTTTGGGCATTGGTTAGAAACGACGCGCTGAGTGCAAGGCCAACGATTAAGTACCTCATGATTTGAATTATTAATTTAATGAAACCAAAGTAAGTCAAAAAAAAAGCCCCGGAAAAACCAAGGCTTTCTCGCGGTCGGGATGACTGGACTCGAACCAGCGACCCCTACGTCCCGAACGTAGTGCGCTACCAACTGCGCCACATCCCGCGTTGAAGGCTGCAAAAGTACTTAATGGCGCCCAAAAAAAACTACCTTTGCCTTCGGTTATGAATCATGGATCTTTTGTCCTGCCGAGCGTACACGTGGTGGACCCTCGGTCACCATTCCACCGAAAATCGGTTGATGTTTTAGTAGTTGACGGTCAGGTTCGTGCGGTTGCCGAAGCGGGAACGATGCACGATGTGCCGGCGGTAACGTGGGCGCGCGGCGCATTCATTAGCCCCGGATGGGTTGACGGACGAGCGCGCTGCGGGTCACCTGGACATGAAGAACGGGAAAACTACGATTCGCTCAGCGCTGCGGCACGCGCTGGTGGATATACGCATGCGGCCCTCATGCCTTCGACCAATCCCGTGCGCGACAACAGCCCGAGCATTGAAGCCCTTCCGGAACAGGAGGGCCTCGTATGGATTCCCGTCGGCGCACTCACGCAGGGCTTACAGGGAGAAAAACTCGCCGAACTGCACGACATGCGAACCGCGGGTGCGCTGGCGTTTTCGGACGACAAACACGCCATCGAATCGCCACATACCCTTCAGCTGGCATTGGAATATGCCCTAGGGCTTGACGCCCGGGTCTGGAGCTTCCCAATGGAACGCAACCTCTGCCCTACCGGCGTTGCCCACGAAGGCGCATCGGCGCTGAAATCGGGCATGGCGCCCATTCCCCGACTCGCCGAAACCATTCGAGTTCAACGCGATATTTCGGTAGCTGAGTACGCCGGCGGCGCCCTACACCTTGCCGGCCTTTCCTGCGCGGAAAGCGTTGACCTCGTGCGAGCCGCCAAAGCTCGGGGCGTGCAGCTAACCGCCGACTGCGCCATTGCCAACCTCATCGGAACCGAATCCGATGTCGAATCCTACGAAACGGCCTACAAGGTGCTGCCGCCGCTTCGATCCGCGGACGATCGCGCGGCCCTTTGGAGCGGTTTGTGCGACGGAACCATTGACATCTTGGTTTCGGACCACGACCCCATGGACCACGAAGTAAAAAACTGCGAATGGGGAAGTGCCGGATTTGGCGCCGCCACCATTGAAGACGCCTTTTCGTGGTTCCACGCCCACTACGGAAGCGCCGACGATCTTGAAGTATGGGTAGAAGCAGTTGCCCATAAGCCCCGAGAGCTCTTTGGATTGGGTTCCGTAAGCATTAATGTGGGAAGCCCTGCGGACTTTACCTTATTCACGCTGGAAGGTTCGGTTGACCGCCAAGCCAGTCTTGGCGTGAATCGACCCAAGTGGTCCAAAAACGGATTTGCGCTCGGTGTGGTGCTGGATGCGCAGGCCTACCCTGCCTCCGCTTAACCTGCGACGCTGAGGCGCAGCCCGTCGTGGGCCAAGGACATGCCTTCGGGAAGCGCTTCCGTGGTTTCGGCGTGCAGCCCCAAATGGTGCGAGATGTGGGTGAAATACACGCGCGGCACGCCCGTGCTTCGGGCAAATGCTATGGCCTGATCCAGGGTAAAATGCGCCACGTGGGGCTGCGTGCGCAGTGCGTTTACGACCAGCACCTCGGCACCCCGAATTCGATCCCGCTCGCCATCCTCCATGCCGGAGAGGTCGGTGAGGTAGACCAAGGAACCAATTCGGTAGCCCAGCACAGGCCAGGTTCCGTGCGACCCCAAAATGGGTTGCCAATGCTGATCGCCAATGGTAAAGGATTCCGGGTGATTAATGCGCCGAACGTCAAATTCGGGCGCACCGGGATAGCGCATGGAACTGAAGGCGTAAGCAAACTGTTCGCGGAGCCGAGCCTCTACCCGATCCGTCATCCAAATCGTCATGGGTTTGTTGGTCCGAAAGATTAGGGGACGTAGGTCATCAAGTCCCGATACGTGATCCATGTGCTCGTGGGTCAACACTACGGCATCGAGGTGGTTTGCTCCGGTCCGCAGCATTTGCTGCCTAAAGTCGGGTCCGCAATCGATGAGCACCGAGGTTTCCCTGGAGCTAATGCGCACCGACGACCGAAGGCGTTGGTCCCGCGGGTCCAAGGATAGGCAAACGGAACAATCGCAGCCGATGACTGGCACGCCCTGACTGGTTCCGGTGCCAAAAAAATCCAGGGAAATAGCGGACATTGGCCCAAATGTACGCTACCTTTGAAGCATGTCTGAAATGGTGTTAAGCGCGGCGCAAAAGGCGCTCCGGACCAACCTAAATCACGCTATTTACGGTTCTTTCGCGGAAATTGGTGCCGGCCAAGAAACGGTACGCCATTTCTTTAGGGCAGGCGGTGCGTCGGGCACCATTGCCAAGGCCATGAGTGCCTACGACAAGGAATTTTCGGACGCCATTTACGGGCAAGAGGAGGACGGACGCTACGTGACCGAGAACCGCCTTCGCAAGATGCTGCACCATGAGTACCGGTTGCTTCACGAGCGCATCGACCGCCAAAAGTCTCCGGACAAGTGCTTTTTTGCCTTTGCGAATACGGTCGCGACCATCAACTTCGCCAAAACCTTCAAGGGACATGGCTGGCTCGGGATTCGCTACCAAACGCGGCCCGACGGCGAAGCCAATGAAGTAATCGTCCACGTCCGACTTCACGAAGACAACGCGAAGTACCAGCAAGA
Organism: Cryomorphaceae bacterium; assembly: GCA_021298655.1. GTDB lineage: Bacteria > Bacteroidota > Bacteroidia > Flavobacteriales > Schleiferiaceae > TMED14. Next base: position 82,566 of record JAJTFK010000003.1, on the reverse strand, counting down.
GACGGTGGGCGCAATGGGCGTAAACCTTATTTACGCGGCCTACAATTTGTACACCGAGCCAAAGCAGTTTCTGCTCAGCCTGTACGATGGCATCGATAAGTCCGCCATCGAAATTGACCTTATTAACTTCTTAGGTCCTGATTTTGAGCACGTCGACAACCGATTGATGTCGCTGCAGCTTATTAAAAACGGCTTTACCGATGCCGTGATTTTCGGTCCCGAAGGCAAAAACCTCTTGCCCGCCGAACTGCTGTATAAAAAGAACATTTTGGCGATGCGGGGCAGCTTTCGTCCCGTGACCAAGGTGAACATGGACATGATCAAAAAGGGGTACAAGCAGTACATCCAATCCAAGAGCGTGGAAAAGGACGAGACGGTTGTTCTTTTTGAAATCACGCTGAACAACCTTTTGGCGGACGGCAACCTCGACGAACAGGACTTCTTGGATCGCGCCGATATATTGTGCAGCATCGGGCAAACCGTGCTGATTTCGAACTACCAGGAGTACTACCGACTGGTCGATTACCTCGCGAGCTTCACCAAAAAGCGCATGGGCTTGATCATGGGCATCCCGTCGCTTCAGGAGATTTTTGAAGACAAGTACTACGGCCACCTTACCGGCGGAATTCTTGAGGCCATGGGTCGCTTGTTCTCCAAGAGTTTGATCATTTATGCCTACCCCTTCCGAGGCGACGGCAGCATAACCACGACGAACGACATTCACGTCAACGACCCGTTCAAAAACATTTACGACTACCTGAAGCAGGCCCGTCGAATTCGCGACATTGAGGACTTTGACCCCGAGATTTTGAGCATTTGGAGCCGCGAAGTGCTGCGAAAAATACGCAACGGGGAAAAAGGTTGGGAAAGCTGCCTCCCCACCTACGTGGACACCATCATTAAGGAAAAGGGTCTATTTGGCTACCCGAAGTCCAAAAAGGAGCTTCAGGACTGAGCCTGAGCAAGACCCGACTTATAGCGCTCCAGGCAGCGTTGCCGTGCCCAGGCGTGGTCTACCATCGGTTTCGGGTAGGCATCGGTACCGAACTCGGGTACCCAGGTGCGCACGTAGCGCAGGTCCTTGTCAAATTTTTCCAGTTGGCTCTGCGGATTGAAAATCCGGAAGTACGGCGCCGCGTCGTTTCCCGAGCCGCTGGCCCACTGCCACCCGCCTACGTTGCTCGCTAAATCAAAATCCAGCAGCTTTTGGGCAAAGTAGGCTTCTCCCCAGCGCCAATCAATGAGCAGGTGCTTGGTGAGAAAACTTGCCGTGACCATGCGGACCCGGTTGTGCATGAACCCGGTTGCGTTGAGCTGCCGCATTCCGGCATCCACTAGGGGGTAGCCTGTTTGGCCCGAACACCAGCGTTCAAAGTGCGCTTCGTTTCGCTCCCACTCGATTCGGTCGTACGCGGGTTTAATCGCTTTAAACGGACTTTCGGGCTCGTAGTAGAGAACCATCTGATAAAAGTCCCGCCAAATCAATTCGTTAACGAAGGTCTCGCTCAGTTGCTGCGACGCGAGCAGCAGCTTGCGCACGCTGAGGGTACCAAAACGAAGGTGGATTCCGAGGCGCGTGGTCCCCTGCTCCTGCGACGGCGTATCGCGCAATCGCGCATACTCCGCCAGACGCCTGCTGTCCCACGTCATGGGCGGAACAGGAAGCGACGAGGGCTCAAACCCCATCTGAGACAATGTGGGAACGGAAGGTGCCTCTTGACCCCGTCGTACGCCATTGGGCAAACGTTCCAACGAATCATGGGTCGGAACACCCTGAGCGAGCAAGCGGGCCTTCCACTTTCGGCTGTAGGGAGTGAACACGGTATACGGGGTTCCGTCGTCTTTGACCACCTCGTTTTTCTCAAAAATCACCTGATCCTTTGCCCCCACAAACCAGCGCCCGGATTCGCGGTACATCGCTTCAAGGCGCTGATCCCTGGTGCGGGCATAGGGTTCGTAGTCTCGGTTGGAAACTACCCCTTGTACCTCCGGATACCGATTCAACCAGTCCCGATGGGCTTCTTCAGGGGTTCCGTAGGCACACCAAAGGCAACCGCCCAGTTTGCGAAGGGACTCGTCGAGCTTCGTAACCTGTTCGTGGATGAACTGAACGCGGGCATCTTTTCGATCCTCAAGCCGATCCAGGATGCTGCGATCAAAAACAAAAACCGGCTGAACGGGCATACCCATTTCTAAGGCCTTTTTGAGGCCAGCGTTGTCGTCAAGCCTCAAATCACGCCGAAACCAAAAAAGTACCACGAAACTAACCTCGTATGGCCTGCAAAAATTCCGCACGTACCGCGGGCTCTTGGAATTTCCCGCTAAAGTGACTGGTTACGGTAGAGCTGTGCGCGTCCTCAACGCCCCGCATCTTCACGCAGAGGTGTTCGGCATCCAGGTAGACTGCTACGTCTTCGGTGCGAAGCACCTTTTTGAGCTCGGCCGCGATTTGCTCGGTTAGGCGCTCCTGAACCTGCGGGCGCTTGGCAAAGTACCGAACAATTCGGTTTAACTTGGAGAGGCCAACCACCTGGCCTGACGCAAAGTAGGCCACGTGGCAAAATCCCAAAATGGGCACGAAGTGGTGTTCGCAGGTCGAGTGCACCGTGATGTTCCGCTCCAGAATCATTTCTTCGTAGTGGTAGCGATTTTCAAACAGCGTAACCTCGGGTTTATTGAGCGGATTAAGTCCGGCAAACTGCTCCAGCACAAACATTTTGGCCACCCTTTTGGGGGTGTCTTTGAGCGAATCGTCGGTCCGGTCCAGGCCGAGAATGTCCATGATTTCGCCAAATTTTTGCGCAATGCGCTCAATCTTTTCGGCGTCCGGCTGCAGCAGGTATTCTTCTACCGTGGGCGTTGACAGGTGCCGTGCATTGGCCGGCTTGATGCCGTTGGCAATTGGGGTTCCGTGAAATGATTTATTCTGCGCCATCGTATTCAACAAAATTTCGGGGGGTTTCATAAAGGGTAACGTGCAGCCCAAGACCTGCGGGCAAATGTGGACGGAGCCAATTCCAGATCACTACGGAAATGTTCTCTGCAGAAGGAACGCAGTCGTAAAATTCGGCCACCTCTTCGTTGAGGTTTCGGTGGTCCAGTCGCGCCTCTACTTCGGATTTAATCAAATCCGAAAGCCGTCCCAAATCGAAGACGTAGCCCGTAACGGGGTCTACCGGTCCGGTTAGGCGCACAATCAGTTCGTAGTTGTGGCCGTGGTACTTCGGATTGGCGCAGGCGCCAAACTGGGAGGCATTCTGTTCATCGGACCAGGACTTAACGTAGAGGCGATGCGCTGCATTGAAGTGGGCATGTCGGCTAACCGAAACCCGAGGAGACTTGGTGTTCATTGGGTTAAATGCGCTACGTATTCCGTAAAAATGATCCGAAACCAGGCCGTGAACTGCTCGGGGTGCTCCTGCATCTCGCGTGCTAAATCCGGCATGGAAATCCACCGAACAGACTGAACCTCAGACGGATCTAGTGTGATTGGCCCCTGGTAGGTGCCCATAATGACGTGATCCAGTTCGTGTTCGGTCAATCCGTTGTCGAACTCCGCACGGTAAATGAACCAAAATGCTTCGCGCAGATCGGAAACCCCACTCGGATCGATCCCAAGCTCCTCGCCCAAGCGACGCATGGCCGCTTCCAGACTGGACTCGTTTTCGCGTTGGTGGCTGCAGCAGGAATTCGTCCAAAGCAGCGGAGAATGGTATTTGGTCGCGGCGCGCTGCTGGAGCAGGGTTTCTCCGCGTTCGTTGAACAAAAACACGGAAAAGGCACGGTGAAGGAGTCCAAGCCGATGCGCTTCTAACTTCTCCATCCGTCCAATCGGCTCATCGGCCGGGTTGACGAGGATAACGGTTTCCATTTACAGTAGATTCAGCGCGTGCCGTACGAACGAGCTCGCGAAAAGTCGGTATTTCTTGCGGTTACTAATGCGGATTCGGGCCGAAAATACTTCGGACGACGGCGTGCGCATGATTTTTTGAAACAGCGCGTAGTAGTACATGTAGGCGATGTAGACCCCAAAGCGCGATCCTTTGGGCAGGAGCAGAATTCCTTCGTATCCCTTGCGGAAGTCGCGTTCGATGTCGCGCTCAATAGCCATTTTGGCGTCGTCGTCAAAGGTGCTCAAGTCCACGTTCGGGAAGTAGGTTCGACCCAGGGTGGAAAAGTCCGCCGCGACGTCGCGCAAAAAATTGATTTTTTGGAATGCCGAGCCCAACTTCATGGCGAACGGCGTCAGCGCTTCGTAGGTCTGCTGGTCGCCCTTTACAAATACCTTCAAGCACATCAATCCCACCACTTCGGCACTGCCCAAAATGTACTGTTCGTAGGCCGATTGGTCGTAGGTCCGATCGTCCAAATCCATCTCCATGGACCGCAGAAACGTATTAATCAGGCCGCGATCAATTTGGTAGCGGTTGACTACGTACTGAAACGCATGAAGAACGGGGTTCGTGGAGATTCCTTCGTCAATGGCCCGATCGGTATCGGCCCAGAATCGCGCGAGCAAATCGCGCTGGTTGCTTCCGTGAAACGTGTCTACGATTTCGTCGGCTACGCGAACAAATCCGTAAATGGCGTAAATGGGATCGCGCAGGGGTTTGGAAAGCCCCAAAATCCCCAATGAAAAAGAGGTTGAGTAGGCCTTCGTAATGTCCTTACTCGATCGAATGGACGTTTTGGTGTAGAGATCCATCATGCCGTGGTGGGGTGTTCTTTGGTGATTTCGCGAGCGACAACTTCCCCGGAAATGATGCAGGGCGGTACGCCTGGCCCCGGAACCGTTAGCTGACCCGCGAAGTACAGGTTGTCCAACTTGCTCTTGAGGCTGGGCTTAAGGATTGCAGTCTGATCTAGGGTGTTTGCGAGACCGTAGGCGTTTCCGCGGTGCGCATGGTAATCCTTCACGAAATCGCGGTAGGCAAACGTACGCTTCAGAATAATGTGATCCCGAATGTCTACGCCTATCTGGGCCTGCATGCGTTCGGCGACCATGTTTAGGTAGCGCTCTCGGGTCGCGTCGTCGTCTTCCAGACCCGTAGCCATGGGAATCAGGATCACCAAGGCCTCCTTGCCTTCGGGCGCAGCCGTCAGGTCGGTTGCCGACGCAATACTCAAGTAAAACAAGGGCTTTTCGGGCCAACGCGGGTGCGTGTAGATGGCGTCCGCGTGGGTATCAAAATCCGAGTCAAAAAAGAGCGTGTGGTGTTCGAGATTGGGAAGTTTGGTATCCAGACCCAAGTAGTACATGAACGCAGAGGGTGCCATTTTTCGCTTGGTCCAGTAGGATTCCGAGTACCTGCGAAACTCCGGCTTAAGGAGCTTTTGCTCCACGTGGGCATAGTCCGCGGAGGCCACCACCACGTCGGCATCCCAGCAGACCTCGCCGGTGTATACTCCGGTTACCTTGCGCCCCTCGTAGCGAAATCCGGTGACTTCGCGATTGAATTCAAAGCGCACTCCCTGCTCCACGGCCAACCGGTGAAAACCCTTGACCACGGAGTACATTCCGCCCATTGGATACCACGTTCCCTGGGCAAAATCCGAGTAGTTCATCAGGCTGTAGAGCGCGGGGGTATTGCTCGGCGTGGCCCCTAAAAACAGCACGGGAAACTCAAGAAGCTGGCGCAATTTGGGATGGGTAACCACCTTGGCAATGCTGCTGCGAATGCTGCGAAGGAGGTCCATTCGAAGGAGCCCCGTTAAAATCCGAAGGTCGGCAAACTCAAAAACGCTGCGGGACGGCTTGCGAACGAGGTCGTCAATGCCCACGCGGTATTTGTATTCCGCATCCGCTAAGAATGTGCGCAACCTCGCTGCGGATCCCGGCTCCAGCCGCTCAAAAAGGGCCTCGATTTCGTGCATCGAAGCGGGAATGGGCATGGGGCCGTCTTCAAAGTAAATGGTGTACGAGGGGTCGAGCCGGCGAAGCTCGTAGTAGTCGCTGGTTTTTTTACCGAAGTGCCCAAAAAACGTTTCAAACACATCGGGCATCCAATAAAAAGATGGACCCAAATCAAAGGTGAAGCCCTCGCTGGACCACTGACGACCGCGTCCGCCGGGACCGTCGTGCATCTCGAGAACAACCACGTCGTACCCTGCCTGCGCCAGGTAGGAGGCACTTGACATTCCGGCAAAACCGGAACCAATCACTACGGCTCTTTTCTTCACGGGTTATTCGGAATCACGTATTCCGCGCAGCTGATCCATCATTTTCCGGCGCGCTAAGAAGATACGACTTTTCACGGTACCCAAGGGAATGCCCATTTGATCGGCAATTTCTTCGTATTTGTAGCCGTTGAAGTACATCATAAAGGCATCGAGGTAGGTGCGTTCCACATTCTCGATCCGACCCATGATGTTGGCGAGCTCGTAGGGACTGTCGGCCTCGTCTTCTCGGTTGGCCATCATGCCACCCAGCACGTACTGGTTCTCGCTGTCGTCCACGTAGGTGTTTTGGTTCTTCTTCTTGCGGTAGTTGTTGATGAAGGTGTTTTTTAAAATGGTATAAAGCCACCCGCGAAGATTCGTGCCCTCTTGGTATTTTGCCTGATTCTTGATCGCCTTGTAGAAGGTTTCTTGAACAAGGTCTTCAGCGTCTTCAGAATGGCGCGTCAGTTTGAACGCTAAACCGCGAAGGAAGTGCTCGTGCTGGTAGATTTCTGGGCCAAATGCGTCCGGGTGCATCGTTAGTTTTGTTTAACCATTGTAGCACGAAGTTAAACAAAGAATGTGCCGACACCGCAATTATGTTTAATCTTTTTGAAAAAAAATTAAACTAAAGGAGCAAAAAGCTGAAGATCAGATCCGTACGCTCACCTCGGTGATTTGGGTACCGAGGCTGGCTAGATTCGGGAAAATCGTGATCAACGGATCGTTGGTTGACCATTCCGAGGGCGACAACCCCGTTACCCACAGCGGAACTTCGCCAAAAATGGAACGCGCATCCGCCGCGTACTGGTCGAGTTGGTCGCGAAGGGGCTGCGTAGTCCAAACGCTTACCACCAACTTAATCGTATTCGATTGCTTGAATATCGGGGTTAGGTGCTCCAACGGAAGCGATTGGCCCAGGTACACGACCGCTTCGCCGCGAGATTTGAGCAGGTAGTGCAGGTAGAGCAGTCCGAGCTCGTGCAGCTCATCCTGGGGCAAATACAGCACAATGGCCGGCTTGCTCGCGCTCATCCGCTGGTCCGTAAGGCGGTCCAAGGCCGCGTACATCTTTTGCTTGATCAGGTTGCTCGCAAAATGTTCGTGGGCCACGCCGATGGCATCGGTTTGCCACATGTAGCCAATCTGGTGAATGAACCCACCCACGAGCTGCGTGAAGGTGAGCTCCTCGCCTGCTTCGCGAATCGACGCATCCAGAATTTGCGAAAACGTCAATTCATCCAAGTCAATGCAGGCCTGGATCATCCGGGTCACCTGCGCGGACTGGCTGCCCCGCTCCAAGGCCTCCTCCAGCACCTTTTGGTTGAGCTGCTCGCGGCTGAGGTCCGCAATTTTGCTGATGCGCCAGCCTTTTTGAATCAGAACCGCAACATTCAACAGGGTTTTGAGGTCCTCGTCCGAATAGGTTCGAATATTGGTATCGGTCCGCTTGGGAACGACGAGTTCGTAGCGCTGCTCCCAAATACGGAGCGTGTGGGCCTTAATGCCCGTGAGGTGCTCCAAATCTTTGATGCTGTACGACGACTCCATAGTAGCTTAAACCCAGTTCGACCCAAAAGGTTCGGCGTTGAAGGCCCTACCTTTGCGCACCGCAATTTAAAGGACATGTCGAATTTGCACACGGAGCTCGAGCGCCGCCGAACATTTGGAATTGTTTCGCACCCCGACGCGGGAAAAACGACGCTAACCGAAAAACTCTTGCTGTTTGGCGGAGCCATTCAGGAGGCGGGCGCGGTTAAGAGCAACAAAATCAAAAAAGGTGCGGCGTCGGACTTCATGGAAATTGAGCGGCAGCGCGGAATTTCGGTTGCCACATCCGTAATGGCCTTTGAGTATCAGGGGAAGCACATCAACATCCTCGATACTCCCGGCCACCAGGACTTTGCCGAAGACACCTACCGCACCCTGACCGCCGTAGACAGCGCCATTGTGGTGGTCGATGTGGCCAAGGGCGTTGAAGCCCAGACCGAGAAGCTCGTGAACGTCTGCCGCATGCGTTCGACGCCCATTATCGTATTCATCAACAAGCTCGACCGCGAGGGCCGCGATGCGTTCGACTTGCTCGACGAGGTCGAACAAAAACTCGGACTCCGCCTCTGCCCGCTCTCCTGGCCTATTGGTATGGGGGCGCAGTTTCAGGGCGTGTACGACCTCTGGTCTAAGTCGCTTCTGATCTACGACCAGGTTACCAAACAAAAAGTCGCCGAAGGCGTGGCCTTTAGCGACTTGAGCAGCCCCGAGTTGGTGGAGCGAATTGGTGCGCAGGCCGCGCAAACCCTGCGCGACGAGCTGGAACTGGTTCACGGAGTGTATCCGGAGTTTGATCACGACGCCTACCTGCGCGGCGACCTGCAGCCGGTCTTTTTTGGGTCCGCCCTCAACAACTTCGGAGTGCGCGAGCTACTCAACTGCTTTGCCGAAATCGCGCCCCATCCGCAGCCCAAGCAGGCCGACGAACGCATGGTCAACCCCAGCGAATCCAAATTCAGCGGATTTGTGTTTAAAATCCACGCCAATATTGACCCCAACCACCGCAGTCGGATTGCCTTCGTGAAGGTGGTGAGCGGCGTGTTTGAGCGGAACACGAACTACCTCCACGTGCGCGAGGGCAAATCACTGAAATTCAGCTCGCCCATGACCTTTTTGGCGAGTAAGCGCGAGGTCGTAGAGCAGGCCTACCCCGGCGACATCGTCGGGTTGCCCGACACCGGGCTGTTTCGCATTGGCGACAGCCTGACGGGCGGTGAGGTGCTGCACTTTGGTGGAATTCCGTCGTTTTCGCCCGAGCACTTCCGCTTCATCAACAACGCCGACCCCATGAAGGCCAAGCAGTTGGCGAAGGGGGTCGATCAGCTCATGGACGAGGGGGTTGCCCAGCTCTTTACCCTGGTAGCCAACGGGCGCAAGGTCATCGGAACCGTGGGCGCGCTGCAGTACGAAGTCATTCAGTACCGACTCGAGCACGAATACGGCGCAACCTGTTCGTACGAACCCTTCCCCGCCTACAAAGCGCTTTGGGTCGAGGGCAAGGATGCGTCGCAGCTCGCGGAGCTCGAGCGCATGAAGGCCCGGCAGCTGGCCCACGATAAGTTTGGACGTTTGGTGTTCCTGGCGGATTCCCAGTTTGGCCTGCAGCTCACTCAGGAAAAGTTTGATAAGCTCGCTTTTCACGAAAAGAGCGAATTCTAGGTTGCTGCTGAACCTGCTAAAAACGAGAAAAGCCCGCCAAAGCGGGCTTTTTGGTGCGTGCGTTGGGCGGAATTACTCCGCGCCCTTCATGTAGGTGTCGAGTACCTCCTGGCTCACGCCCGTATTGCTAAAGCCCCCGTCGTTGTAGAGGTTTTGCATGGTAACCCGGCGGCTCATGTCGCTGAACATCACCACGCACAGGTTGGCGCAGTCTTCGGCCGTAGCGTTGCCCAGCGGGCTCATTTTGTCGGCGAAGCTCAAGAAGGCATTGAAGCCCTTAACGCCACTGCCCGCTGTGGTCGGCGTCGGCGATTGGCTGATCGTGTTCACGCGAACCTTGTTCCGAATGCCGTAGTGGTAGCCAAAGCTGCGGGCGACCGACTCGAGGTAGGCCTTGTTTTCGGCCATGTCGTTGTAGTCTGGGAAGGTGCGCTGGGCCGCGATGTAGCTCAGCGCGAGCACGCTGCCCCAGTCGCTCAGGGCGTCCATTTGGTAGGCCGTCTGAAGCACCTTGTGGAAGCTCACGGCGGATACGTCCCAGCCCTTGGTTAAAAAGTCGTAGTTGAGGTCGGTGTACGGACGGCTCTTGCGCACGTTAACCGACATCCCAATGCTGTGCAAGATGAAATCGATTTTGCCGCCGAAGTGGTCCATTGCACCCTGGAGCAGGTTTTGCAGGTCCTCGAGGCTGGTCGCATCGGCGCCAATTACCGGAGCGCCTGTTTTTTCAGCTAGGGCATTGATTTCGCCCATGCGCATTGCCATGGGAGCATTGGTTAGAACGAGCTGCGCGCCTTGAGCGTGGCACTGTTCCGCGACCTTCCAAGCGATGGAGTCGCTGTTCAGGGCACCGAAAATGATGCCCTTTTTTCCTGCGAGTACGTTGTTCATGGGGCAAATATCGGCAAAATCACTCGGTTGCCGCCATCAGCGCCCGAGCCTGGGCCAGCGCGAGGTCACTCAGGCTGCCGTCGGACAGGAGGCGCGCTACTTCGTCGAGGCGCTGCGCGGGACTCAGCACGCGCAGCTGCGTCCGCGTAGCCTTGCCGTCGGTCGACTTTTCAACCACCCAATGATGCGAGCCCTTGGCTGCGACCTGCGGCAGGTGCGTAATGGCCAAAACCTGGGCGTTGCTGCTCATGGCTCGGAGCATGAAGGCCATTTTGGCGGCGGTTCCGCCCGAAACACCGGTGTCGATTTCGTCAAAAAGTACGGTACTCAAACCCTGGCGTTCGGCCAAGTAGCGCTTGAGCACCAGCATCAGCCGGCTGCGCTCGCCCCCGGAGGCTACCTTGCTGAGCTCCTGCATGGCCTGGCCCGGATTGGCGCTGAATTCGAAGCGGTAGGAATACGTTCCGTGCACGGTTGGAGACGGCCTGAGTTGGGCGCGGACCGCGCACTGGGTTTGGGGCATGGCCAATTCCGCAAGTCCGGCATTCACGGCGAGAATCAGCGGGGGTTCGCCGTTCATGAGGGCCCGATTCCAGGCTTCACCGGCTCGTTCGACCGCCTTTTGGGCATCGTTTAGGGCGGATCGCGCCTGGGCAATTCGGTCTTGCCCCTCCTCCCAGAGTTCAAGCCTTTGGTAGAGGCGCTCGGCCTGCGACCGGAGTTCGTCTTCCGAGGAGACCTGGTGCTTGCGCTGAATGCGGTCAATTTCCGCAAGGCGTTCTTCGGCGCGGGCCAGCGCAGCGGGATCGGATTCCAGCTGATCCAGCAGCGTGGACCACGCGGAACGCAGTTCGCGAACCAGTTCTTCCAGGGCCATTCCCTGGTTGACGAGGTCGTCGTGCGCGCCCGTTCGGCGGGCAACGCGCTCGGCCGCGCGACGTACCTGGCTGGCCAATGCAGCCAAGCCAAGCTCTTCGCGATCCAGGGTGTGCAGCGCCTCCGAGCCAGCTTCCTGCAGTTCCGTCTGGTGGCTTAGGGTGGCCAGCTGCTGGCGAAGTTGGGATTCTTCGCCGGCCTTTAGGTCGAGCCCCTTGAGCTCCTGGACCACAAAGCGCAGGTATTCGGGGTCGTTCACGGACCCCAGCTCGGATTCAAGTTCGTGGAGCGCGCGTTCCGCGTCGCCAAAGACCTCCCAAGCCCGAAGGTAGGTTTGACGGGCCTCGGCTACGCCCTTGGGCGCAAAGTTCTCCAGCAGCATGGCGATGCCCTCGCTCCGAGCCCACAAGCCTTCGTCGCGCTGGCTGTGGATGTCGACCAGCGATCCAGAAACCCGGCGAAGTTCGTCGAGGCGAACGGGGGAATCGTTGATGAAGGCTCGGCTGCGTCCGCCCGGATGAACCTCGCGGCGAAGGACCAGGCTTGCCAAGGCACCGTCGCCCCACCAGTCCCAGTCCTCCGAGAAAAGTTCCGCTTTTCGGGATTCCGCAACCGAAAACTCCGCCTCAACCACACTTTTAAAACCGGGTTGACCCACTGCCGCAAACTCGGCGCGCCCGCCCAAAGCAAGCTGCAAGGCTCCGAGGAAAATGGACTTACCTGCACCCGTTTCGCCCGTAATCACCGTAAAACCGGGCGCGACATCCAAGTCGAGCTCGTCAATGAGGGCAAATCGTTCAATGTGGAGGCGGCGAAGCATAACGCAAACCTAGGTTGGGCTATCGGGGCGAAGCCATTTTCACGTACTTACTTGCGTTTGATGCGTCCATGACCTGGAGGGCGTCCACCAGTTCCTGCACCGGAACCTGCGGTCCGCCTGAGAAAACCTGCTGGATTTCCACGGATTTAGCATCAAAAAACCAACGAAGCAAAAAGATGTTTGGTTGGCGGGTGTGAACGGGTTTGAGGGCGAGCACCGAGTTGGCGATGGCCTGCTTGGCCTGACCTTGGGTTTCCAGGTTGGCCAATCGGTCCAGTCCATCGCGATGGTAGCGGTACCACGATTGAAGAAAGGCCTCGTTGGCCGGGTTCAACAGGTCTTCAATCAGCCAAAAGCGATTGCGGGTGGACGAAAAGCGATCCCAACCGCCGCCCGCGCCGGAAGACTGGGCGAGCTGCGCTACCTGCTGAGCCGACAAGAGTGATGCACGGGCTTGGGGATCAAAGGAAGCCTCGTCCAAACCGAGTGCCAGGTAGGCATAAAACCCCACAAGCGAAGCGAGGTCACCGAACTGGTTGGGTTGGAATTCCACGATTTCATTGGGCCGGTAGCGAAAGCGCACGTCGGGATCCTGGTAGGTGAACGTGGTGGAATTGTAGTCCGATTGGTAAACCGGACGCGCGAAGGACACCTGAAGGTTGCCCGACATTTGGCCCGTGCTCTGGTCGTAGTCGCGAATGGTGAAGACAAAGGAGCCCCGGATTCGCTCTACCTGTTCCCAAGTATCTTCGGTCCACGCCCGGTTGTTGATGAGGTCGCGGAGAACTTGTTCAAGCTGGGTAAAAACCTGTCGGTCATTGGTTTGAACCTCTGGGGCTTGAACTTTTACTTCAACAAAAAACTCCTGAGCTACGAGGGACTGGAATCCCAGCAGAAGGGCGGTAAGGAGCGCGCGGCGTTTCACGAGGTGAAGTTACGCGTTGGCGGCGTAGTGCTCAACCCAGTCCAGGATGCGGCTTGCCGCAGTTTTTTTGGTTTCTAGAGGCCCCTGCTCCACGCCATCTCGGCGCACCAAGGCAACCTGGTTGGTGTCGGCTTCCATCCCGGTTTCGGGCGTGTTCATGTTCAGGATCAGGGCGTCGGCTCCCTTGCGGCGCAGTTTGGCTTGGGCCGAGGCGGTTCCGTCGTGGGTTTCGAGGGCAAAGCCCAAGATCCATTGCCCCGCTTTTTTATTCGCCGCAAGGGACGCAAGGATGTCGTCGTTGAGCACGAGCTCGAGGGGAGCGGTAAGGGCTTCTTTGGGCGTTTTTTCATGGCGCTGCGCCGCAGGGCGCACGTCGGCAACCGCCGCCGCCGCGATGACGACCGAGGCTTCGGGCAGGGCCTCTAGCGCGGCGGCGTGCATCTCCGCGGCGCTCCGCACCGAAACCACCCGAACCCTACGGGTCCAAGATCGGTCTGACCGACGCAACGGTCCGCGCACCCAAACCACCTTGGCGCCGCGAAGCTCCGCTTCGGCCGCCAGCTCCTCGCCCATCTTTCCGCTTGAACCGTTGCTCAAAAAGCGAACCGGGTCGAGGGGCTCCTCCGTCGGACCCGACGTCAGCAGCAGCGTCTTATTCCGCCAAAACGACCGAACGCCGAAATGAAGCTCCAGTTCGCGGTGCATGAACTCGGGCTCCGCCATGCGTCCGGCGCCCGTAAGTCCCGAAGCCAACTCGCCCTCAGGCGACGGCCAAACACAGTGCCCCATACCCCGAAGCACCTCGAGGTTTCGCTGGGTTGCCGGATACGCAAACATATCCAAGTCCATAGCTGGAGCCCAAAAAACGGGACATTTCGCGGACAGCACCAAGGACGTAACCAAGTTGTCGCAGAGCCCGTTGGCGGCCTTGGCGAGGGTATTGCTGGTGGCTGGCGCCACAACCAAGGCCTCGGCCCATTCCGCGAGGTGAACGTGGTTATTCCAGGATGTGCGGCCTCCGCCCTGAAGCACCAAGTGCTGCTCAACGGGTTGCCCACTTAGGGCGGCAAGCGTAAGCGGCGAAACAAAGGTTTCGGCAGCGGGCGTTACGGCAACGCGGACCTCTGCGCCGGACTGGCGCAGCAGGCGAACCAAAAAAGGAATCTTGTAGGCGGCAATGCCCCCACTGACAGCCAGCAGGATGCGGCGACCCTGCAGTACCATGATTTAGGCTTTGGTGCCGTCTACCTCGGGGTAGCGGTAAAATACCTTGCCGTCGAGCCACTCGCGCACCGCCATGGCGTGTGGCTTGGGAAGGGACTCGTACTGGCGCGACATTTCGATCTGCTCCTTGTTCTCAAAAACCTCTTCAAGGCTGTCGGTAACAACCTGAAAATCTTCGAGTTTATCGTTGATTTCGGCGCGAAGCGTCTCGTTGATTTGCTCGGCACGGCGCGAAATCTGGGCTATCGCCTCATAAATATTGCCGGTAGCCGCGTCCAGCTCATTGAAATCCAATGTTTTGGTGGTCTTCGAGGCAGCGAGGTGCGCTTTATCCATGGTTCGAGGTTATCTATGTTGCACTAAGGGGGGCAAAAGTACGATTATTTTCGCTTACGTGCGGCAATGCGCTTGGAAAGCGTGGCAACCTGACCGGCATACCGCCCTTCGGGGAAGGTCGCGAGGTACTCTTTGACGTAGGTTTCGGCGTCGCGAAAGCGCTCCGCCTGCTTGGATTCAATGGAATTTTCGGCGTAGTTAAAGGCGGACTCCACCCTCAAGTACATCGCTTCTTCGCGTCGCGGGCTTGAAGGGTGATCGGTAAGCATTACGTTGAAGGATACCACCGCGCTGGCAAACTGGTTGCGGTGGTGGTAGCCTTTGGCGATCAAGAAGCTCTTTTCTTCAAGCCTCCGGCGCAGTTCCTCGATTTGGTCGTTCGCTTCGGGAAGAAATTTTGAGTCTGGATGCGTGTTGATAAATAACTGAAGCTCGTCCATTGCCTGGTAGGTCAAGGCCGGATCCAGCGTGGTCGAAGGCGCATCAAGGTAGGCGCAGTGGGCACCGAGGTAGGCGGATTCTTCGGCAAAATCGTCGTTCGGAAAGGTTTGAGCGAAGCGCTTAAAGTGGTAGGACGCGAGCAGGTATTCGTGCTGGGCATACAGCGTTTTGGCAAAGTACCGGTAAACGATTTGGGCCTTGGTGGTACCTCGGTACGAGGTCATCAATTCGTCAAAGAGCGGGTACGCTTTGCTGAAGTTCTTGGTGTCGTAGTACTGAATTGCGCGCTCCAACTTGTAGGCTGGGTCGGTGCTTTTAAGGACTTTGTTGTAGTCGCCGCACGAGGCGAAAAGTGCCGCGGTCGCGGCCGCGAGAAGCCAAATTCTCATGATTCGTGGTGCTTCAGTTGCTGTACCGAATGATGGAGCGCGGAGCGAAGTGCGTCGGAAACCGGCCAAAGCGGGAGGCGCAGCTCGTTTTCCAGGATGCCGAGGTGGGCCAGCGCCGCCTTGATGCCGCCCGGATTGCCTTCGGCAAAAAGCTGCTGGGTAAATTGGAGCATGGCGTAGTGGCCTTTTTGGGCTTCGGGCATGTTGCCTTGACGCGCGTCGCGCACCATTTGGCTGAAGGTCCGCGGGAATCCCTGTCCGCTGACCGAAATCACGCCGTGGGCGCCGCAGGCAATCAGGGGAAGCGTCAGGTTGTCGTCGCCGCTGAGCACGTCAAAGCCCGCCGGAGCACCGTGGATGATTTCCATGGACTGTTCGAGGTTGCCGCTTGCTTCCTTGATGGCTACGGCGTGGGGCACCGCGTTGGCGATGCGCAGCGTGGTCGCTGCGGACATATTGGACCCTGTGCGCCCGGGAACGTTGTACAAGATTATGGGCAGATCGGTCGCTTCGGCGATGAAGCAGAAGTGGCGGTAAATGCCTTCTTGGGTCGGCTTGTTGTAGTAAGGCGAAACGCTGAGTACGCCCTGAATTCCCGCCGTCAGGCCGGCTTTGAGCTCGGAAGCCACCTTGGCGGAATCGTTGCCGCCCACCCCCTGCACCACCGGCACGCGTCCGGCCGAAGCCTCGAGTATGGTTTCGATTACTTGGTGCTTTTCTTCGGGGCTCAACGTGGCCGTTTCGGCGGTCGTACCTAGGGCGACGAGAAAGTCCACTCCGCCCTCAATGCAGTGGTTTACGAGCCGCTTAAGTGCCGGGTAGTCCACCGCGTGGGATGCGGTAAATGGGGTAACCAGGGCAATGCCGGTTCCGCGAAAGGGGTTGACGCGTGCGTTCATCGGGAAGGGATTTTAGCGAGCCAAGCGCTCAATGCGCGAAAGTAGTCCATAGGAAGTCGGTCGGCGCTGTGGTAGCGCACGTCGTAAAAGTCGTTCGCCCCGGTCAAGCTCACGCGGAGGCCCGCCGGAGTCCGCGCCACGAGGTAGTCAATGGGGCTGTCTTCACTCCGGTGAAGGGCCACGACCAGGTCAAATTCGCTTTGCATGAATTCAAGCGCGTTGCCCCCTTGAACCCCGCCGTTCCATGCGAAGTCGTCGGTAAAAATGAGCTGACGGCCCGAATACAGGGCGTTTTTGGGGCGCATTTCGCCGGTCCACCCAATGAGGGCGACGGCGCGCTGCTGCCCTTGGAGGGCCGAAACCACTTGACGCAGGGATTCCAGGTAGCCCTCTTCGGCTCGGGCGTCAAAAACGATGCCGATGCGGCGTGCCTTTTCCCAGCCAGGCCATGCCAAGGTGGTCGGTCGGTCGTCGGCGGCCTTGCGCCAAGCACGCTGCTGCAGCGGGGCGGTTAATCGGTAGAGCCAATCCATGCGCGAAATTCTTCTTCAGTTAACCATTTTACGCCCAAGGCTTCGGCTTTGGCGCGTTTGCTCGGACCTACGCCTTCTCCGGCCAATAGGTAGTTTGTTTTGCTGCTGACGCTGCTGGCGATGCGACCCCCGTGCTGCTCGACGGCATCCTTGATTCCGTCGCGGCTAAAGTGGGTAAACACCCCGCTAACCACGAAGGTTTGGCCCTCGAGCACCGCCGACGCGCCACCAGCGGACGCAGCTTTTTCCATCTGCAGGCCATGGGCTTTAAGTCGGCTGAGTTCGCGCTGGTGTTCCGGATCGCACATCCAGCTCGCTATGCTCACTGCTATCTGAGGTCCCACGTCGGGTACCGCAATCAGGTCGTCCATGCTGGCGGCCGCCAACCGGTCCATGTGGGTGAAGGCCTTGGCCAGTTTTTTGGCCACGGTTTCGCCTACGTGGCGGATTCCCAGGGCAAAAAGTACGCGCTCGTAGGGAATGCTGCGGCTGGCTTCAAGGCTGGCAAGCGCATTGGCTACAGACTTTTCTTTGAACTTGTCGAGGCGCGCCCAGCCTGCGGCACCGAGGTCGTAGAGGTCGGCCGGAGTGCGCACCCAACCCAGGTCCACGAGTCGGTCCACGGTTTCAATCCCAATACCGTCGACATCCATGGCGCGGCGGTGAATAAAATGCTCGATCCGGCCTTTAATCTGAGGAGGACAGTGTTCGGCATTGGGGCAAAAGTGCTGGGCCTCGCCATTTTGGCGCTCCAACGGGGTGCCGCAATCGGGGCAGTCCGCAGCAAAAACGACGGTCGGCGCGCCAATAGGCCGGCGTCCAAGGTCCACTGCGGTGATTTTGGGAATGATTTCGCCGCCTTTTTCAACCCATACCCAATCTCCGAGGTGCAGGTCGAGCTTGGCGATTTGGTCCGCGTTGTGTACCGAGGCGCGCTGAACTTGGGTGCCGCTCAGCCAGACGGGATCAAGCACCGCCACCGGCGTTACCGCCCCAGTGCGCCCAACTTGGTACACCACTTCGCGCAGGACGGTACAGGCCTGCTCGGCGTTGAACTTGTAGGCAATGGCCCATCGCGGCGCCTTGGCCGTGAACCCCAAGCGCTGCTGCTCTTCCACCCGGTCCACTTTGAGCACGGCGCCGTCGGTGGCCACCGGCAAATGCTGGCGCTCCGCGTCCCAAAACGTGAGAAAGTCCTTGAGCTCGTCGGACGAGGTGCATTTTTGGGCCCAACGTTGGGCACGCGGCGGAACCGGAAATCCCCAACGAGCTAAGGCATCGAGTGCGCCGGAGTGGGTTTCAAGGGGCTGGTCCGCCGAAAAGGCCGCGTAGGCAAACATGCTCAGCCTCCGGAGGCCAACCTCGGCCGAATCCTGCATTTTAAGGGTTCCCGATGCCGCGTTACGGGGGTTGGCGAATGGCTCCAAACCCTGTTCCCTTCGGCGCGCATTCATGCGCTCAAAGTCGTCGTGAAGAAAGACGATTTCGCCCCGCACTTCGAGGTCGCGGGGAGCCTCGTCGGGCAGGTACAGCGGCAGTTCCCGAATGGTTCGAACGTTGACCACTACATCGTCTCCTACCTCGCCGTCGCCGCGCGTAAGGGCTCGGATGAGTTCGCCGTTTTCGTACCACAACGAAATAGCGACGCCGTCAAATTTGAGTTCGGCGCTCCACTCCAGGTTGGGCACTGAGGCCAGCTCTTCGGCGCGTCGCACAAATTCATCGAGTTCGTCAAAACTGTAGGTATTGGCCAAGCTCAGCATGGGGCGGCGGTGGGCCACCTGCTCAAAGTGCTTGATGATGCCCCCACCAACCCGCTGGGTTGGACTGTTGGCGTCGAAATACTCGGGATGCAGGGCTTCGAGGTCTTGAAGCTCCCGGAGGAGGCGATCGAATTCCGCGTCGCTGATGCTGGGCGAATCGGTGACGTAGTAGCGGCGGTTGTGCTCGTGCAGTTCGCGGCGGAGGGCGGTAATACGTTCGTGCGGAGCCATTACGCCAAAGGTAGGGGTTCAGGCTCGGGTTTTAAGGCCCCAAACCCAGCGTGGCGCACCAAATTGGTCCACGCTCGCGGTCGAGTCCCAGCCGAATTCTCGGGCCAATTGAGCCGTGGCCTCGGCATGCGCTCGGTGGCACTCCAGGCCAAGTTGACGGGCCTCGAGTCGGTCGGCCCATTCCAGGATGCGGCGGTAGAAGTACAATGGATCTCCTGGGGGCGCAAAAAGCGCAAGCGCCGGCTCAAAGTCGCGCACCTCGGGCTCGAGGGGGTCCTCGGGGGTGACGTAGGGCGGGTTGCTCAGCACCACCTCAACTTTCAGTTCCTCCGGCGGCAATTGGTGAAGGTCTCCGCGCAACCAGGTGACTGCTGCGCTATGCTCCGTTCCGTTTTGTCGGGCCACCTCGAGCGCGGATTCGGAGCAGTCGAGTCCAAGGATCTGCAGGTCGGGCCTCCGCAGCTTTAGGGCGACGGGGATGCACCCTGAGCCCGTGCCCAGATCGAGAACCCGGGCACCTTGCGGCGCCCTTCTCGCGGCCTCGGCTACCAGTTCTTCGGTCTCAGGCCGCGGAATGAGTACATTCGAGTTAACGTGGAACTTGCGGTCGTCAAAATACGCAAAACCAAGTATTTGCTGAACAGGCCTGTATGAACGAAGGTCCGCCAAGTCGGCATCAAAAGCCTTCAGTACCTCGGGGGTAGCCGGCTCCCCACCAGCCAGCGCAATCTCGGCGTAACGCTTCCCCGTTTGGGCTTCAATCCAGCGCCTCCACTGCGCCTTGGCCTCGCTCGGACCAAAATGTCCGCGGACTTGTTCAAATGCCTGCTGAAGTTCGCGCCACGTCACGCAGCAAAGGTAGCGCAGTACTTTAGCGCTGTGGGAGCGGACTCGATGTACATGCGGCGCGCACTGGACCTCGCGGCCCAAGGTTCCGGCTTTACGCATCCCAATCCAATGGTCGGAGCCGTGCTGGTTCACGACGGCCGAATTTTGGCCGAGGGCTACCACCACCGCGCAGGCGAACCCCACGCCGAAATCATGGCGCTGAACAACTTGGGTGCGGCGGACCGCTCCCTCCTTCCGCAGGCCACGATGTACGTCACCCTGGAGCCCTGCAGCCACCGAGGCCGAACAGGACCCTGCTGCTTGGCCTTGATTGAACAGGGAGTTGGCCGCGTGGTCGTGGCCCTTGAGGATCCGAACCCCCTGGTATCGGGGCGAGGCATTTCAATGCTTCGCGAGGCCGGATGCCGCGTCGAGGTCGGCATCGAGGCCGAACGGGCCGAACAGCTGAATCGAGCCTTCTTGAGCTCGTTTCGGCGGGGACGTCCGTGGGTAGTGCTGAAGTGGGCGGCCGATGCGAACGGCGCGGTGGATGGACCGAGAAGCCCCGAACATCCCGGCCCTTGGACCGTTACCGGGAGCGAAGCCCAGATTACATCGCACCGACTTAGGCAACGCTGCGGCGCCCTTTTGGTGGGCGCCGGAACGTGGTTGGCGGACCGAACGCGCGGAAGCGTCCGCGCCCTCGCCGGACCCGACATCGCGCGGATTTTGTGGGCCAGCCGACCCCTGGCCGAACCCGACCGCCTTCGAGCGGAACAGGAAGGTTGGACGGTGTGGTGCCCGGATGCCGGCGAAGATTCGGCACATGCGCTGGAACGCCACCTGGCGCACAGCACCTTGCGCAGCGTCCTGGTCGAGGGCGGTCCAAAAACGCTGAAGCTGTTTCTCGATTCAAGCCTTTGGGACGAAGCCTACAAATGGTCCTCGCCACGAAGCCTGCCGGCAGGAGGGCCACCGGAGCCATCAAACAACTTGGTCTGGCAGCACGTCGGCCGCTACGGCGGCGATGAACTTCAGGTTGCCGTACCGGTTACGCCTAATGAACATGATCGGTAAACGAAGCTTTTTGGCACTCGCCGCGGTCCTAGGTCTGACCCAAGCCTTTGGGCAACGCGGGGGCATGCATCTGCCGCAGCGCGAAGGACTTTTGTGGAACGTTTATGCCACGCGGACTACGCCCTGGCGCAGCTACGAGCGGCTCCAAGGCCGTCTTCACGGGGTACTCGTCGAGGGCGCCGAGGCTGTTCGGGTACTTCACCCCAACGGCGATCTGGACCGGGTGATTGCGCCCGAACTTCCCGACGCGACTCCGGGAGCCCACCCCCTGCCCTTTGATTCAAATCCCGTTTGGCTCGTTCGCGATGGCCAGTGGATTGCGGCCCGGAGCGAAGAGGTTTACGAAGTACATCCGCTTCGCAGGATGCGCTACTGGCGGACTCCAAGCGGTCAAATGATTGATTCCCTCGACCTGATTCGACGCCTGGATACGCTCGTTGCGACCAAGGTTTTTGCTCCCGATCCCGTTACTCGGGATAATGTGGCCTACGGCGGGTTGTATGTCGACGGCAACGACGGCAACCAGGCGGTTCTCGACAGCTTAAGGCAACAGGTACTGCTCCGACTAAGTTGGAACGGAAGTGGATTCGTGCTGGCCAACGCGGCCGCCACGATTCAGGAATTTGACCCTCCCAGCGTGACGGTGCCGGTGCTGTCTGCGGGCAACACGGTCTTTAGCCGGTCCGCGCCCGAATTTGAAATGGTCAACACCCTCTTCCACCTCCACGCCTGGAAGGAGCGCATGACCGCGCTGGGCTACGGCAGCATGGTGCCCTACTCGATTCCGGTGGACGTGAACGCCTACGGGGGGGCAGACCAAAGTGCCTTTGACTACGCCACGAATCCGCCAAGGCTGTACTTCGGCGAAGGCGGCGTGGACGATGCCGAAGACCCCGACGTTTTGGTGCACGAGTACGGACACGCCATGTGCTACGGCGCCGCACCCGGAACCAACGTTTCGACGCAGCGACAGGCTTTGGAGGAGGCCATTTGCGACTACTTCGCCGTTTCCTGGTCCCGTGAATGGAGTCCGAACCGCTGGACCGACGTGTTCACCTGGGATGGACATAACAGTTTTTGGTCGGGGCGGAACGCCGTGAACAGCCAACAGAAAATGTACCCGGGCTTGGTGTTCACGGGGCCCTACAGCCATACCGCGGTCATGGTGGACGCCTTGGTTCGCGGCCGGCAGCGCTTAGGCGGCGCGGTAATGGATGGCTTGGTCATGGAAGCGCTCTACAGCCTAACCGCCAATACGACGTTTGCGGACTTTGCCCAAGCGGTACTGCACGCCGATACGGTCAAGTATGCGGGGGCTCATGCTGCGGGGCTGCGTTTGGATTTCGGAACCTGGCAAATCATAACGCCGGGACTGGGCGATGATGCTTCGGCGAATTCCGCTCATAGTGGAGCACTTATTTGGGCTTCAGAATCCTGGCCTTTTGGCGATGATGCCGAAGTGTTGCTCTGGGACGCACTCGGGCGCCACCGGGTAGTTCGACCTTCAGGACCTCGGCCCGAACCGGGATGGTATGTCTCTGGGGCCGGAACCAGGGTGCTGGTTATTCCCTAAAGTACGGCTTGAGGGCCTCGAGCACGTGCGGCGGCGGGGGAACAGGACGCCCGCTTTGGGTTGAGGCAAAAACAAGAACGGTTTCGGCTTCGCTGCAGAGTTCGCCCAGCTCGTTGTGAATTTGGTAGGCGAAGTGAATTCGGCTGCCCGTCGGCAACTCGGCGACCTCGGTCCGAATGGTAAACAGCTCATCGTACTTAAGGGGCCGGCGATATCGGATGCGAACATCGCGAACGGGAAGCATCACGCCGTCGCGCTCCATAGCGGCATAATCGATTCCTATGGACCTTAAGCCCTCGACGCGAGCGACTTCAAAATAGGTCGGATAGGTTCCGTAGTACGCGTAACCCATTTGATCCGTTTCGGCGTAGCGAACCCTTAATTTATGTGTTGTAACAAACATTATTTGACTTGATTAATATCTTATTTTCAGTTGTTTATGATTTTTTTACTAGCACTTAGACCCCATCCTTTCCAAAAGCTAAACGGCAAAAATTTCTTAAAATCAATAGGGGAAGAAACTTTTTTCAACAGAATTAATTGACAATTTCGTGGTCCGAAAAAGGGAGCGCGGTTTGGCGTGCCATGCGCATCGACCTCCTCCCCCAACGGCACCTCAAATTACTAACCTAAACACTACGATGGAGCGTACCGCTGAAGCCGTCTGGCGAAACTGTCTTACCTACGTTCAGGACAACATTAGTCCTCAAGCGTACAAGACCTGGTTTCTGCCGATTCGGCCCGTAAAGCTCCAAGGTAAGGTAATTACCCTGCAGGTACCGTCAAAGTTCGTGTACGAGTGGCTTGAAGCCAACTACGTGAAGCTCCTGAAATCCGCCATCACGAAGGAGATGGGCAGTGATGCGCGTTTGGTTTATTCCATAGTGATGGACCAGGAGTCCGCCCACCTGGGAACGTCCAATATGGATATTCCTTCGGCTAACCGAGGCCCGATTGAAAACCCCCAAGTGGCCCTACCGGCTCGTATTGGGGACGACGGCATTCGGAATCCCTTCGTAATTCCCGGATTGAAGAAGGTGCACATCGAGTCGCAGCTCAACCCCAACTACAGTTTTGAGAACTTCATTGAGGGGGATTGCAACCGCCTGGCGCGATCAGCCGGCTATGCCGTGGCGCAAAAGCCCGGGGGAACTTCGTTCAACCCGCTCCTCCTGTACGGCGGCAACGGACTGGGAAAGACCCACTTAGCGCACGCCATTGGCATTGAAATTAAGGACCGATTCCCGGAGAAGACGGTACTTTATGTTTCGGCGGAGCGCTTTACGCAGCAGTTCATTGACGCGATTCGCAACAATACGAAGAATGACTTCGTCCATTTCTACCAGCTCATTGACGTGCTGATCATGGACGACGTGCACTCGTTTAGCGGCAAGGAAAAAACGCAGGACGTATTTTTTGAGATTTTCAACCACCTTCACCAGCAAGGCAAGCAAATCATCCTGACCTCCGATCGAGCGCCGGTGGATTTGCAGGGCGTGGAGCAGCGACTGCTTTCGCGCTTCAAGTGGGGTCTTTCGGCAGACCTTCAGCGTCCGGATTTGGAGACCCGAATGGCCATTCTTCGCCAAAAATTGTATTCCGACGGCATCGAAATGCCCGACGACGTGATTGAGTACCTGGCGTACTCCATTACCAACAACGTTCGGGAGCTTGAAGGAGCCTTGATTTCGCTGCTGGCGCAGTCTTCGCTAAACCGCAAGCGGATCACGGTGGAGCTTGCGAAGTCCATGATCGATAAGTTTGTCAAGAATACCACTCGGGAGATATCGATTGACTTCATCCAAAAGGTGGTCTGCGACTACTTTGACATGCCGGTTGAATTGCTTCGCAGCAAAACGCGAAAGCGCGAAATCGTTCAGGCCCGTCAACTTACCATGTACTTTGCCAAGCAATTGACCAAAAATTCCCTCGCTTCGATTGGAACCCAAATTGGCAATAAAGACCACGCCACGGTACTTCATGCCTGCCGAACCGTGTCGAACTTGACGGAAACCGACAAGCGCTTCCGCATTTACGTGGACGATATTCGCAAGAAGCTCACGCTCGCTTAATGAAACCGCGCCGGGTGCTCATGGTGTGCCTCGGCAACATATGCCGCTCACCGGTCGCACAAGGACTTATGGAGGCGGAATTAACCGCCCAGTTGGGTCCCGAACACGGATGGATGGTGGACAGTGCCGGCACCGTGGCAACCCATGCAGGCGAGGGACCGGATCCGCGATCCCAATCTTCGGTGCGCCGCCTCGGCATTGATATTTCGAACCAGCGTTCCCGACCCATCACGGCCGCTGATTTCGCGGAATTTGATCACATTTTGGTCATGGACCGCTCCAATTATGCCGACGTTTTGCTGCGCGCACCCCAAGATGCCCAGTCCAAAATTTCGCTTGTTTTGGAATCCACGTATCCGGGTGAGGGCCGAGCGGTACCCGACCCCTACTACGGCGGGGAACACGGGTTCGAACAGGTTGTTCAGCTCCTTCGCGCTGCCTGCCAAGATTGGATACGGATATGGCGAAGCTAGGAACCCTCCACGTTGTGCCCGTTTCCTTGGCCGCAACCAGCCGTTGGACCGGGGAAGAGCTCCGCACCCTGGTTGGCGGCATCTCGGACTGGATTGTTGAAACCCCCAAGGTGGCACGAGCCCAGCTTCGCGCCATCAATCCCGACCTCGAATTGGGTGCGTTGACCTTGGTATCGTGGTCAAAGCACGGCGGCAATGATGCGCGGGCGCTACTCGAAGCCTGCCGGCAAGGGCGCCCGATGGGCTTGATATCGGACGCCGGTGCACCCGGAATGGCGGATCCAGGCGCCGAGGTTGTGGCCCAAGCACATGCCGAAGGCATCCCAGTCGTGGCCTGGCCGGGCCCCTCTTCCATCCTGCTGGGCCTGATGGCCAGCGGCCTCGGCGGACAGCAGTTTCGGTTCCACGGCTACCTACCCCACGAGGCGTCAACACGCAAAAACGTGATTAACCGAATGGAGCGCGATGCTTCTCAGGGCGAAAGTCAGTGGTTTATCGAAACCCCGTACCGCAATGCTAAGCTCTTTTCGGAGCTCTGCCAATCCCTGCACCCGGACACCGTTCTGTTTATTGGACTCGGACTCACGGGGCCCAACGAGTGGGTCAAACGGAACCGCGTGCGCACGTGGCGCGAATCGGGAGTGCCTCAGGAATTGTCGGAGAAGGAGCCCGCTATTTGGGCCATTGGGCGGTAAAAAACGCGTCGAGGGAGTCGAGAAAGACAAAGGGCCGCTCCATGTGGGGAATGTGGCCCGCGTTGGGTATCAAGACAAGCTTGCTTTGGGGGAAATCCTTGGCGAGCAGGGCTGCGCCCCGCGAAGGAAACAAGGCATCGCCTTCGCCCCAGACCATAAGGGTCGGTGCGGACGAACCCACGGCGGTGCGCCGCAAATACGCTTCATCCTGGCGCACGGCGCGAAGCATGGATTCCCGTTGGCTTATGTTCACCTGGTAAATGGTTTCAAGCACCTGTCGCTTCATGAAATCGGGCAAAAAGAAGGGATCGTGGACGCTTACGGCCATCATCGCGTCGTAGCTGGCGAGATCCCGGGGCAGCAGCACTTCCTCGATCGGGCGACCCCAAACGCGCTGCAGGCTATCCAAGTGGCGCAGTTCAAAATGCCGGTGCAGCGGGTCGATGAGCACCAGCGACCGAACGCGTTCGGGGTGCTGGCTTGCGAACAGGGTACTCACCATGCCGCCGTAGGAATGACCGACAAGGTGCACCTTGGCGATTCCGCGCTGATCAAGGGCGGATTTGAGCACGGCTACCTGCTGCGCAACGGAAATGGATGAATCGGGTGAACAGCTCTTGCCAAATCCGAGCAGATCGACAACGAGAATGGTTTTTGATTCGCTGTACTTCCACACTACCGGTTGCCACTGAACGGTGGGATAGGGTCCAAAACCGTGGACCAAGAGCAGCGTGTCGCCGCCCGTGCCCGTTTGGGTCCAGTGCAGCGTATCACTGCCTACCGGGGTAAAAACCGACCGGGTCGGTCGACGGCTGTAAAACCACTGGTCTTCGGCTTCGATGGCCTGATCCACGCGGCAGGCCATACCCAGTGCGCAGAGGGTAAGAACGGCAAGAACGGACTTCGGTTTCACCCTTTAGCCTCCGCAAAGCCCATGCCGGACGAGTACCTTTGCGGGGTGATTCCGAAAACTATTGCGGCATTAGCCACGGCCAAAGGACTTGGCGCGCTCCATGTGGTGCGCGTTTCGGGACCGGACGCGCTCCGCATTGCGCAGCACGTATTTCGGATCACGGGAGCCTGGACGCCCCGCAAGGCCCTGCTGGGCGTGTTTTGCTCGGCGTCGGGCGAAGACCTGGATCAGGGATTAGCTACCTGGTTTGCCGGGCCGGCCTCGTTTACCGGAGAGGACGTGGTAGAGTTTGGGCTGCACGGCTCCAGCTACATAGCCGAAGAAGCTCTGAATGCGCTCCGCGCAGCCGGTGCGGAATTGGCTGCGCCCGGAGAATTCACGCAGCGGGCCTTCGCCAACGGGAAGCTCGACCTTGCCCAAGCCGAAGCGGTGGGCGATTTGATTGCGGCGGAATCTCGGGCCGGCCACGAACTCGCGCTCAAGCAACTCAAGGGTACGGTTTCGCACAAGCTCCAGGAACTTCGGACGCGCTTGACGGATTTTGCGGCCCTGATCGAATTGGAACTTGATTTTGTTGAAGAGGATGTTGAATTCGCCCAGCGCGACCAACTCCTTGAGGTTTTGGCCGACATTTCTGCGGAATGCGAAACGATGTTGTCTACGTTCCGACACGGGCGTGCCGTGCGCGACGGAATTCCGCTGGTGCTGTTGGGCGCTCCCAACGCCGGAAAAAGTACGCTCCTGAACCGCCTGCTCCGGGACGACCGGGCCTTAGTTAGTGCGGTCCCGGGAACCACGCGAGACAGCGTGGAAGAGCGCTTTCGCCTGGGTGATTATGTTTTTCGATTGGTGGACACCGCAGGCATCCGCGCCACCGAAGACCCCGTCGAGCAGATGGGTATTGCGCGTTCCTGGACCAAGCTCGCGGAAGCGCACCTCGCGCTGGTCCTGGTTGACCCCACCCAAACGAACGCAGACGAAGCACAGGAACTTTACCGAAGGGTCCGCCAGTCCAACCCCGAAGCCGAGTGCATCGTGCTGCTGACCAAACGCGATTTGTGGGGAAGCTTGGAAGGCGCTGGCTACCCGGAACACCTCGCCATCGGACCCAGCCAGGACGACCTCGCACAATTGGAGTGGCTGCTGCTTGAAACGATTCGACGAAACGAGCCTAAGGGCAACGTACTCATTGCCAACGCCCGGCATGCCGCAGCCCTCGAGGCCAGCCTGGAGTCCCTCAAGCGGGTTCGTTCGAGCCTGGAATTGGGCATAAGCGGCGAACTGGTGGCCTACGATCTTCGCGACGCCTTGCGCCACCTGGGCAGCATTACCGGCGAAGTAACCGCCGACGACCTGCTCGGGTCGATTTTCAGCTCTTTTTGTATTGGAAAGTGACGATGTTATGGATTTAGTACGTGTTTTTCGTTGGATTGCGGTGGCCGAAGGCATCAGCTACCTCGCGTTTGGCGCCACCATGCCCTTGAAGTACGGTCTGGGTATTCAATGGCCCAACCAGATTGTGGGCATGGCCCATGGAGGGCTTTTCATCGCCTACTGCTTGGTACTTATGGCCGTTTGGCTTCGGGAACGCTGGGCCTTCGGGCGCGTCGCTTCGTTTGCCGTGGCCTCCCTGATTCCCTACGGGAGCATTTGGTTGGAACGCCGCGTGTTCCGCGCCAACTAGGCATTTCGCGCATTTTTTACCCCCAACGATGTTTAACCATTGTTTTAGGTGTTTAACCATATATCTTTGCCGCCACTTTAAAACGTTAATCAAAAAACCATGAACAAATCACTTTTTACCGCTGCCGCCCTTGCGCTGGTAGCTGCATCGTGCGCCAATAAGGCCGAAGAAACCGAGGTTGCTGCAACCGCCGCCTACACCGTTGACGTAGCTGCGTCCAGCGTGGAATGGAAGGGCGAAGTTGTTGGCGTATACGGCCACAACGGAAGCGTGAAGCTCGCTTCGGGCACGGTTGAGGTTGCCGACAGCCAGATTGTTGGCGGAACCTTTACCATCGACATGACCAGCATTTGGCCCACCGACAGCGCCTCGTACAAGGACCAAGACGGCGGTCGTGCTACGGACCTCGTTGCGCACTTGGCTACCAACGACTTCTTTGGTGTCGACTCGTTCCCAACGGCTACGTTTGAAGTGGTCAGCGCAGAAGGCCTGGACAAGGTAAACGGCAAGCTGACCGTCAAAGGAATCACGGTAGACGAGCAGCTCGAAATCAGCAACCTTCAGGTGTCGGAAACGGGCGCAACCTTCACCGGAACGCTGGTATTTGACCGCCAGAAGCACGGCGTTAGCTGGAAGCACTTCGTGAAGGACTACGTTCTTGCGGACGACATTGCGATCACCTTCACGGTTGTCGCGACGCCCGCCCTTTAATTGCACTCGGACTTCGAATGAAAAAGCCCCGCCGATTGGCGGGGCTTTTGCGTTTTGGGAGTCGGACCGTCAGGGACTTACCAGGTTCAAGCTCACGTTAAAATACAAAGGATTACCCAGTCCGTTAACTTGGGCGTAGGCATCGTCGCGCAGCAGGCCGAATGCGCGGTAAATCTCCGCGCCGTCAACCAAGCGATCTACGTCGAAGCGGTAGTTCACGCGGTAGCCCGCCTGTACCGAAAGCCAAATGAAGTCCTTAAGGGAAAACTCGTACACCATGCGAAGGCGGGCTTCGCCGCGGCGGATTTCAAGGTCTTCGTCGCGCAGGTCGAATCCGCTCGCCGGGTTGCGCCAAAGTCGGTAGGATTGGCCTTCAAGCTCGTAGCCCGCGAAAATCATGTTGCGTGGATTGATGGTGCGCCGCACATGGGCTCGGGCCGGGAACAGGACCTCAGCTCCCCACTTGTTGCGGGCATCGGTGGAATTGTACAGCACAACCGGGATGTAGTTGATCTCGCCCACGCGGTAGGTGCGCGCTACGCCAAGGCCCCATTGCTTTTTTTCGGTCGGACGGCGTCCGTAAATAAGGGCCGCCGAATACTTGAGGTAGTCCATGGGCATCAAGCCAAGGCCGTAGGTTCCGCTCAGGTCCGCAGAACCCTGAAACAGCAAGAACTGCTTGCTATCCAGGGGCTTGAACAGGGTAGTGTTGACCCCGGCGGTGCGAATCCCGTGTTCATCCAGGGTTTGATGCAGCGGGTTGGGCGTTGCGCTGCTCGGGTCGGGGGCGTACCGGAAGTTCGTGTTCCAGTAGTTGGCGCCCATTTGCCAAACCAGGTTGGTTTTGGAAATCACCGGGATGTTGAAGCCCGCACGCATGCCGTAGGTGGCCGAGGTTTGGGCCGAGCTGCTCGGGGCCAATAGGGTTGTTCCGTCGGCCGCAAACAGGTCTCCGGCGTTGACGGCGTATCCGCCCTGGAAGTCGTAGCCCAGCGAAATCAGCTTGGCCGGACTCAGGCCTTCAATCTTGGGACTGCAGTAGCGCTTGGCGCCTGCCTCCGCGAAACCTAGGTTGTCGTACTGACTGAAGTCTTCGAGTGAATTCGTGTCTGTTTGGCCAAACATCGAAGCAGACCCCAAGGAAGCGAAAAGGGTCCCGAGAACAAAAATGCGGTTCATTTTTTTGCAGGTTGAACGGCCAAACGCTTCCATACGTCGGTGCGTCCCAACGCCTGAACACCAATGTAGCCGCGGATGTCCAGGGTGTTTTTGTCCTTCATCTTGATCACGCAGTTGTAGGTGCTGCCGTTCAGCGGGTCGTAAATCGTTCCTTCGGACCAGGTTCCGTCGGCTTGGTACACAAAGTCTTTGAGCATGCGGTAGCCCTTCAGCGGCACGTTCTTTAGCGCCGGGTCGGGGTTGTTTTTGTCGGTTTTCGGCAGCCCGGTCTCGGGGTCGTTGGGCTCAATGAGCCACACAATGCGGCCGTAGTATTTGGTTCCGATGCGGTCAATTTTCACGCGGGCACGGCCGTTGCTGGGCTCCCAAACGCCGATGAGCTTGTCTCCGGGGGCTTCTTGAAGTTCAAAATTCAGCGAGGCGAAGGCGATTAGGGCCGAAGCGGCCCAAAGGGTGAATTTGCGTAGCATAATTACGATTTAATGGTAAGGTCAAACGAAAGATTGAGGGTAAGGCTGCGGTTGCCTTCGAGGTAGTCTTCGGCGAGGTCCGCGTCCAGCACCAGGTACACCGTGCCCTGCTGCAGCAGTGACCCGAGTTCCGCTTCAGACGACACGTCGAGCGAAACGCTTGACGCCCCCTCTGGCAGGGGGTTTTTGAATGCCGCCTCCTGCATGGCTACGTCGGCGTTGTCGCTTGCCAACGATACCACAAAGGAGCGGAACGAAGACAGCCCCAGGCTATCGGCAGACGCTACGTCCACCGAGGTAATGCGGGCGGCCTCGACGGTCATGCCCTCCCGGTAGGCGGACCCGAGCTCTTTGGCCAGATCGAGTTTGAAGGCATACTGCCCCTGGTTGGGGCCGGCGAAAAGCGGGCCCTCAAGGGTAACGACGGCGTCCTTGATTTGGACTGCATGGTGTTCGCCGGAGCCGCCCGAGCAGGCGACCAAGATGCTCGCTGCGGTCATTGCGAGCAGCGCGAAACGGGTAAAAAGTCGGTTCATAACTGTACATTTAGGGTCAAGGGCAGTCGAAACGACCGCGTTGGCCCAAGAATTAGGTGATTAAGCAACAATGTTAGTTAGGGTCCCGACATTTTGTTCAACACATCAGCTTATGGTGATCATAGGTTATTTTTATCCATGAAGGCGACGCCGCACATCGCGTTAATTCTCGTTGCTGCCGGGCACGGCACCCGATTTGGCGGACCCAAGCAATTGGTGGCCGTGCATTCGTCGGGCGCGTGCATCGCCGAATTCAGCGTGTTGGATGCCGCCAAAGCAGGTATCGACCTGGCGGTGCTCGTGATTCGTCCGGAGCACGAAGCGCTGTGGCGCGGTAAAAACTGGCCTATACCCGTTCACTTTGCCGTGCAGCATGAGGCCCGCGGAACCGGGGATGCCCTGGCCGTTGGCATGCGCTGCGCCGCGGAACAGGGCGCAGAGGTTTTTGTGGTTGGAAACGCCGACGACTACTACGGCGACCTATGGCAGGGAGCGGTTGCTCGGGCTCGAATGGGCCGCAACGCATCCCTGGCCTACCCCCTGTCTCGGGTATGCAGCCCCCACGGTCCCGTGAACCGTGCCGTCCTCTTTACGAACGCCGAAGGACAGCTTGTCGAGCTCCAGGAGCATTCGGGCCTTACGCCGGCCGATGTCCTGCGCTTGGGCGATCCGCCCGTCTCGATGAACGCCTGGGTCTTGGCGCGAAGTGTGCTGGATTGGTGGCCGCCAACACCCCGGGACGGAGGCGAATTTGGCATACCCGACGCGGTGCGCTTCGGTTTGGATCGGGGCGACGTTTTTTGGGCAGACACCCTGGGCACCACTTGGATGGGCCTCACCTATGCCGCCGATCACGACGCCGTTTTGGCGTATTTTAACCAACACTTCTAACGAATTCATTTTATGGAGCGCAGGCATTTTTTACGTACCGCGGGAATCGCCGCTGCGGGGGCCGCCCTTTTGCCCTCGGTGGCCTACGGATTTTCGGCACCGGGTCGCGAACGGATTCGCGTGGGTTTTATTGCCACCGGTCTTCGCGGACAAAACCACCTGGAACTCATGCTCCAGCGCAGCGACGTCGAAGTTGCCGCCGTGGCGGATCCCCAGGCACACATGCTCCGGCACGCCCTAGAAATGGTCGAAAAGTCCGGCAAAAAAGCCCCAAAGGCGTACGGGGACGGCCCACAGGACTTTCGTCGAATGCTGGAAAAAGAGCGTCTTGACGCCGTATTTGTCAGCAGCCCATGGGAATGGCACCGCGAACACGGCATTGCGGCCCTCGAAGCGGGCGTTGCGGTGGCCATGGAGGTCGGAGGCGCGCTGAGCGTTCAGGAATGCTGGGACCTGGTTGACGCGAGCGAACGGAACCAAACTCCGCTCATGGCGCTGGAAAACGTCTGCTACCGCCGCGACGTCATGGCGGTAATGCACATGGTCCGCAAGGGAATGTTTGGGGAATTGGTGCACGGACAAGGGGGCTACCAGCACGACCTGCGCGGCGTGCTGTTCAACGACGGCAAGTCACCCTATGGGAAGGGCGTGGAGTTCGGAGCCGAAAAGGGCTACAGCGAGTCGCAGTGGCGCACGGACCATTACGTGAAGCGAAACGGGGAGCTCTACCCCACCCACGGCTTGGGCCCGGTTGCCCTGATGATGGACGTGAACCGAGGGAACCGCTTAACCCATTTGACCTCCATGTCGAGCAAGGCCCGCGGATTAAGCGACTACGTCGTGCGGCAGGCCGGTGCCGACCACCCCAACGCCAAGGTTCCGTTTGCCCAGGGGGACGTCGTGACCACGACCATTGGCTGCGCCAACGGCGAAACCATCTTGCTGACCCACGATACCTCGCTGCAGCGTCCCTACAATTTGGGATTTAGGGTGCAGGGAACCCGAGGGATTTGGCAGGACTTCGGATGGGGCGGCCTGGACCAGGGGCACATTTACTTTGAAGACTCCATGAAGCACAGCCACCGCTGGGCCAACACCAAAGAGATCCTGGAGGCCAACGACCACCCGCTTTGGGCCAAAAACGCGGCGGCCGCGGCGGGCGCCGGGCACGGAGGCATGGACTACTTCGTGGACAACGCCTTTATTGAGTGCCTGAAGCGCGAAGAGCCCTTTCCGATGGACGTCTACGACCTGGCCTCATGGTATGCGGTTACGCCCCTGTCCGAAAAATCCATCGCCGAAGGGTCTACGCCCCAAGCCATTCCGGATTTCACGCGCGGAGCCTGGTCCTCGCGCACTCCGATTTTTGGCCTGCATGATCGCTATTGACTGGGCGGACTGGGGGTTGCGGGCGCCCGACAGGGTCCTCCCCGTTTCGGGTGGCTTAATTAACCGCAGTTTTTGCGCGGAATGGTCCGATGGAGACCGCCTTTTTGTGCAGCAGGTAAATACCCAAGTTTTTACTGATTTGGAAGCCATTGAATGCAACCTTCAGCTCGTGCTTGGTCACCCTATTTCGGCGTTTACGGTAGCGCCGATCCTCCGACGCGACGGCCGCGTTCACGGTTTGGACGGCTGGCGGGTTTTTCCGTTTGTTTCGGAAGCGGATTCGCCCGTGGACCCGGGCTTGCTCGGCCGATTTTGGGGCGAATTCACGGCCACACTGAACGCACGGCCCGCGGCTTGGCGAAGCGTCCTGCCCCACTTCCACAGTGCCGCGCTGCGCTGGGAGCAGTGGTCTGCCGTCCGCGACCGGATTCCCTCGACGTACCGCGGACTGGCTAAGGCCCTCGAGGATGCGGCTTCGACCTTTTTGGCGCTGGAGCGGGATCTTCCTGCCGCCGTCCAACACCACGATGCCAAGCGGAGCAACGTCATTGCTTCGGCTGCCGGATTGCGGGCCATTGATTTGGACACGCTTCAGATGGGCTACCTCGGAAGCGATTTTGGCGATTTGGTGCGCAGCACGGCCGCACTCCGTGCCGAAGACGAGCCCGAAGAAAACGGGTGCAACCCCGAAGCCTTTGAAGCCGTTTGGGAAGGCTACGCCTCGGCCTATGCTCCCGCACGGGAACTTGCAGCAAGGGTTCGCCAGATGCCCGCCTACCTCACGTGGCTTCAAGCGCTGCGCTTCGCCACCGATGCGGCTTCAGGAAACACCTACTACGCGGTAACGTACGGCGAGCAAAACTGGCATCGTGCCCAAAATCAACGCAGCCTCCTGGAAAGCTTGCTGCGGGAATTTCCCTTCGAGTCGCGTTCGACGTGACCGGATTTGCGGTAGGTTTGGTACATGAAGTTGGAACTCAATGTGCGCGTGGTGCCGCGCGAGGAAGTAGGTGGGGCGCAGCGTGAACTACTGAATGCTGCTTTTGCCGCGTTGGATCATGCCTACGCTCCCTATTCGGGGTTTCGCGTTGCGGCCGCGGTTCGGCTTGATTCGGGCGAACACTTCGTCGGAACCAATCAAGAAAATGCGTCGTATCCCGTGGGCATCTGTGCCGAACGCGTCGCGTTGAGCACGGTTCAAAGCGTAGCGCCCGGAGCTAAGGTTGAACGGATGGCCATTGCCTACCGTCCGGCTTCGGGTCCCGCTTCGATTCCGCTTGCACCCTGCGGCATGTGCCGTCAAGCCATGGTGGAGCAGCACGCGCGGCAAAAGGCCGCCTTTGAAGTGGTGCTGGCCGCCGAACAAGGAGACGTTTGGGTGATTGCCGACGCGAGCTCCCTTCTGCCCCTGGCCTTCACCCCCTCGGACCTTCGCTGATGCTGCCCGATTTTGGACCGAGCATCTTCTCGGAAATGACCGCCTTGGCGCAGCAGCACGGCGCCCTCAACCTGGCCCAGGGCTTTCCGGAGTTTGGGCCGGATGCGCGATTGATCGATGCCTTTCGCGACGCCTTGAGTTCCGAGTCGGCGCAGTACGCACCCATGCCGGGATTGCTCGGACTTCGCGAGGCCCTTGCGGCGGATCAGCTGCACCGAAATGCGTTGCGCTACGACCCCGCCACCGAAATCACGGTGGTTCCCGGGGCGACGCTGGGCATTTTTTGTGCCCTTCAGGCGCTCGTTGGCCCCGGAGATGAGGTTGTGCTGCTTGAGCCGGCCTACGACGCCTACCGTCCGGCGGTTTTGGCGGCTGGGGCACGGCCCGTTGGCGTCGCACTTCGCCCGTCGCCCGGTGGTTTTTCGGTGGATTGGGACCAATTGGCGGATTCGGTAACGCCGCGAACCAAAGCGGTTCTGATCAACTCCCCCCACAATCCCACGGGGATGCTGTGGCGCCGCGAAGATTGGGAGCGCTTGTCGGGGGTGTTGCCCGAATCCGCCCTGGTACTAAGCGATGAAGTGTACGAATCCATGATTCTGGATGGCAGCACATTAGAAAGTCCGCACCACCACGAGAACCTGCGCGAGCGCAGCCTGCGGTTCCTCAGTTTTGGCAAAACCTACCACGTTACGGGCTGGAAGCTGGGTGCCGTTTTGGGTTCCGCCCGCCTCACCCATGCCCTGCGAAACATTTACCAATTTGCGGCCTTCTCGGCGTCCACTCCAACCCAGCATGCGGTGCTCCGCTTTTTGAAGACCGCGCCCGACTACGCCCGGGAACTTCCGGCGTTTTTTGCGCAAAAACGAGACCTTTTGGCGTCCAGCTTGGCCGAAAGCCGGTTTCGTCCACTGCCCGCGCCGGGCAGCTACTTTATGCTGGTCGACTATTCCGAAGTCAGCGACCTTGGCGACCGCGAATTGGCCCACCTCCTTACCCGCGAGGCGGGGGTTGCCACGGTTCCGCTGAGTCCCTTTTACGGAAGTGCGCCAGCCGGTCTTCGGATGCTCCGGCTGTGCTTCGCCAAAGAAGATTCCACGCTTGCCGAAGCGGGGCATCGCCTAACTTCCTGGGCTTCGTCGTAGCTTCAGTCCATGGACCAACCTCGACGATTTCGCCTCGAAGGCATGCACTGCGGAAGCTGCGTGGCACGCATCACCGATGCAGTGCAAAACCACCACGGCGTGCAGACGGTACGCGTGGATTTGGCCGCCAACCGCATGGACGTTTGGGCCCCTTACTCTGTTTCGGATGCAGAAATCACCGCCGCAGTGGCAAAGGCCGGCGACTACCAAGCCGTTGCGGCAGAAGATCCGAGCGTGCCGAAACCGCCGGACGCAGCGACCGACGATACCCGGGGATTTTGGGAAACCTACCGCCCTCTTTTTACGCTTGCCCTGCTGCTCGCCGTAGTTCCAACGCTCGCCTTGGGGAAGGAACTCACCCTCCACTCCTGGATGCGCTGGTTCATGGCGGGCTTCTTCTTGAGCTTTAGCTACTTCAAGCTCCTTGACGTGCGCGCCTTTGCGGCCACCTACCGCATGTACGATTGGATCGCCCGCCTCATTCCGGGTTGGGGCCTGGCCTACCCCTTCGTGGAATTGGCCCTCGGACTCGCCTACGCGGCCGACTGGAACCCGACCCTAACCCATAGCCTGACCTTAGTTATCATGCTGATTGGTGCTGGCGGCGTGATTCAAAGCAGGCTCCAAAAAAAATCGATCCAATGCGCTTGCCTTGGCAGCGTTTTCAACCTACCCATGAGTACCGTGACCGTAGTCGAAGATCTGAGCATGGCGGCCATGGCGGGATGGATGCTTTTATCGTAATTTTACGATATGACATTTAACGACTTTCTTCACGCGGTCCAGCACCTGGAGCACCTTCGCTTTTTCGACGCCGAGGGCGGACTGGTTCCGCCCCACGCCCACCTGACCGAAGTCGCCCTGGTCCGCAAGCATTACGTGGACTGCGGCGGAACCGAACGGCGTGAGGAAGCCGTCAGCCTGCAGCTTTTTGTCGCTGGAGATACGGATCACCGCCTGCGTCCCGAAAAACTGCTTGGGATTTTGACCGCTGCTTCCGCGCGCTTAGGCCTTCGAAACGAAGAAGTCCTTGTGGAGTACCAGCAAGCCTCCCTTTCAACCTTCGGGCTCGATTTTGACGGGATGTCGTTTCACCTTACCCCAAAGTTCACCAACTGCCTGGCCTCCGATTCCTGCGGAATTCCCGCCGAAAAGCTGCCGCGGCCTAAAAACACGTGCGCCCCAGGGAGCGGTTGCTGCTAAATGGGAATGCGCCCCGCGGCAACCTCATCCACCACCCCCGGATCGAGGAGCGTGGTGGTATCGCCCAGGTTGGCCGTCTCGCCCTCCGCAATCCTTCGGAGAATTCGGCGCATGATTTTGCCCGAGCGCGTTTTGGGTAATCCGTTCACCAACTGAATCGCATCGGGCTTGGCAATCGGACCAATGACTCGGCTGACGGTAGCGGCAATGTCCCGTCGAATTTGGTTTGCGTCGTCGATGCCGCCGCGGTACACGACGTAGGCATAAATCCCCTGGCCTTTGATTCCGTGCGGAACCCCGACCACCGCAGACTCGACCACGCCCGCGTGCATATTGAGTGCGTTTTCGACCTCGGCCGTTCCGATGCGGTGGCCGCTGACGTTGAGTACGTCGTCCACGCGGCCGGTGATGCGGTAGTGCCCGTCTCGGTCGCGCAAGCAGCCGTCGCCCGTGAAGTACATGCCCGGATACGCACTGAAGTAGGTTTGGCGGCAGCGCTCGTGGTCGCCGTAGGTGGTGCGGAGCATGCCCGGCCACGGCTTGCGGATGCACAGGTTCCCGCTGACGTCGTTGCCCGCGATTTCTTCTCCCTGCTCGTCGACCAGTACCGGGTCCACGCCGGGCATTGGCAGGGTGGCAAACGTGGCTTTGGCGGGCGTTACCCCTGCTAAATTGGAGATAAGAACTCCGCCCGTTTCGGTCTGCCACCAGGTATCGACGACGGGACAGCGACCGCCTCCGATGTGGGTGCCGTACCAGTTCCAGGCCTCGACGTTAATGGGCTCGCCGACGGTACCGAGCACCCTCAGGCTGGTTAGGCTCTTGCCCGCTATGGGCTCTAGGCCAAAGCCCATAAGGCTGCGAATGGCCGTGGGTGCCGTGTACAAAATGGAAACCCGGTGGCGATCGACGATGTCCCAAAGTCGGCCCGCGTCGGGCCAAGTCGGGATGCCTTCAAACATCACCGTGGTCGCCCCGGCGCTCAGGGGGCCATACAGAAGGTAGCTGTGCCCCGTGATCCAACCGATGTCGGCCGTACAAAAGTGCACGTCGCCCGGTCGGTACTGAAACGCGTTGATGAAGGTGTAGTTGGTCCACACCATGTACCCGGCGCAGGTGTGTACGACGCCCTTGGGCTTGCCCGTCGAACCGCTGGTGTACAAAATGAACAGCATGTCTTCCGCATCCATTTCCTCGGCCTCGACGAAGGGATTGCCCATGGCGTTCACGCGCTCGATCTCGTCCGCCCACCAAAGGTCCCGACCTTTTTTCATGGAAACCGGGGTTCCTGTGTGGGCGTACACCACGACCTTTTGAACCGATGGACAGGCCCCCAAGGCTTCGTCGACGACGGGTTTGAGCGGCACCTCCTTGGCCCCGCGAAGCGATCCGTCGCAGGTCACCACGAGCGCAGCTTGCGCGTCGTTGACGCGGTCCGCAATGGACTGAGCACTGAATCCGCCAAAAATGACGGAATGCACCGCTCCGATGCGGGCACAGGCCAAGACCGCAATGGGCAACTCGGGAATCATGCCCATGTACAGGCAAACGCGGTCGCCCTTTTGGACGCCGTTGTTCTTTAGCACCTGGGCAAACTGCATGACCCGGAAATGCAGCTCGCGGTAGGTCAGGATCTGCGAAGGAGAACCTGGGTCGTTCGGTTCAAAAATGAGTGCCGGCTGGCTTCCGCGCGCGTCCAGATGCCGATCCAAGCAGTTTTCGGTGATGTTCAGCTTCGCGCCGTGAAACCACCGCACCTGCGGATCGGTGAAGTTCCATTCCAAGACGGAATCCCAGGTGCGCCGCCAGCGAAAATGCCGTGCGACATCGGCCCAAAACACCTCGGGATCTTCGGCTGCCGCTCGGTAGGCTTCGAGGTATTGATCGTGCGTTCGAATTTGGTACGGAACATCCATGGGCTCAAATTAGGAAATGATTAGGTTTGCACCGCATGCTCCGTACCCTCGCCCTCCTTTTCAGCAGCTTCATTTGGTGTTCCGCGTCGGACCACCCCATTCACCTGGCCTCGCATGAGTTGACGGTGCGGGACGGCCGAACAGACTGGGTTATCAAAGTGTTCACCGACGACCTTGAGGCGGCCATCGCCGAGGCCAACCCCGGAGTAAAAGTGCGCCTTGAGCGCCCCGAAGCCCGAAAACTCGTGGAACAGTATGTGGCCGGTCGGCTTCAGGTTAGCCGCGGCCGAAAGCAACTGCCCCTGGTATTTGACGGCCTAACCTACCAGCCCGACGCGGTCGAAATTCGGCTTCACTTGGCTACGGGTTTGCCGCTGACCGTGACGGACCGCCTGCTGCACGAACGATTCACCGACCAACGCAACGTCTACTTTGTGCGCGGACCCCAAGGGCGCCTGGACGCACTGAGTACGCCAAGCCAACCAAACTTCGAACTCCGCTACCCCAAATGACCGTTCCGCCCTTTGCCGAGCTTGGCATGTTTCACATTCTCGATCCCCAAGCTTGGGACCACCTGCTCTTTGTAGCGGCACTCGTTGCGCCGTTCGCACCCAAGGATGCGAAGGCCTGGTTCGGAGCCCTGACCGCGTTTGCCGTGGGCCATACGGCGGCCATGGCCAGTCAAGTCGCCCTTCAGATTCCGCTGCCGGAACGGGCCGTCGAAGGTGCCGTGCTCGCCACGTTAGTTTTCACCTCGGCCCGCGTCGTTTGGCTCAAGGGAACGGTGCCGCCAGCCCGCAGCTGGCTTCGTGCCGAACTGGCCGTGGCTGCGCTTTTTGGTGTGGTCCATGGGCTCGCTTTTGCCAAAGACCTCGCCCCGCTCTTGCCGAGCGACCGCGGGGCCCTTTGGGCTTCGTGGGGCTGGTTTGCCTTGGGTGTTGAGGTAGGGCAGCTTGCCGTGGTGGCGGGCGTGTTTCTGCTCCGCGCAGGAGCCTCGGCGCGGCGGTTTAGCCCCAAAGATTTTGCGCTGGCGCTGGGTGCGCTGTGCCTCGGTATTTCGCTACATTTGGCTTCCCAATGGTATACAGGATGAACAACACCTCCACGCTTCGGATCCTTGCGGTCCTCTCCTTCTCGTTTGCACTGAACGCACAGCATGTGCCGGCTGACCGGCTGCCCCACAGCAAGTTCCGCCAGTTAGAAGAAGAGCTGCCAACCCCCAACAGCTACCGAAATGCGGCCGGCGCACCGGGTCACGCGTACTACCAAAACCGAGCAGACTACGACATTCAGCTGAGCCTTGACGAGAAAACCCACGTCCTTACGGGCAGCGAGTGGATTACCTACCGCAACAACAGTCCCGACGCGCTTCCGTACATCTGGGTGCAGCTCGACCAAAACATGATGAAGCCCGGCTCGATGACGGATTTGAGCAAAAAGGGCTCCATCCCTTCGTCGATCACGCCCGAACAGATCAGCGAGCAGTACGTCGATAAGTACCAAGGAGGTTTCAACGTGACCGAAGTGAAGTCGGCCACGGGCGCGAAGCTGCCGTACGTGATCAACAATACCATGATGCGCGTGGACCTTCCGACCGTGCTCGCACCGGGGCAAAGCGTGAAGTTCTACATCGCCTGGAGCTACCTGGTGAACGACCGCATGAAGGTCGGCGGCCGCAGCGGCTACGAGCATTTTGACGAAGAAGGCAACACGCTGTACACCATTGCGCAGTTTTTTCCGCGCATGGCCGTGTACGGCGACAACGTCGGCTGGCAGCACAAGCAGTTTCTCGGGCAGGGAGAGTTCACCCTTCCCTTTGGCGACTACAAAGTGGCCATTACGGTGCCGAGCGACCACCTCGTAGCGGCAACCGGAACCCTAACCAACGAAAGCAGCGTGCTGACGGCCGTCCAGCGCCAGCGCTTGGCCGAGGCCCGCAAGGCGACCGACAAGCCGGTGATTATCGCCACGGAGGCCGAAGCCCGCGAACGCGAAAAAACAAAGGCCACGTCCACCAAAACCTGGGTGTTTACCGCGAAGAACGTGCGCGACTTTGCCTTTGCCACGAGCCGCAAGTTCATTTGGGATGCCATGGCCGTGAAGGTGGGCAACCGTACGACGCTGGCTGAGTCCTTCTACCCTAAGGAAGGAAATCCGCTTTGGGAGCAGTTTTCGACCCGCGCCGTGGCACAAACGATTGAAACCTACTCGAAGTTCACCGTGGATTACCCCTACGAGCGGGCGATTTCGGTTCATACCGAAGACATTGGTATGGAGTACCCCATGATCTGCTTCAACGGCGGACGTCCGGATGCCGACGGCACCTACTCCGAAGCCACCAAATTGGGCATGATCAGCGTGATCATTCACGAGGTTGGCCACAACTTCTTCCCGATGATCATCAACAGCGACGAACGCCAGTGGACCTGGATGGACGAGGGATTGAACACGTTTGTGCAGTACCTCGCCGAACAGGAATGGGACGTCAACTACCCGTCGCGCCGCGGTCCGGCCTACAAGATTGTGGAGTACATGCGTTCTCCGGCCCTGAACCAGGTGCCCATCATGACGAATTCCGAGAGCGTGATTCAATTTGGCAACAACGCCTACGGCAAGCCAGCTACCGCCCTCAACATCCTGCGCGAAACGGTGATGGGCCGCGAACTCTTTGACCACGCATTCAAGACCTACTGCACCCGTTGGGCCTTCAAGCACCCGTCGCCCGCCGACTTCTTTCGCAGCATGGAAGACGCGAGCGGCGTGGACCTCGATTGGTTCTGGCGCGGATGGTTCTACACCACCGAAGCCGTGGACCAGGAGTTGAGCAAGGTGCGCATTGCCGCCGTGCCAACCCTTGACCCCAAGGAGCTCGAGGCCCAGCGCAAGACCGAAGCCGACACGGAGTACAAATCGTTTATCGGCAACCAGCGCAACGAGCTGAGCAACCGCCCAACCAAGGTTGACAAGGACCCCGCCTACCGCGATTTTTATGTCACGGAGTACAACCGCCACGCCGTCAGCAAGGCCGACGCCAAGCGCCTGGCTGGACTCAAGCCCGGCCCTCAAGGCTACCTGCACGAGGTTACCGTGAAAAACGTCGGCGGACTCATTATGCCGGTAGTGGTTCGCTACACGTTTGCCGACGGAACCTCGCACGTGGAGCGTTGGCCCGCGGAAATCTGGATTCAGTCGGAGCAGGAGTTCACCAAAACGGTGTTTTTGCCCAAAAAGGCGGTATCGATCGAGCTGGATCCCTTCAAGGAGCTTGCCGACATTGACCTGTACAACAACAGCTGGGGCGGCGACGTCGAGGTGCACCTCGAGGCCCTGCCCAAGCCCACGGGCGCCCAGCAGTGGCGCAGCAACCCGATGCGAGAAGCCCGAAACTAAGCCCTGGCTGCGGCGTATTTTTGCCGCATGAAGTACCTACTTATGGCGGCTTCGGCCGCCTTTTTTATGGCCTGCACCAACAAACAGAATTCCGTCGAGACGGCAGATTGTTCTTTACCGGTTGCCAACTCCTACCTGCAGGATTCCTACGCCGAGGTTCCGCTCGACCAGTACCTGCGCATCAAGGACGCTTTAGTTTCGTCAAACCCGTACGAGGCCCAAAAGGCAGCACGTCATTTGGATTCGCTCTGGACCGCCTCCAGTCCGGGCGAGCAACTTCTGTCGTCCGTGCGCCAAATTGCGGCAACCTCAGACCTCGCAGCGCAGCGCGAAGCCTTCTACAGCCTCACCCAGGCGTACCTGGTTTCGCTTGAATCCAATCCCGGCGAAGACACCCTCTACTTGCAGTTTTGCCCGATGGCGTTCGATTACGAGGGCGCCACCTGGATCAGCCGCGAATCGAATGTTATGAACCCCTACTTCGGCGACGAAATGCTGTCCTGCGGCGTCGTCCGCAAAGCCTTGGCTCCCTCGGCCAACTGAGCTAAAGTTTTAAACAATCACCCATAGGCCCAAACGACCGTACTACCTTCGCTTCCGTGGGAAAAAT
Source organism: Cryomorphaceae bacterium (assembly GCA_021298655.1). Lineage (GTDB taxonomy): Bacteria > Bacteroidota > Bacteroidia > Flavobacteriales > Schleiferiaceae > TMED14. Next base: position 39,676 of record JAJTFK010000003.1, on the reverse strand, counting down.
CATTGCTGTTGCGAACCAAAAAGGCGGAGTCGGCAAGACGACGACCGCGGTAAATCTGGCCAGTGCGTTGGGCGTGCTGGAGCAGCGCGTGCTGTTGATTGACGCCGATCCGCAGGCCAACGCCACATCGGCCCTGGGCTATGATCCGACCGAGCCCAAAACCGGTACCTACCACGTTTTGGAGCATACGGCCACGCCGGGCGAAGCCATTGTCGACGGGCGAAATCCCAACCTTAGCTTGATGCCCGCCCACCTTGATTTGGTCGCGGCCGAACTCGAACTCGTAGACAAGCCCCGACGGGAGTACATGCTGCAAACGGCCCTGGCTTCGATTGCGGACGACTACGACTACATCCTAATCGACTGCGCGCCGTCGCTGGGTTTGGTGACGCTCAATGCCCTAACGGCCGCGAATTCCGTAATCATCCCGATTCAGTGCGAGTATTTTGCGCTCGAAGGCTTGGGCAAGCTGCTCAACACCGTGCGTTCGGTGCAAAACCTTCAGAATCCGGCGCTTCAGATTGAAGGCATGCTCCTGACGATGTACGATTCGCGCCTGAGGCTGAGCAACCAAGTGGTAGACGAAGTGCGCCAGCATTTTCAGCAGCTCGTTTTTGACACCGTGATTGCGCGAAACGTGCGACTCAGCGAAGCCCCGTCGTTCGGTGAACCGATTATGGTCTACGACGCCGCGTCTACGGGAGCCGAGAACTACCTAAACTTGGCGCGGGAGCTTTTGGCACGAAATGCGCAGGTTGAAGCCTAAGTTGCTGAACGCCGTAAGTTTGTTTTTTATGCCCACTTCCCTTCGCCCCCTCATTATTGCCCTGACCTTGTTCCTCGGTTGGTCGGGTTCCGCACTGGCTCAACCCCTACTCGCCGACGGCGTGGTGGCCGTCGTGGGCAACGAGCTCATCCTGCAGTCGGACGTCACCATCATGCGCGAAACCCTCCAGCGCGAAGGCCAGGACCGGAGCGAATGCGAGGTGCTTCAAGAGCTCATTCTCGAAAAGTTGCTCATTCACCACGCGGCCATTGACTCGGTAGAGGTCGGAGATTCCGAAATCGACGATAACATTTCGCGCCGAATTGAACAGCTAGTGGCCCAGATCGGCAGCGAGCGCCGACTCACCGAATACTACAAGAAGTCGATTATCGAAATCAAAGAAGAAATGCGCCCGTTGATGAAAAACCAGCTCACGGCGCAGCGCATGCAGGGCACCATTACCGAAAACGTCAAGGTTACGCCGGTCGAAGTGGAGCAGGAAATTCGCAAGCTTCCGCTGGACTCCCTGCCCTTGATTGGTACCGAGGTCGAGCTCGCCCAATTAATCATCAACCCAAAGGTTAGCGACAAGGCAGAAAAAGAAGCCATGGAGCGGCTGGAGCAGCTTCGAACCCGCATTTTAAACGGTTCGAGTTTTGCCACCATGGCCATTCTGTATTCGGAAGATCCCGGATCCAACCGGAACGGCGGCGAATACAAAGGCATTAAGCGCGGACAGTTTGTCAAGGAGTTTGACGCGGTTTCCTACAACCTGGAGGTTGGTGAAATTTCCAAACCCTTCCGCACGGAGTTTGGGTACCATATTGTTCAGCTCCAGGCAAAACGCGGAGAAGAACTCGACCTGCGCCATATTCTGGTCAAGCCCAAACTGGAACAAAAAGATCTGGATGCGGCGCAGGAGCGCCTGGACAGCATTCGAAGTGCCATCCTCCAGGGGAGCTTGACCTTTGAAGCGGCCGCCCAGCAGTTTTCGGAAGACGAAGAAACCAAGCTGAATTCGGGCATTATGCTGAACCCGAACACCATGGACGTGAAGTTCAACTTAGACCAACTCGATCGAGGGATCTTTTACGCCATTCAGAACCTCAATACGGGCTCCATCAGCGAGGCGGCCTTGGTGCGCGATCCGCAGGGCAAAGAATTTTTTCGCATCATCCAGCTGCGAAGTAAGGTAGATCCGCATCGCGCGAACCTGGAGCAGGATCTTGCGCTCCTAAAGAACTACGTAGAAAACAAGCGTCGGCAGGAGGTAATGGACGCCTGGGTCGCACGCAAAAAGGCAGAAACGGCCCTCCGCGTGAACGGCGTGTACCAAGATTGCGGGGGTATTTAAAACTTTTCGTTTTTCGTAGTACCTTTGCCGCCCCTGGAGGAACTACGCCAAATGGGGTAACGCAGACCCAACCTCTGCTTCAAAGCGAAGCACGTTGCCGTTTGAATTGCAAAACTTCAAGATCATGGATCTGATTAAGTACGTCCAAGAGACCTACATCGATAAGAAGGACTTTCCTTCGTTCAAAGCAGGTGACACCATCACCGTGTACTACAAAATTGTGGAAGGCGAAAAGACGCGCACGCAGTTCTTCCGCGGCGACGTAATCCAGCGCAGCGGCGCCGGAGCCACGGAAACCTTCACGATTCGCAAAATGTCGGGAGCCATCGGCGTGGAGCGTATTTTCCCAGTGAACATGCCGAACCTCGAGAAAATTGAGGTCAACAAGACCGGTAAGGTTCGCCGTGCACGCATCTTCTACCAGCGCGATCGCACCGGCAAGAGCGCGCGCATCAAGGAGCGCCGCGTCTAAGCAGCTTCTCCCGATTACGGCACGATTTCGAAGGCCGTTCGCCGATTGCGCGAGCGGCCTTCTTCGTTTTGGTTGCTGGCGACTGGCCGCGACGCACCGTAGCCCTTGGCGCGAAGTCGGCTGCGCTCCACGCCCAGCTGAACCAAGTGATCGAGCACCCGCTCGGCGCGCTGCTGCGACAGGCTGATGTTGGCCTGAGCCGAACCTACGTTGTCGGTGTGGCCCTGGATTTCGATGCGGAACGCGGGATTCCGGTTGAGGTAGCGCGCAAAACCCTCCAAGGCAAGGCGGTCTTCGTCACCAAGCTCTGCGCTCGAGGTTTGGAACAAAATACTGCGCAGGGCAAATTCGGTTCCGGGCAGGGCCTTTCGGGCAGCCAGTGCCGGAACGGGCTCGTCTTCGCGGTATTCTTCGAGGCGAATGGCCGTGTAGCCCAAGTCCGGGTGGTCCAGCTCCAGCACCGTGCTCGCCAGGTCTTCTCGGGCAATGACCGCCATAAAGGTTTTGGCTCCGGGATCTACGACGACGGATTGGCTCGTTTTGGTGCGCAGGTTCTCGATGCGAATCTGGGTAGGGCGACCGTCGTCGGGGAGTTCGCCGTCTACGGTTCCGCGCACAAAAGCAACTTCGCGGCCGGCCGCCAAACCGGGCAGGTCAAAGCGCATCAGGTCGTAGCCGGTTCCCGTGCGGGCCTGACTGAAGTAGCCCAGCGGTTCGTTGGCATGAACCCCAAATCCCAACTCGTCCCCTTCGGTGTTTATCGGGTAGCCCAAGTTCACGGGCCACGCATTTTGGATCCAGTCGGTGTAAAAGACGTCGAAGCCGCCCATGCCGGGGTGGCCAGTTGACGAAAAAAACAGGGTTCGCCCGTCGGCGTGCAGAAAGGGCGACTTCTCGTCGCCTTCGGTGTTGACGATGGGACCCAAATTCTCGGGGGCGGACCAGGTTCCTTTGTCGGTTCGCGCCGACGTCCAAAGGTCGAGCCCACCGCGCCCGCCGGGGCGATCGCTGGAGAAGATGATGCGGTCGCCGTTGGCCGACAGGGCCGCCTGGGAGTCCCAGGCCGTCGGCAGCGAAACCTCATCGATGCGGCGCAGCGTGGACCATTCACCAAGCTCCCGGTGGGCCAAGAACAGGTCGCAGTTGCGGTAGCCGCTGGCGTCGGCCGCGCAGGAGGTCAGCACCATCCACTGGTCGTCGGCGCTGACCGAGGGTCCCCCCTCGTTCAGGCCCGCGTTAAAGGGACGGTCCAAGGGGCGTACGTCGAGGCCGGTGGAGGTCGGTATTCCTTCGCAGAGCATTTCTTCCATCCGCGTGAGGGCGGCCGGGCCGCTCCTTCGGTCAACGACGGTCCGGCGGCGGGTGAAGTACCATTTGCTTCCGTCGGGGCTGCGGACGCCCAAAAATTCGTCGGCAGGACTGTCCAGGCCCGGTATGGGCAGGGGGGCGAAGGGCACGGGGTTCGCGCGGAGCGAGTCTTCCATTTGGAATCGGCGAAGCCAACGCCGGGCCTCCGCCCCGGCGTTGGGCGAGGCCCAGTACCGCTGGGCCTCGGCGCGGCGGCCCTGGCCCGCGTGGAGCGCCCCGATGCGGAAGGCCAAGTCACCCAGGTAGTCCGGACAGGCCGCGTAGACTTTCTCGTACAGGGCCAGGGCGGCGCGCGCTTCGCCCACCATAAGGGCCAGCTCCGCGTCGAGGTACCAGGCGTGAATGGACTCGGGCTCCTTGCGGCGCAAACTCGACAGGTAGACCTGGGCCATAGGGCGATCGCCCTTGGCGAGCGCGGCTTCGGCCTTCATCACTTGGGGCGAGGGCGGCCCCGCCTTTTCGCAGTCTCCGAGCTGCACCTGCGCCGAAAGGGCGAAGGAAAAGACCCCCGCAACCAAGGCCATCGAAGCCCGCACGGCGGCCGAACACCGCGTCATTCGGGTGAACCCGACTCCGCTCCGTGCCATTTGCCCTCACTGGCCGCCACATTGAGTGCCACGGCCGCATCACTTGAAACATTGACCACCGTCCGGCACATGTCCAAAATGCGGTCGACCGGAAAAATGAGCGCGATCCAGGCGGGATTCAGGCCCACGGCGTCGAGCACCATGATCAGCATGATGAGTCCCGCCGAAGGAATGGCCGCCGCACCTACCGAGGCCGCCACCGCCGTAACCACAATGGTCGCTTGCTGGGCAATGGACAAATCCACGAGGTGGAACTGGGCAAGGAAAATCACGGCCACAGCCTGGTAGAGGCTGGTTCCGTCCATATTCACGGTAGCGCCGATGGGAAGGGTGAATTGGCTCACCTGCTCGTCGACTTTAAGGTTGTCGTGCACGCACTCCAGCGTCACCGGAAGGGTTGCGGCCGAAGACGACGTGCTGAAGGCGAGCAATTGGGCGGGCCGCATTCCGCGAAAGAAAAATTGAAAACTCTTCCACCAGGACCAACCGTATGCGCGCGTTGCCAGCCAAATCAGGGTTGGATACATGGTAACCAAGAGCACTACCAGACCACCAAACACGGTAAGCATGTAGGTTCCGTAGGTCTGAAGCAGGTTGGGAAGGCGTGCCGGATCGTCGCCGGTCAGCTGGGTTAGGGTTCCGGCCATCAGCGCAAAAACAAAGAAGGGCGCACCGTTCATCACGACCACCACCATGTGCACAAATACCGCCGACAACTGGCCCATCAGCGGGCGGACGCGGTCGGTTTGCTCCCGCGGCATCAGGACGAGGATGACCCCAAAAAAGATGGCGAACACGATGATTTGCAGCATGCTCCCGTCGGTAAGGGCCTCGAAGACGTTGCTGGGAACCATTTCGTGCAAAAACTCCAAGGGACCGCGGTTGCCGGAGCGAACGTCGGCAATTTGGGCGTCGAGTTCGGCATCGCTCGCGGTGGGCGCGTCGGCGGCTGTGGCATCCGTGAGCCATTTTCCGTCGGGACTGGGTTTGTTGTTGGCGTGCAGCCAGGCCTCAAAACTGTGGCGGTTCTCCATGCGCTGGGACTCCGAAGCCGTGAGGCCCGGTTTGACGAGGTTTACGGCAAAGACCCCCATCAAGATGGCCGCTAGCGTCGTGATCAGGTAGAGCCCGAGGGTTTTGCCCCCAATGCGACCCAGGGCGCGGGGATCTCCCACTTGACCTACGCCGTCGATGATGCTAAACAGGACCAGCGGAACGGCAATGAGCTTCATGGCGTTGATGAACAAGGTTCCGAAGGGGGCAATCCAATCCTTGGTGAACTGGGCACCGCCCATGTAGGCCGAACCAACTGCCCAGGCCAGGCCCAGGACCATGCCGAGAAGAATTTTGTGGTGAAGTTTCATTGCGTTAAGGGTGTTGTTGAATTCGTTGCTGGAGCATGGCGTCGGCCAACACAAGGGCCGCCATGGCTTCGACTATGGGCAGAGCGCGGGGTAACACTAAGGCGTCGTGGCGCCCGGAAATTTGAAGGCTATGTACCGCTCCGTCCGATCCCAGCGCACGCTGTTCTTGAGCAATACTAGAAACGGGCTTGAAGGCAATGCGGGCCGTAATGACGCGGCCGTTGCTGATTCCTCCGGTAATGCCTCCTTCGCGGTTTTGGCGCACCACCCCGTCTTCGTCGGGGGCGTCGTTGTGTTGGCTACCGCTCAAATCGGCTCCAGCGAAACCGTCGCCAAATTCCACGCCCTTGACGGCATTGATGCTCAAGAGCGCATGGCCGAGGAGCGCGTGAAGCTTGTCAAAAACGGGCTCACCCCAGCCCGCGGGCACTCCGAGGAGTTCCAGGTAAACCACGCCTCCTGCGGAATCGCCCGCGTCCCGGCGACGGGCCACTTCGGCTTCAATGGCCGCTGAGGCAACCGGGTCCGGGCAGCCCACGGCACTGTGCTCGAGCTGGGACCAGTCCCAAGACATGGGGTCGGACGCCGAAATTCCCGCCGCTCGGGCCACGCCGCTCCGCACGCGAACCTCGGGGCCCAAAAGCTGCTGAGCGAGCGCGCCGGCCACCACCCGAGCCACCGTCTCGCGCGCCGAACTGCGTCCACCACCCCGAAGATCGCGGACGCCGTATTTGGCTTGGTAGGTGGCGTCGGCATGCCCGGGGCGGTAGACTTCGGCCAACGCGGCGTAGTCCCCGGGATTGGTGTTTTCGTTGCGGATTAAAAAAGCGATCGGCGTACCGAGGCTCCTGCGGCGTCCCTGCGCATCGGCGTCCGGGTGAAGGCCCGAAAGCCATTCTACGCGGTCGGCCTCGCGGCGGGGCGTTCCGGCTGCTCCACGGGGTTTTCGGCGCGCCAATGCGGCATCAACGGCCGCCAGGTCGAGGAGAAGACCCGCCGGCATTCCGTCAAGTACGCCGCCCACCGCGGGACCGTGGGATTCGCCCCAGGTGGTAAGTCGAAAAACGCTTCCGAAGGTGTTGCCGGCCATCCCTCAAAAATACGCGAAGCGTACCTTCGTAGTGTGCGCACCCGATTTACTCATTTAGCCGGCGTAGTCGGCAGCCCCGAAGTCCTTCCGTTGAGTCCCCTGAAGGGCGCCGAAATGGCCGCTCTGCCCGTAGTCCGCAACGCCTACGTCGAGGTAGTGGACGGCACAATTTCGGCGGTTGGAACGATGGCAGACTGCCCGCTGGCCGACGACGGCTGGGAACTCCGCTGTTGCCAAGGCCAGTGGATGCTCCCGGGGTTTATCGACAGCCACACGCACCTGGTCTTTGCCGCGCCGCGGGTAACCGAGTTTCGCATGCGCCTGGACGGGGCCAGCTACCACGACATCGCCGCAGCGGGGGGCGGAATTTTGAATTCGGCCGCCGCCATCGCCCAAGCCGAGGAGTCCGTCCTGCTCGACGCCCTGCTCGCTCGGCTCGAAACGGCGCGCAGCACCGGCACCGTGGCGGCCGAGATCAAAAGCGGCTACGGACTCAGCCTGGACGCCGAGCGCAAGATGCTGCGCGTGATCCAACGCGCCCGAGGCCTTCAGCCCATGCCGCTGTGGGCCACCTTCCTGGCGCTGCACGCCCTGCCCAAAGACCGACCGCGCGCGGATTTTGTGGCCGACGCCGTGGACCGTTGGCTACCCCAGCTCGCCGACGAGGGTCTGGTTGACTTCGTCGACGTGTTTTGTGAGGCCAACTACTTTACCGCCGACGACCTGCTGCGCTTGGCCGAGGCCGCCGCGAAGCGCGGAATCGAGCTCAAATCCCACGTCAACCAGTTTCAGAGCGTGGGCGGAATCCAAGCCTCCGTGGCGGCCAAAGCCCGAAGCGTGGACCACCTGGAAGTACTGTCGGACGCGGACCTCGATGCGCTCGTCGGGGCATGGGGAACGGGATACGGCCCGATGCCGGTAGCCCTGCCGCACTGTTCGCTGTTTTTGAACATTCCCTACACCCCGGGGCGCCAAATCATTGACGCCGGATTGCCCTTGGCCCTTGCTTCCGACTGCAACCCCGGTTCGGCGCCGTCCAGCGACCTGCGCATGGCCTGGAGCCTGGCCACGCACCAAATGAAATTGCGCGTCGACGAAGGGCTGGCCGCGCTGACCGCCAACGCGGCCTTCGCCGTGAACGCGCACCAACGAATGGGACGCATCCAACCGGGAATGGATGCCCACGTGCTCCTCACCCAACCCATGCCGGACTACGCCGAACTCCCCTACTTCACCAGCGAAAACCGCATCGCGCAAACCTTGATTTATGGACGCTAAACCTTGGTCCCACCTGTACAGCCCGCGCGCCGGCGAACAGCGCTTGGGTGATGCCCTGGCCCCTTTAGGCCAAGCCCCCTTTGTATTGCTCGGTGCGGCCGAAGACCTGGGCGTGCGCGCCAACGGAGGCCGTCCCGGCGCCGCCGAGAGCCCTGAAGGGGTGTTTCGTGCGCTGCTCAACATTCCCTGCAACGGCTGGGTGCGCGGCGGCGAGCTTTCGTGGGGCGGAATCTTGGACCTGCGCTCCGCCGCCAGCGTCGAGGCAGTGGACGAAGCGGTTCACGCTGCCGTCGCGCCGTGGATGAAGGCTGGTTTAGTACCGCTGGTGGTGGGCGGCGGGCACAACAACGCCTACCCCCTGCTCCGTGCCGCGTCGGAGGCAGCCGGTGCGCCCGTGAATGCCCTCAACCTGGATCCCCATCCGGACGTGCGGGCCCTTGAAGGACGCCACAGCGGCAACGGCTTCAGCTACGCCCGCGAGCACGGCTTGCTCGATCGCTACGCGGTGCTGGGCCTCAGCGAATACGCGGTAAACTCCGCGAGCTTGGACCGCTTAAACACTACGCCCGGCTGGACCTACGAAACCCTGGAATCTTGGGCCGTTCGGGGCGAAACCTCGTGGGAATCCGCCATGGACCGAATGCTCGGCCACGTTCAGAAGGGTCGGTTTGGTTTGGAAATCGACGTCGACGGCATCACCGGGGCGCCGTCAAGTGCCCAAACTGCGAGCGGCTGGACCTGGCTTCAGGCGCGCGAACTCGCCTACCGCGCGGGGCAAACGGGCCAAGTATCCTACCTGCACCTCACCGAACTGGCGCTGAACTACGCTTCCGAAGGCGAACGTCCGGGCCAGGCCAAGGCGGCAGCCATGCTGCTGCTCGACTTCGTGCGCGGAACCCAAAGCCTGCCCTGGTAGTGCGCGCTCCGGCAGGATGGCTCGAGTGCGTAGCCAACGTGTCGGAGGGCCGGGATTCCGCCGTGCTGGATGCTATGGCGGAGGCCCTGACGGCATCCCCCGGGGTGGAGCTCTGGCATCGCGATGTGGGGTTTGACGCCCACCGAACGGTCTACACCTTTGCGGGCCCAGCAGACGCCGTGGTTTCGGGATGCGTCAACTTGATCAAATCGGCCGCAGCGCGGATCGACATGCGCGGGCACCATGGAGCCCATCCGCGCATCGGCGCCGTGGACGTTTGCCCGCTGGTGGCCTTGCGCCCTGAAGAAGCCGCGCTGGCCGACCAGGCCGCCGAAAACGTAGCCCGGCTCATCCAAGACCTACCGGCCGGCGGCTGGTTTTATTCCCGCAACGCCCGACGGCCCGAGTTCCGCCTGCTGGCGAACGTGCGCAAGGGCCAGTACGAAGGCCTCGAAGCTCGGGCCCATGAGCTGGACTTTGGCCGCTACCACCCACGCTTTGGCGCCATGGCGCTGGGCGCACGGGATTTTTTGCTGGCCTACAACGTCAACCTTTCGGGGGAAAACCTCGAAGCCGCCAAGGCGATCGCGTCCCAGATTCGGGAGCGGACCGACGGCGGACTTCCGGGACTCCGCTCGATCGGGTGGGATACGCCCGAATTTGGCTGCAGCCAGGTGAGCTGCAACGTGACCGACCTGTCGCGCCTCGCGCTCAAAGAGGTATACGATGCGGTAGACCTCCTGGCGCGGAATTTTGGACTTGCGGCAGCGGGGTCCGAGCTGATCGGCATGCCTCCGCTCCGCGCCTTTCGCGGATTCTCGTCGGCGGAAGAGGGCGCCAACTACCTTGGACTGAGTTCGGTGGTCCCTTTTGACGTGCCCAGCCGGGTGATTGAGTACCGCTTTGCGTGAACCGCCGTCGGTTCGCCACGTTAACCTGCTAAACATTTACCCATCATGGAATTCCCCAACGCCCGCGTTTTGATCACCGGAGGCTCATCTGGCCTCGGAAAAGCCACCGCCGAACTGCTTGTTGCCCGCGGTGCCCGGGTTGCCATAACCGGACGCGACCGCAGCAAACTCGAGCGCGTTGCCCGTGAGCTCGGAGCCTGGGCCCTGCCCTACGACGCCAGCAAAGAGCAAGACATCCTGGCGATGTACGCGGCGATCGACCGCGAATGGGGCGGCCTGGACGTGCTCATCAACAACGCCGGAATCGGCTTTTTTGGACCCGTAGACGAGGTGTCGTGGTCCGATTTCGAAACCATTTTTCACACCAACGTATTTGGAGCGGCCTTGGTCGGCCGCGAAGCCGCCAAGCGAATGAAAGCCCAGAACAAGGGCAACATCATCAACATCGCCTCGAGTGCGGGCGTGCGCGGCTTCAAAAACGGAACGGTCTACGCGGCATCCAAGTTTGCGGTGCGCGGCATGACCGAGTGCTGGCGCGACGAGCTTCGCCCCTTCAACATTCGGGTGATGCTCGTCAATCCCTCGGCCGTGCCGACCGCATTCAACGTCGAAAGCCGCGAAGAGAAGCCGCTTAAAGACAACATGCTGCGTCCTGAAGAACTCGCCCACGCCATGGTGAGTGCGCTGGCGATGGACGACCGAGGGTTCATCCCCGAACTGGGCGTCTGGGCGACGAACCCATTCTAGCCAGCTACTAGTTGCTAGTTACTGGTTTTAACCGCGGATTCATTACACGGAACCACAGCGGCGGCAGCGCAGCCAGCACCATCATGGCCGGGTAACCGGCCGGCATTTGGGGCGCTTCGTCGAAGTGGTCGAGCACCGGATAGGGCTTGTAGGGATGCGCGTGGTGGTCGGAATGCCGGGTCAACTCAAAGAGCATAAACCTCCCGAGCGGGTGGTTGGAGTTCCAAGAATGTTCCGGCTGCGCGTTTTCGTAGCGGTGGACGCTGACTTTTTGGCGCAGCAGCCCGTAGTGCTCGATGTAGTTCACGGTTTCGAGCAGCACGACACCCATGAGCGCGGCCAGCAGCAAGGGCAACAGCGCGGACGGCGCCCAAACGAACACCGCGGCCAGGTAGGTCAGTTCGAGCGCGAATAAGCTGGCCATGAGTCCGGGCTTTAAGCGCCATGCCGTGCGCCAGACGCCCGCAATGCTTCGCAGCCAAAACGCGTACAGCACTTCACCGTACCGGGCGGTTGAGGCATCTTCGGGAGTGGCCACGTTCTTGTGGTGCCCGAGGTTGTGGTCGATAAAAAACTGTCCGTAGAGCGTGGTGACCAGCAGTCCCTGGGCCAGCCGCTGGTAGGTGGCGTTGGGGCGGTGCCCTAGTTCGTGGGCGACGTTTATCGCTAACGATCCGCACGAAACGCCGAGGGCCGAAATGTGGCCCACCAAGGACAGGAGGTCACCCGTAGCTCGGTCTTCGGGAACGACGCGCAGAAAGAGGCCAATGGCGCCGAGGTGGAGCGGAATCTGAGCCAAAACCAGCAGGTCGTACCAAGGTTGACTTAACCGCTCGGCCCGCTGGGCCTCGCTCAGATTCGCCGAAAAAGCAGGCAACACCGACTCGAGAACGGGCACCAGGCCAAACGCAAATCCCAAGGCCGCAAAAGACCAGAAGCCCTGCGAAAGCAAGCCCGCGTAAATCGAGGCCGGCAAAAGCAGCGAAAGCAGGTAACGAAGTCCCGTCATGCACCCAAGATAGGGCGCGCATCCCAACGATTCAAGACCTTCATCCTCAGGAACATTTCTTCGCTGTACCAAGCGTAGACCCGGGTCTTTCGAACCATGGGCGCGTGCTCCCGACTTCGGTACGCAAAGGCGTCGAGCGCTTCGGCACTGCGCCAAACACTTAACGTGGCCTGTTCCACCAACGGCAGCTCCCCCACTCCTTTGCGGTACAGGAGGTCCGGCAACCGGTCCAGGTGGCGGCTGGCGCCGGGTACGTTCCACCAAAAGCGCAGGGCTTGACTCCATTTAATGCGGGCTCGGGTGAGTACCGCCACCTCGTCGTCGGGCGCCAACTCGGCCAGCGCGGCCCCTTCGAGCAGGTGCACGCCGTCCCAGCTTCCGTGGCCGCGCACGGGCTCAGCGTCCCAGCCCCATTCTTCGTGGGCTGAGGCGCGCCATTCTGCCCAGCGGGCGTCCGTCGCAAAAAACGCTGCTGCGTCCGCGGCCGTGTCCCAGACGCCGAACCAGGCGTAGGTGCTGAAGTCCGGCCAAATGGAGAACCCCCCGCCGGCTCCGCTGCCAAGCTGCTTGCCAAAGCGCAATCCGGGGGCCGACCAAGGCTGGCGAAGGGCAAAACCCTGGGCGCCGAAGGCCCGCCACTGGGCGTTGCGGCCCTGCCAATGGGCGTTGCGGCCCTGCCAACGCAAAAACCGAACGGTAATAAAGGGAGGATTTGCCATTTTGTCAGTCACTGCACTAAGTTAACCCCCGTGGCACACGCCTTGTTCCGCAGGGAGCACCACTAAACGAATAAAAACTATGGCAACGGGTAAAATCAACGTATCGGCCGACAACATCTTTCCGGTCATCAAGAAGTTTCTCTACAGCGACCACGAAATCTTTTTGCGCGAACTGATTTCAAACGCCGTAGACGCCACCAACAAGCTCAAGACCCTAAGTAACTTGGGTGAATTCAGCGGTGAGCTCGGCGATCTGACGATTCACGTCGACGTCGACAAAAAGAAAAAGACCATCACCATCCGCGACCGCGGCATTGGCATGACGTCGGACGAGGTCAACAAGTACATCAACGACGTGGCCTTCTCGGGCGCCACGGAATTTGTCAACGCCTACGAGGGCAAAATCGACAAGGGCGCGATGATCGGCCACTTCGGACTCGGATTCTACTCGAGCTTCATGGTATCGAGCCAGGTCGAAATCCATACCCGAAGCTGGAAGGCCGGCGAAGCCGAGGGCGCATTCTGGTCCTGCGACGGCTCGCCCGAATACCGCCTCGAGACCAAGAAAAAGAAGGACCGCGGAACCGACATCGTCCTCCACATTGACGGCGAGTCCGAGGAATTCCTCGAGGAATTCAAAATCAACGAACTGCTCAAGAAGTACGCCCGGTTCATGAGCGTGCCCATTGTGTGCGGCGAGAAGGACGAGCGCTATAATTCCGCCCCCGAAGGCGAAGAGGCCAAGTGGGAAACCAAAAAGGTGCCCAACCTCATCAACCCCGACAGCCCCGCGTGGACCAAAAAGCCGAGCGAGCTGACCGACGAGGACTACAAGGCGTTTTACAAGGCCCTCTACCCCTACACGTTTGAGGAACCGCTGTTCCACATCCACATGAACGTGGACTACCCCTTTGACTTAACCGGAATCCTGTTCTTCCCGAAGGTGAAGCCCAACATGGAGCTGAACAAGAACAAAATCCAGCTCTACCAGTCCCAGGTCTTTGTCACCGACAACGTCGAGGGCATCGTTCCGGACTTTTTGATGCTGCTCCACGGGGTGATTGACTCCAAGGACATTCCGCTCAACGTGTCGCGCAGCTACCTGCAGGCCGACGGCAACGTCAAAAAGATCAGCGGCCACATCACCAAAAAGGTCGCCGACAAGCTCGAAGAAATGTTCAAGGCGGACCGCGCCGACTTCGAGCAGAAGTTCAAGGACATCGCCGTCATCATCGAGTACGGCATGGTGACCGACGACAAGTTCTTTGAGCGCGCCCAAAAGTTCAGCCTGCTGCGCAGCGCCGTGGACGAGACGACCTACACCGTCGACGAGTACCTCGAAAAGATCAGCGCCCTGCAGACCGACAAAGAGGGAACCCGTGTGGTGCTCTACGCCTCGAACGTGGACGCCCAGCACAGCTACATTCAAAAGGCCAAGGCCGAGGGCTACGACGTGGTCGTGCTGGATTCGCCCATCGCCGGTCACTGGATTCAAAAGATCGAAGGCGCCAAAGAAAAAGTGCGCTTTGCCCGCGTCGACAGCGACATGCTCGACAAGCTGATTCCTAAGGAAGGCGAACGCGCGCACCTGCTGACCGATTCCGAAAAAGAAAGCCTGAAAGGCTATGTGGAGGGCGCCATCAACGACAAAAACTACAGCGTCCGCGTCGAAGCCCTCGCGAGCGACGACGTGCCCATGATGGTCGTGATGCCCGAGTACATGCGCCGCATGAAGGAAATGAGCGCCACGGGCGGCGGCGGATTCATGGGAATGGGCGACTTCCCGGACCACTACGACGTGGTGGTGAACGGCAACCACGCGCTGGCCGGCAAGATCCTGAAGGCCGAAGAGCCCGCCGAGCGCGAGCAGCTCGTTCTACAGGCCAAGGACCTGGCGCTCCTTCAGCAAGGATTGCTGACCGGTGAGCGTTTGACGGCCTTTGTGAACCGTTCCCTGGAACGCTTGGTTTAATTCGTAAATTGGGATCATGAAAAACATCTTTATCGCCGCGGTGCTTGGCGCGACCGCGTTGACCGCGCAGGACCTGCCGCAGCTTTCTCCTAAAGCCGTTGTCGAACAGCGCATCGGGCTAACCGATACGAAGCTCACCTACTGGCGCCCCAGTGCGCGCGGCCGAGACATCTACAGCGAAGTGGTTCAGTCGGGCCAGCACTGGCGACTTGGCGCCAACAGCAGCACGCTGTTGACCTTGAGTACCGAAGCCAGCATCAACGGCAATCAGATTCCGGCCGGAACCTACAGCTTGTCGGTTTTTGCCAACGATGCGGAATGGACGCTGGTCGTGAACCGCGACACCGAGGGCTGGGGCGTATCGTCCTATTCAGAAAAAAACGACGTGCTTCGCGCCAACGTTCCGGTCGAAGTGGGCCAAATGCGCACGGAATCCATGCTGATTTTCTGGGACAACATCCAAAAAAGCAGCGCGGACCTTGTGATTTCCTGGGGCGATCGCACCGCGCGCTACACCGTGGGCTTCCCGACGGAACGATTGGCTAAAGAAAACCTCGACAAGGCATTGGCTAACCCCAAGGCGGAATGGACCGTGTACCGCAACGCTGCGCGCTACGCCGTCGAAAACAAGATGCCCGAAGCCGAAGAATGGGCGCGCAAGGCCGTCAGCATGAAGGGAGACAATTGGTACAACCACTACCTTTTGGCCCAAATCCTTGAGGGCAAGGGCAAGAAGGCCGATGCACTCAAGTCCGCCCAAAAGGCACTTGAAGTTGGGTTGGCCGACGCCAAAAAATCTTCGAAGCCCTTTGGCAGCGAAGCCGACGTCAAGACCTTGATCGGCCGACTGAAGTAGGCGTTCTCCGCGTGCACAAGGGTATAATTTCTGCCTCGGGCAGAAATTATACCCTTTTTTGTTGAACCAATACCCCGAAAAATGGTTAAACGGGGTATGAAGATTAAACAAACCCTGCGTGCTGCCGTGCTTACAGCGTTCAGCTTGCTTTCATACAACGCCTTAGCTCAAGCGACGCTTCGGGGCACAGTAGTCGACAACACCACCAACGAGCCGATTCCCGGCGCCGTAGTGCGCATCGACGGCCGCCAAGCCACCGGAACATCGGACGCCGAAGGAAAATTCCGAATCGACAACTTGGCTCCCGGTCTGGTCAACGTGCGCGTAGAGTCCTTTGGCTACGAGGCCTACACCGCTTTTGAGGTCCAGCTTACCCGAGCCAAACCGGCCGAACTGCAGGTTCGGTTGAAGGAGTCAGCCCAGCAACTCCAGGAAGTCGAAATCACGGCCCAGTCGCAGTTTCAGCGGGTTGATCAGTCCCCGGTGAGCGTTCAAAGCATCGGCATCAACGAAATACGGCGCAACCCGGGTGCCAACCAAGATATTTCCAAGGTGATCCAATCGCTTCCTGGGGTGGCCAGCGGCGGTGCGGCCTTCCGAAACGACCTCATCATTCGCGGCGGCGGACCCAACGAGAATATTTTCTTTTTGGACGGAATCGAAATTCCCGCCATCAACCACTTTGCCACACAGGGAGCCAGCGGGGGCCCCGTAGGGATGATCAACGTGAACTTCATTCGCGACGTGGACTTCTACACCAGCGCCTTCCCCGTGCAGCGCGGCGGAAGCCTGAGTTCCGTGATGGAACTCAACCTGCGCGACGGTTCCGAAGAAAAAGTCAACGGAATTTTTCAAGTAGGCGCTTCGGAGGTTGGTTTAACCCTGGACGGTCCGCTTTCGAAGAAAACCACCTACCTCGCCAGCGTTCGCCGAAGCTACCTGCAGTACCTGTTTGGGCTTATTGGGCTCCCCTTTTTGCCCACGTACAACGACTACCAAATCAAAATCAAGCACAAGTTTGACCGCAAGAACCAGATCACGTTTTTGAGCCTTGGCGCCTACGACGTGAGCGAGCTAAACCTTGAGCGCAACGAGACCGAGGATCAGCGCTACATTTTGAACTACCTGCCCTCCTACAACCAGTGGAACTACTCGATTGGCGCGAAATACACCCACTTCGGGCGCTTTGGGGCCACAAACGTGGTACTTAGCCGGTTTATGCTCGACAACCAGTCCAAGAAGTACTTCAACAACGACGTGAACGGCGACCTGCTGCTCAACTACGGAAGCCAAGAAATCGCCAACAAGCTGCGCGTGGAGCAGCCCTGGAAGGCCAAAAACTGGGAAGGCCTGGTGGGGTTTGGCGCCGAGCAACTCAAGTACAACACCAACACGTTTGACAAGCGATTCCCGGGCGGATTCGTGCTTGACTACGAAACGGCCGCGGTGTACTACCGCGGTTCGGTATTCGCGAACGCCGTGGGCAAGTTCCTCGACGGCCGCATGAAGGTGTCGCTCGGACTGCGGACCGACGTGGGCAACTTCAACGAGAATACGAAGAATCCGTTGGACCAGTTGTCGCCCCGCGCTGCCGTGAGCTACAACCTAACCGAGAATTGGACGCTGGACGCCAACGTGGGTAGGTACTTCCAGCTTCCGCCCTTCACCGCCTTGGGATACACGGGCGTAGACGGCGACAATTCCTCGCTCCGCTACATTCAGGCGGACCACTACGTACTCGGAAGCACGCGCTTTCTGCCGTGGAACGCCAAAGCCAGCGTCGAGGGATTCTACAAGGCCTACCAGTACTACCCGCTGCTGCTGCGCGACAGCATTTCGCTCGCCACCTTGGGCGGAGACTTCGGGGTGATCGGCAACCAGCTGGCGACACCGACCAGCACGGGGCGCGCCTACGGAGCCGAATTCACCTACCAGCAAAAGTTGTTTAAGGGTTGGTTTGGCATTGCCGCGGTTACGCTGGTGCGCAGTGAGTTTGCCGATTTTAATGGAACCTACGTGCCCTCTTCCTGGGACAACCGCATGATTGCCACCTTCACCTTTGGCAAGAAGTTTGGGAAAAACTGGGAGTTTGGCGGTCAGTACCAGCACCTCGGCGGCGCTCCCTACACGCCCTTCGACCTGGAGCGCACCGCCAATATCCAAAACTGGAACGTTTTTGGACGCGGACTTCCCGACTACAGCCGACTCAATTCGCAGCGATACGGAGAGTTCGACCGTTTGAACCTGCGGATCGACAAGAAGTGGTTCCTCAAAAAATGGAACCTCGACCTGTACTTCGACGTGCAGAACGCATTGGGGTCCTCGTTGGCGGGCCCGGCATTCATCGACGTCGTTCGCGACGCCAACGGGAATCCGTTAGTGGACCCCAACAACCCGACCCAGTACCAAACCAAGTTCCTCGAAAACAACCTGGGCATTGTCCAGCCGGGACTCGGCATCATCGTGGACTTCTGAGTCCGGCTACGGAAGCTTTTTTCGAAAGAGGCCTCGGGGTCGGCGCGTGCGGCGCGGCTTCGGGGCCTCTTCCGGCATCGGGACCACTTCGGGCGCTGCATCCCCCGGCTGGTAGTCGGTCGCCGACTCGTACAAAATGTAGCGCTGGCGCATGAAGTTGTAGCGCATCACGTCCGTAAAGTACCAGGTACGAAACTGGGCCGCGGTCCAACCCTCGTCGAGCGCCTTCATTAGGGTGCTGGTGCCCGAAAGCCGGTGCAAAAAACTCCGCGCAAAGGGCGGACGCTGGGTGAGCGAGTCGGCAACCTTAACCGAATCGTATCGGTACTTGGCCTCCCAAAGGTGGGACCAGTCGATGCCCAAGGGAGCGCGGGTCGACCGTAGGTCTACGCCCAAACAGGTATCTCCCTCGTGGGGCGGATTGCTGGCGCCTACCCGCGAACGAGGCACAAAAGCGTAGCTGGAATCGCCCCACCAGGGCGCGCCGTATTGCTCAAAGGCGAAGTCCGTTCCGCGGCCTACCGAAACGTCGGTGGCCTCAAAAAAGCACAGCGACGGATACCAGTCGATGGCGTTACGCGTCGCAAGGTTGGGCGAAGGCGGCGACGGCGGATAAATGCGCTCCCGACGGTAGTGCTCCACCGGAACAACACGCAGCTTCAGCGAATCCGCGCCGCGAATCCACCCTTCTCCCTTGGCCATAAGCGCGTATTCCGCCGAAGTAAGGCCATAAAGAACCGGCACGGGGTGCAGGCCGACAAAGCTCCGGTGGGCCGACGTATCCAAAATGGGCCCATCAACTACGTCGGCAAAGGGTGTGGGCCGATCGAGCACGATCAGGGTTTTGCCCTGCTCCGCGCAGGCCTCCATGACGTAGGCAAGGGTCGAAACGTAGGTGTAAAAGCGAATGCTCAAATCTTGGAGGTCGTACACGACGACGTCCACGCTGTCGAGGTCGGACGTTGTGGGCTTACGGCGCGCACCGTAGAGCGAAACCAAGCGCAGTCCCGTCGCGGAGTCCCGGACGGCATCCACCTTTTCGCCCGCCGATGCCGTGCCCCGAAATCCGTGCTCGGGAGTAAACACCAAGCGCAGGTCTACGCCGCGACGCAGTAAGCGGTCCACCGTGTGTTCTCCGTCCGCAACGGAGGCCGCATGGGCCACCACCGCAACCCGTGCTCCGCGCAATTCGGGAATGTAGAGGCGCTCGCGTTCGGCTCCGTACCGCAGGTTTTGGGCCGTGGCCATAAAAAGGACCAGGGACCAAAGTGCCACAGCGAGCAGGGTCCGCGTACTTTTGTGATCTATGGCTCGGTTCCAACGCATACGTACTTCGTGGCTGCTCGGCCGACGCTGGAATCGTTCCAGCCGCCGTCAGCGACGAGCCAAGATAATCGCCACTGCAGTCGTGGCAAGCACGTTTGCCATTTTGACGCTGGCGACTTCGTTCTCCGGCGGACTTCAAACCGCCATTCGCCAAAAAGTAGGCCTGTTCTACGGAAGCGCACAGGTACGGCTTCTGGACCAGCACAGCCCCTACGAAACCCAGGTCCACTACACGGCGCTGGGACTGGACTCCACGGAATGGATGCAGATGGCGTGGAAGGCCGGCGTGGCATCGGGACCCGAGGGAATGGAAGGGATTCAGTGGCTGGGTTGGGAACGCTGGAATGCGAGCTGGAATCAGCTCATTTACCGGGGCCGTGCGCCGGAATCCGCCTACGAAATCGTGCTTAGCCGCACCCTAAGCCAACGTCTGGGACTGGGCATCGGCGACGAAATGGCCTACTACGCCAGCCGCGAAGCCGGGGCCGCGCCCACCCTCCGCTACCTGAGCGTAACGGGGCTTTACGAGACCGGTTTGGCGGAATGGGATGCGCAGACCGCCGTGGGCTTGCTTTCGGGAATTCGAAGCCTTCAGCGCTGGCCCGACAGCGCCCAAGCTACCTGGGTTCGCTTTGACCCGCGCGCGCTGTCGCCCAAGGACGTCGAAGGGCTTCGCGCCCAGCTGCCCGTGAGCCTAGATGTTTTCTTGCCGGGCAGCGACCTGCAGGCGCTCTACCAATGGCTCGATTTGTTCGACGCCAACGTGGCCATTTTGGCAGTCGTCCTTATTTTGGTGGGTGCCGTTAACTTGGGCGGAACGCTGCTAATCCTATCGCTTGAGCAGCAACGGGCGCTGGCGCTGCTTCGGGCGATTGGCTGGCCCTCGGCTCACGCCCCGGTCGCCTTGGCGGGCATGCTGGTTCCCATGCTGCTTCGCGGAGCCCTCTGGGGGATTGGTATCGCGATCGGCCTGCTCGCAATTCAGGATTTTACGGGCGTTTTGACCCTAAATCCCGAAACCTACTACGTCCACCACGTGCCCGTTTCCTGGAATTTCGGGCGGTTGATTTTGCTCTATTTAATTGTCTTTCTGAGCTTTACTCCTGCCCTCTTCCTTCCGTGGATTTGGATACGCAAAATGCAGCCTGCGGGGATTTTGAAATCTGCTTAGTCAGTGTATATTTGCAGCCCCTTCTGGTGCGGTAGTTCAGTTGGTTAGAATACCGGCCTGTCACGCCGGGGGTCGCGGGTTCGAGCCCCGTCCGCACCGCCAGAACGAAAAAAGCCTGCAATGCTGCAGGCTTTTTTGTTTTCCCCCCATACCTAGTGGCGGCGGGGCGCTCTGGGCAAATTTAGTTACCGCACTCGCCGGGAGTCCATGATTTTACGCCGGCACATTCTGCCTCGCACGCATTCCCGTAGGTTTCGCCGTCGCACCCGCACACCGGATCGTAGACCGCCGGGCAAATACAGGCAGGATTTCGTTCGCCTTTGCAGGCCGGATCAACGGGCTTTTCGCAGCCCCAAAAGCCGAGGCCAAGGGCCATCAAAAGAAAGGGTGTCGGTTTCATACCTCAAAGATGCACGAAAATCCCCTTGGGTTGCAGCCTCACTTCGGTGCGGCATTAATTTTGAAAACCATCGGTGAATCGGACTTTATCCTGAACCGCGGAAATAAAGCCTTCGTATCTTTGCCCCACTAAAATTGTTACTCCCATGGCCTTAGAATTGACCACCGCAAACTTCCAAGAACTTGTACTTAACTCCGACAAGCCCGTCCTCGTTGATTTTTGGGCGGAGTGGTGCGGACCCTGCCGCGTGGTAGGTCCCATCGTGGACGAGCTTTCAAGCGATTTTGCGGACCGCGCCGTGGTGGGTAAAGTGAATGTCGACGCGGAAGGCGATCTCGCCATGCAGTTTGGCATCCGCAACATCCCTACCCTGCTCGTCTTCAAGGGCGGTCAGGTTGTGGACAAGCAAGTTGGCGTAGCCCCGAAAAACGTATTGGCCGGTAAAATCGAAGCCCAGTTTTAATCCGATGACCGGCGTTTCCACGGCTGTCGTCCTTGCGGGCGGCAAGGGAACCCGGCTCGCTTCGGCCTTCCCCGACCTGGCAAAGCCCATGGTTCCGGTGGATGGCCTGCCCATCGCCGAACATCTGGTGCGCACCTACGCGGCGCAGGGTGTTCGGCGGTTCATTTTTACGCTGGGCTACCGTGGAAATCAGCTTCGCGTGCATTTTGGCGACGGGTCCGCATGGGGCGTTTCGGTGGAGTATTTCGAAGAACGGGAGCCCCTTGGCACGGCCGGCGCCCTAGCTGAACTTCAGGACGAACTGGGCGCTGCTCCCTTTTGGGTGTTTTACGCCGATACGTTGAGCAGCGTGGATCTGTCGCGCATGGAAGCCCATCACCGGGCGAATTCTGCCGATGCGACCCTGCTGGTTCACCCCAACGACCACCCCTACGACAGCGATTTGGTCGATGCCGAACCTACAGGTCGGGTGCGCGCCGTGTACGGAAAGCCCCATCCGGCGGACCGCGAAGTTCGCAACGTGGTGAATGCGGCGCTTTACCTGCTCGAGCCGTCCATGCTGCGCGAAATTCCGCGCGGAGTGGCCAGCGATTTTGGCCGCGACCTCTTTCCGAAGTGGGCGGCATCGCACCGTCTGTACGCCTACTCCACCCCGGAGTACATTAAAGACATGGGTAAGCCCGAACGCCGCGTCCAAGTCGAAGCAGCGCTGCGCCAGGGCAAGGTTGAAGCCCGCAACCTACGCAACCGCCAGCGCGCGGTCTTCCTCGACCGAGATGGCGTGATCAATGTGGATTCCGACCTGATCAAGCACCCCGACGAACTGGTACTGGTTCCCGGCGCGGCCGCGGCAATTCACGCGCTCAACCAAAGCGATTTGATTGCGGTGGTGGTGACCAACCAGAGCGTGGTGGCGCGGAACCTTACCGACGAAGCCGGCGTGGACCGCATTCACGCTCGGATGGAACGGCTGCTGGCCGACGAAGCCGGTGCCTTTGTCGACGCGATTTACTACTGCCCGCACCACCCTCACGGCGGGTTTCCCGAAGAAAATCCGGCCTACAAAATCGAATGCAGCTGCCGAAAGCCCAAACCAGGAATGCTTTTGGCCGCCGCCGATCGATTTAATATTGACCTGAGCAGCAGCTACTTAGTGGGCGATTCGCCCCGTGATATCGAAGCGGGACAAGCCGCTGGCGTCGCGGCAACCCTGCGCGTGCGCACCGGACACGGACTGAAACCCAGCACGGCGGCGCCCACGGTGCAGGTCGACGACCTGAGTGCGGCCGTTGCCTGGATTTTGGAACGCGAAAAGTCCCGAACTTCGCAGGCATGATCATCAGCCGCACGCCCTTTCGCATCTCCTACGTCGGCGGAGGTTCCGACCTTCCGGCCTACTACCGCGAGCACGGCGGCGCAGTGCTTTCGAGTACCATAGCTAAGTACCTGTACGTTAGCAGCCACGACTTCTTTGAGGTGGCTCAAATCCGAACCAAGTATTCCAGTACGGAGACCGTATCCAGCGTGGCCGAACTGCAACACCCCCTGCTCCGGGCCATTTTAACCCGTTTAAAAATGGGTACGGGTCTTGAAATCAGCTCCATCGCCGACGTCCCTTCGGGAACGGGAATGGGTTCTTCGTCGTCGTTTACCGTGGGCACCCTGCACAACCTTATGGCGCGCCTGGGCCGCGCCGACGAGGCCACCAAGTCTTGGTTGGCGGAGCAGGCCTGTGCCGTGGAACTGGGCGACCTCGGCGAGCCCATCGGCAAGCAAGACCAGTACGCGGCGGCCTTTGGCGGGTTCCACATCTATAGATTCAACCCCGACGAATCGGTTAGCATACACCCTGTTTCGCTTCCCGACCCCCAAGGTTGGCTTAGCCACCTGCGTCTGTACTACCTGGGCAACCAGCGTTCGGCGTCCGCCATTTTGGCCGAGCAAAGCCTCGAAAGCGCCAAGCGCAGCAAGCAAGAGGTCCTTCGCGACATGGTACACCTCGTGGATCCGCTCGCCACGGCCCTGAGTCAGAGCAACTGGCGCGAGTGCGGACGCCTGATGCACGAAAACTGGTTGCTCAAGCAAAGCCTGGCCAGCGGAATTAGCGACCGGGGAATTCAGGATGCCTACCGACGCGGACTCGAAGCTGGCGCCTTAGGCGGCAAGCTTCTCGGGGCCGGCGGAGGCGGGTTTATGCTGTTTGTGGTGCGCCCCGAGGACCACGCCGCGCTCGATGCCGCCCTAAGCGACCTTCGCCCCGTTCCATTCCAGTGGGATTTCGAGGGGTCGCGCATTATTTATTCCGACGAAGTTCCGACCTTAACCAGGTAATTTTTCGCATTCATGAAGCCTACCGAATACCGCCAACTACTGATTGAAACGCTGGAAGCGCTTGACCTGGCTGCCGTTGACCGCCTCGTGGAGGTCTTTTTGGACGCCCACGCCCGCGGAGCCCAAATCTTTACCATGGGCAACGGGGGATCAGGGGCCAGCGCGAGCCACGCGGCCGGTGACTTCCTGAAGGGCGCGTCCTACGGCCTTAAGAAGCGCTTCAAAATGATCTGCTTGAACGACAACGTTCCGAGCATGATGGCCGTGGCCAACGACATTGGCTGGGACGACATTTTTGTGGAGCCCCTCCAAAACTACCTGCGGCCGGGCGATGTGGTCATCGGCATCAGCGGCAGCGGAAACTCGCGAAACGTGCTCAAGGCCGCGGAATTCGCCAAAGCCCACGGCGCTACGCTGGTGGGCATGACTGGATTCAAGGGCGGAAAACTCCGCGAACTGGCCGACCTCAGCATCCATTCGGTCGCCATGGACATGGAGGTTGCCGAAGACGTTCACATGGCCGTGTTTAACATGGTCAAAAAAGCCTGCATGGCCCGGTTGATGGGCGATGCGCCCAGCATGGGCGGAACCTACGACGCGCGCATTTCCTGAGGGACGCGTCGAGGGCCAAGAAATGGTCATTTTGACCAAATTCGTCAAGCGCCAGGCGCGCGATTAGCAGCCGCGCTGAAGCAGCACCTCGCAGTCGCGAACCACCTTACGGACCACATCCCCCGCGGGCTGAAGCTCGCTGATTCGCGCGGCTACTTGCCCAATTTCGAGCTCGCCCTCAACGAGGTCGCCTTCGCGCATGCCTTTTTTAGCCCGTCCGCGACCGAGTAGGGACTCGAGTTCTTCGGGGCTCGCTCCGCGCGCGTACGCCGCCGCTACGCGATCGTAAAACGCATTCTTAATCAAGCGTACCGGCGCCAATTCCTTGAGCGTGAGCAGCGTTGATCCTTCGGTCGCCCGCAGCACTTCATCCTTGAACGCGCGGTGGGCATTAGCCTCCGGGGTCGCTACAAAGCGCGAACCCATTTGGACCCCTTCGGCTCCAAGCATCAAGGCGGCGGCCATGCTTCGGCCGTCCGAAATGCCGCCGGCGGCTACGACGGGAATGGACACCGCGTCCACCACCGAAGGGACCAGAACCATGGTGGTTGTCTCGTCGCGGCCGTTGTGTCCGCCGGCCTCAAAGCCTTCGGCAATAACGGCATCCACCCCGGCGGCCTCGGCCTTGACCGCGAATGCGCTCGAAGCGACCACGTGAAGCACCGTGCGTCCGCGCTCCTTGAGCCAGGCCGTGTGAAGCTTGGGGTTGCCGGCCGAGGTAATCACCACCGGAACATCAAAATCGATGCAGGACTGCAGGTGCTCGGCAATGTTCGGATACAGCATCGGAATGTTCACGGCGAAGGGCTTGTCCGTTGCGGCCCGCAGAGCCCGCAGCTCGGCACGCAGCTCATCGGGGTACATGCTCCCGGAGCCGAGGGTTCCCAATCCGCCCGCGTTGGAAACGGCCGCAGCCAATTCCCAGCCCGAGCACCAAATCATCCCCCCCTGGATGACGGGGTGCGCAATGCCGAGCAGTTCGGTAAGTCGCGTCTTCATCGCCGCCTGGCCTATTGGGCTGGTACCGTGAGCACCTGATTTCGACTGCGCACCGTGAACCAGTACGAACGCGGATCAAGGCGAACCTCGCTCTGGCCCGCGGGTACCGCAACGCGGTCGATCAAGCGCCCATCGATGGCTACGACGTCAAGCTCGTCCGCCAGCCCGGCTTCGCTGCGCCGCAGCAACCATCCGCCTTGATTATTGAGCGCATGCAGGGTCCAGTTGCGCGGGGTTTCGTCCGGCTGGATGCCCAGTCCGTTCAACACCGTCGCAAAGTTGGGAATGCCGTAGCCGGTGAAGGAATCGGGCGCAAAGGACCGGTTGGCCGACATGCGCACCCGGTGAATCAGGTCGTTGGCGGTGTAGCCGTTGGGGAGCGTCTTCGCAGCCTGTACCAAGCTGGCCATGGCTCCGGCCATGATGGGCGACGAAAAGCTTGTGCCCGAAGAGGTAGCTACGTTTCCGGAGGAGTTCATGACCGTGGCGCCCAAGCCGCGCGCCGCGACGTCCGGTTTGATCCGTCCGTCGGCCGAGGGTCCTTGGCTGCTGAAGCTGGCCCGAATACCGAATTCGTCGACCGCACCCACGGCGAGAATGGAATCGGCGTCGGCAGGGGCCGAAATGTACTTCCATGCGGCGGCGCCTTCGTTGCCGGCCGAAACGCAGAGAATCATGCCGGTGCGGGCTGCCGCAACCGCCGCTTGAGAAATCGGCGTGGTTCGCCCGTCCATGTCTGCGTAGCTGTGGTCGCCGATACCGTTGTCGAAGGTGGTGTAGCCGAGCGAGGTGTTGATGACGTCCACCCCGAGGGAATCCGCCCGCTCCGCGGCCATGACCCAATGGTATTCTTCGGCAATGGTTTCGGTCAGCTGGTTTTCGGTTTTAAAAAGGTAAAACGACGCTTTGGGGGCGGTACCGACAAACGTTGCGTCGAGGTCCGAGCAAATCGTGCTCCATACGCTCATCCCGTGGCTGCCGAGGTGAAACACGTTGGTATCCCCGTCGATGTAGTCCCAGGTTCCGAGCACACGGCCCTGCTGCCAGGCCCCTTGAAACGCGGAATAGGTATCTGCGCCGCTGTAGCCACCGTCCATCAGGGCCACCTTGACGCCCGCGCCGTCGAAGCCCGCGTCGTGCAGCGCATGGACCTGAATTTGGTTGACTTGCTGGGCCGAGGCCCCGTATTGGTAGCCCTGAACGCCTTCCTCGCATTCGGCGAGCGCGACCGACGGACCCGGCGCCACCTCCGTGAGGCTTCGCTTCATCAAGGCCACCGGCTGGGTGGCGCGCACCCAAGGGAGGGCGCCCAGAGCCTCAAGTTGGGCCGCATCGGCTTCGACCACGAGCGCACGGAGCCAGCGGCTGCGCCCTACCACCGGCACCACCTGAGCCACCGAACCTACCGCTTCGGGCTGAAGAGCAAAGTCGGTGCGGCGTAGACCAATTCCCTGGGCGGCGCGGCGCGCCAACGCGTCCGTACCCAGCATGGGCTGCGTGAATTGAACCTGCGTCTCGCTCAAGAAAACCCAGTGCTTGCGCGGGGCATCTTGGGCCCAAATTGAACTTAACGCAAAAAATGAACTTAATGCAAGTATCTTTTTCATAATCAATTCTTAATAACTCCAGAACCTACTAAATCATCTCCGTCGTACCATGCGGCAAACTGACCGGGGGCCACGGCCTTCATGGGCTTGCTGAATTCCACCCAGAGGCCGCCCTCCTCGACGCGCAAGCGCGCGGGCACCAGGGCTTGACGGTAGCGAATCCGAACAAGAAAATCGGCCGAATCCCCCGCGGTAAGGGCACGCCAAGGCTGCACCCAATGCACGTCGGCGGAATCAATCCACAGGGCACTGCGGTAAAGCCCCGGATGGTCCTCGCCTTGGCCCACGTAGACGGTGTTTTGGACCACGTCGGTAGCCAACACAAAGAGCGGCAGGGGCTTTCCGCCAACCAGGAGGCCTTTGCGCTGCCCCACGGTGAAGTAGTGCGCGCCGTGGTGGCTACCCACCACGACGCCGTCTTCGGGAACAAAACCCCAAGGCGCGCCCGGCTTCGCCCGCTCCAGCACCGGCGCGTCGCGCGGAATTTCAATAATCCGCCCCGTCTTGGGCTTGAGCTGCTGCTGCAGGAAGTCGGGCAGCCGCACGTGGCCAATGAAGCACAGACCCTGAGAATCCTTCTTGGCAGCGGTAATCAAGCCGGCCTCGGCAGCAAGGCGGCGAACTTCCGACTTCTGAAGTCCTCCAATGGGGAAGCGTGCGTGGCGCAGCTGCTCTTGGGTGAGCTGGCACAGAAAATAGGATTGATCCTTACCGGCGTCCAGCCCAGCACGCAGGTGCATGCGGCCCTCGGCGTCCCGCTCCACCCGGGCGTAGTGGCCGGTGGCGACAAAATCCGCCCCTAGCCGGCGGGCTGCGTTCAAAAACAGGTCGAATTTGATTTCGCGGTTGCACAGCACGTCGGGATTGGGCGTTCGGCCGGCCTCGTATTCGGCAAACATGTAGTCGACAATGCGCTCTTTGTACTCGACCGAAAGGTCCAGCACCTGAAACGGAATGCCGAGCCGCTCCGCCACGAGCAGGGCGTCGTTCGAATCCTCGATCCAGGGGCACTCGTCCTCGAGCGTGGGCGACGCGTCGTTCCAGTTGCGCATGAAGATGCCAATGACCTCGTGGCCAGCTTGCTGCATGAGCAACGCGGCTACCGACGAATCAACGCCCCCCGAGAGGCCGACGACGACTCGGGCCACTAGGATTTGGGTTTTTGAAGCACTCCGCGGCGGTACACTTCGGTGCGAACCACGGTTCCGCGGTCAAAATAAGTCCACTTACCCTGGCGGAGGTCGTTGACGTAGCTGCCCGAGACGGCCACTCGACCGTCGGCATCAAATTCCGCCCAAGAACCCTGAAGGCGGCCGTCGACAAAGTTTGAGGTGCGCTCCTTGTTACCGGCATCGGAGAACCGCGTCCACGCCCCCTGCTTTCGTCCGTTGACGTAGGTTCCGCGCTCCATCACCTTGCCGTCGGGATAAAACATGGTGTAGGCCCCGTGGAGCGTGTCGGTCCGGTAGGGCGCGTGCTCCAGCATGCTGCCATCAAAAGCAAAGGTGACCCAAATGCTGTCGCGCTGCCGCGAGGCGGTGTACTTGCCCCGGGCCATCAGCTTGCCCTTTTCGTCGTACTGTTCCGACATGCAGACGCCGCTGCGCCCGCGGTAGTCCATCTGCGCGCTTCGAAACCCGTTTTCGTGGTAGTAGGTGAAGCGGCCAACGGGCACGCCCGCCTCAAACTGCCCCTCGTAGCGCGGCTGGCCGTTGGGGTGCTTGGCGGACCAGGATCCCGTTCGCCTTCCTTGAGCGTCGAACGCGTTTTGGGCAACCAGACCCACGGTCAGGAGCCACAAACCAAAAGCCATTTCGATATGCTTCATGTCAATCCAGGCGCACGGCCGCGTGAAAGTGTTTGAGTTCATCGAGGTTCGCGAGCAATTCCCGGGTAATCTGCACCCCACCCGCTCGGCTGGGCAAGCGGAGCTGGGTTTGGCTTGCGGCATCCCCAATATGGAACTGCAGGCGCTGCGTACCGGGACTGGCGCGCAAAATCTGCGCCAACTCGCCCCATGTTTCGGGCGTAATGTCCTGAACCGCGGCAAAGAGCGTGAGGCCGCGGGCTTCGCGATCGAATACCTCACTCAGCAGCTGGATTTTGTGGATGTCGGCCACCAGCTTGGCCTGGTTGTCGTCGCGAGCCCAGGCGGGACGCTGCACCCGTCCCCGCACCAGGACCATGAGGTCGTTGACAAAAAAGCTGCGCTGATCAAGAAACTGCTGGCCAAAAAGCACAAATTCCGTCGCGCCTTCTTCGTCTTCGAGCACAAAACTGCCCATTTCGCGGCCGGTACGGGTTGTGCGCACCTGGGCGTTGGTCACAATGCCGGCCACCACAAAATCACGGGAGCCCTTGCCCTGAACAAAGGTTTCGAGCGAAGCCAGTTCACCGACCGACTGCTTTCTAAATGTGCGCAGCTCAAAGCGGTAGGCATCGAGCGGGTGCGAACTGACGTAAATGCCGATCACCTCTTTCTCGCGTTTGAGCAACTCGAGGTTGTTCCAAGTCGGAACCTGCGGCAGCGCGGGCTCGGGCGTGTCGACGCCGCTGTCTTCGCCAAACAGGCTAACTTGGGCGGAATTCAGCTGATCTTGATAGGCTTGACCGTAGCGACGCAAGCGCTCCACGAACGGGCGACCGTCGGCTTCTTCGGCAAAAAACATGGCGCGGTGCACGCCCTCGAAGCGATCAAAGGCTCCGCCGAGCGCCAGCGACTCCCAAGTGCCCTTGTTGACCACCCGCAAGTCGAGGCGGCGCGCCGCGTCAAACACACTGGTATAGGGCCCATTGTCGGCGCGGTCTGCAAGCAAAAAGTCGACGGCCGCGGCTCCTACCCCCTTCATTCCAAGGAGACCGAAGCGAATCGCCCCCTCGCGGTTGACGGTGAACGGCCCCTCGGACTCGTTGATGTC
>JAJTFK010000003.1:0-9902 GCA_021298655.1 Cryomorphaceae bacterium | reverse complement strand
ATCTTCTCAAGGATCGGTTCCGCATGGCCCCGTTCGATGCCGCCCTGAACAAATTGGGGCTTCATTTGGTCCAGCACCGCCTTGATCTTCTTGCCCATGGCCTTGCGAAGCATGTCTGCCTGGCCCTTGCTGAATCCAGCAAGCTTTTGCGACAGCAGCATGACCTGTTCTTGGTAGACCGTGATGCCGTAGGTTTCGCGCAGGTATTCCTCCATGTCGGCGAGGTCGTACGAAATCGGTTCCACCCCGTGCTTGCGGCGAATGAAGCTCGGTATGTATTCAAGCGGACCCGGACGGTACAGCGCGTTCATGGCAATCAAGTCGCCAAAGACCGTGGGCTTGAGGTCCTTGAGGTGCTTTTGCATGCCAGGCGATTCGTACTGGAAGATGCCGACCGTGTCTCCGCGCTGAAAAAGCTCGTACGTAGCCGTGTCGTCGAGCGGAATGTGTTCGATGTCTATTTCGACGCCGTGGCGCTTGCGGACCAACTCCAGGCTGTCCTTGATGAGCGTAAGCGTCTTGAGCCCCAAGAAGTCCATCTTCAGCAGCCCTGCCGACTCAACCACGGCGTTGTCGAACTGCGTGGTCCACATCGCGCTGTCTTTGGCTGTAGCAACCGGAATCAGCTCGCGAATGTCGCTGGGCGTGATGATCACGCCACAGGCGTGAATGCCCGTGTTGCGCAGCGAGCCTTCGAGCACTTTAGCCTGCTGCAGCGTGGCCGCTTTGAGGTCGGTGCCTTTCGCCATTTCGCGAAGGGCGACCGCCTTGTCGTAGTCCTCGTTGCGGAATTTTTCGCGAATCGCGGCATCGTCGGAATCCAGAAGAACCGGAAGGCTCGAGTTGTCGGGCACCGACTTCGTGAGTCGGTCGGCCTCGTCAAACGGCAAGTCCAGAGCGCGACCCGCGTCCTTAATCGCCGACTTGGCCGCCATGGATCCGTAGGTAATGATCTGAGCAACCTGGTTGGCGCCGTACTTGTCGATGACGTACTGAATGACCTTGTCGCGGCCCCGGTCGTCAAAGTCAATATCGATATCGGGCAGGCTCACGCGGTCCGGATTCAGGAAGCGCTCGAACAGCAAGTCGTAGGTAATGGGATCGACGTTCGTGATGCCTGTGGCGTAGGCAACGGCCGAACCTGCCGCAGACCCGCGGCCCGGCCCGACGCTTACGCCCATATCGCGGGCGGCTTGGCAAAAGTCTTGAACGATCAAGAAGTAGCCCGGGTAGCCGGTGCGCTCAATGGTTTCCAGCTCAAAATCAATCCGTTCAACGATTTCAGCCGGTACTGGATCGCCCCAGCGCTTCGCGGCCCCTACGTAGGTCAAGTGCCGTAAGTACGCGTTTTCACCCCGCTTTCCTCCGTCGACCGCGTCGTCGGGGTGCACAAATTCCGACGGTATTTCAAACGCCGGCAAAAGCACGTCGCGGGCCAAGCCAAAGTTCTCGACTTTCTCCAGGATTTCAGCCAAATTCGCGAGCGCCTCCGGCCAGTCCGCGAAGCGCTTGCGCATTTCCGCCTGGGTAGTGAGGTAGAACTTGCTGTTCGGGAAGCCATACCGGAATCCGCGGCCGCGGCCAATCGGCGTCGATTTTTTCTCGGATTCCTTGACGCAAAGCAAAATGTCGTGGGCTTCGGCCTGGGCCTCGTCGAGGTAAAACGAATTGTTGGCCGCCACCGCCTTCACACCGTGGGCGGCGCAGAAGCGCTGGAGCACGACGTTTACCGCATCTTCTTCGGGCAGACCGTGGCGGTTGATTTCGGCGTAAAAATCTGCGCCAAACTGGGCCTTCCACCACAAAAACGCTTCCTCGGCCTGCTTTTCGCCTACGTTGAGAATGAGCTGCGGCACTTCACCCATTATGCCGCCGGTGGTCACCATGACCCCCTCTTTGTGGGCGAGCAGCAGGTCGCGGTCGATGCGCGGAACGTAGTAAAACCCATCGATGTAGGCGATGGAACTGAGCTTCGCCAGGTTGTGGTAGCCGGTTTTGTTTTTGGCCAGGAGCGGAATCTGGAACCCGTCGTCTTTTTGGCTACGGTCCAGGTGGTTACGGCACAGGTAGGCGTCCATGCCCACGATGGCTTTCAGTTCCGGGGTTCCCTCCGGACGATTTTTGTTGTAGGTCTGCACCCCCTGGACAAACTGAAAAGCGCCCATCATGTTCCCGAGGTCGGTCAAGGCTACCGCAGGCTGTCCGTCGGCGGCCGCCCGCTTAATGAGGTCCGGAACCTTGGTGGTAGCCTGAAGCACACTAAACTGGCTGTGAACGTGCAGGTGAAAAAACGGCACGTCGGAATCGAGACCCTGGACCGCGCTGGGGGTTTCGGGCAAGTCGGGGGTCGCCGGAGCGGCCGAAGCCGCCGCCCGCAGTGCGGCGCTCGCCTGCTTGAGGTTTCGGTGCTTCAGCCCGACGGGCGAAACCATGTTGGGGTGGGATGCGATAAAGGCCTCGAGTTGGTCGGGCTGCACCCCGAGCTGCGCGGGCTGCCAATGCCGAATCCGAACCAGTTCCCAAAAACAACGGGCCGTGGCTTCGACGTCGGCTGTGGCGTTGTGGGCCTCTGCGAAGGCTTGGCCAAAGAGCTTGGCGTGCAGCTCACCCAACTTGGCGGGCTTAAATCCTCCGCGACCGGGAATCCCAACCAAGGCCGCCGTTTGGGGTGTCATCGTATCGAGCACCGGCTTCGTGATCCATGACTCATCCCATCCCAAGCGAAGGAACTCGGCACCCAGGGCGTTCAGGTCAAACTTCAGGTTGTGGCCCACCATGAACTCGGCCCGGGCCAGTGCGTCGCGCAGCTTCGCCATAACCTCGGCCGCAGGCAATCCCTCGGTCCGAGCAAGCTCCGTGCTGATCCCGTGAATGTCCTCTGCCCCAAAGGGAATGTTAAATCCGTCGGGCTGAACCAAAAAATCGCAGGCTTCGACCAAGGAGCCGTCGGCCGCGTGGAGTTGCCAAGCTACCTGAACGACCCGAGGCCAGTTGTCCAGATCGCTCAGGGGCGCGTTCCAATCCCTTGGCAATCCGGTGGTTTCAGTGTCAAATACGAGGTACATGGCGGAATCCTAAAGTTAACCCACCGCCCGAAGCCATGTACAAACGGCTAAGGTGATTTATCCACAAAAACCGGTTGCTAGAAACGGGTAACGAGTTCTGCCTCGAGGTCGTATTCCGTAGCGCCGATAATGCGCGCCGTAACAAAGGTTCCGCGCTTGAGGTGCAAGCCGGGAGCCTCGATGCGCACCTCGTTGTCCACGTCGGGCGAATCAAACTCGGTGCGGCCAATGTAGGCATCGCCCTCGCTTCGGTCAATGATCACCGAAAGCGTTTCGCCGATCATGGACTCGTTGCGCTCCAGCGAAATTTCGCGCTGAACCTCCATTACCGCCTGTTGGCGCGCGGCCTTCACGTCGGCCGGAACGTCATCCTCCAGGCCGTAGGCATGGGTATTTTCTTCGTGGCTGTAGGTGAACACGCCAAGGCGCTCGAAACGTTGCGCGCGCACCCAATCGAGCAACTCGTCAAAATCCGCCTCGGTTTCGCCGGGATAGCCCACGATCAAGGTCGTGCGCACCGCGATGCCGGGAACTTTTTCGCGCATGGCCGCCAGGAGCTTGTCGGTTTTGGCGTGCGTGGTTCCGCGCCGCATGCTTTTGAGCACGTTGTCGGCAATGTGCTGCAGCGGAATGTCGATGTAGCGGCACACCTTGGGATTCTCGCGAATCACGTCCAGTACGTCTTCGGGGAAGCCCGTCGGGAACAGGTAGTGCAAGCGAATCCACTGAATGCCGTTCACCGCGCTCAGGGCCGTCACCAGCTCGGCCAGACGGCGCTCGCCGTAGAGGTCCAGGCCGTAGTAGGTTAAATCTTGGGCGATCAAAATAAGTTCGACCACGCCCTTGGCGGCGAGTTTTTCGGCTTCGGTGACCAGGTCTTCGATGGGCGTCGATCGGTGCTTGCCGCGCATCAGGGGAATCGCACAAAACGAGCAGGGTCGATCGCACCCTTCCGAAATTTTCAGGTAGGCAAAGTGCTGGGGCGTGGTGGTCAGGCGCTCGCCCACCAGCTCCTTTCGGTAGTCCGCTCCCAAGGCCTTGAGCAGCAACGGTAAATCGCGGGTTCCGAAGTACTGGTCCACGTTGGGAATCTCCTTTTCGAGTTCCGGCTTGTAGCGCTCGCTGAGGCAGCCCGTAACAAAGACCTTGTCGAGCAGGCCGGCCTCCTTGGCTTCAACGGCTTCGAGGATGGTGTTGATGGACTCCTCTTTGGCGTTTTCAATGAACCCGCAGGTGTTGATGACCACGATGCGGCCTTCCTGCTCGTGCACCACGTCTTTGCCGGCGGCCTTGAGCTGGCCCATCAGTACTTCGCTGTCGTACACGTTTTTGGAACAGCCCAGGGTAACGACGTTGATGCGGTTCTTGGCCGCGGACTTGGTGCGCATATGCTTAACTTAAAACTTGAGGTGGTGAACAGAAAGTCCTTGATTCTTAATTTCTTCTAAGGTTTCAATACCAATGCTAATGTGGGTCCCAACGAAGTCGCTCGAAACCTTGGCGTCGCTTTCGCTCGTCTTCACGCCCTCGGGGGTCATGGGCTGGTCCGAAACCAAAAGCAAGGCACCCAAATGCAGGCGGTTGTGGAATCCGGCCGAAAATAGGGTGGCCGTTTCCATATCAATAGCCAGCGCACGGGTCATGCGCAGGTATTCCTTGAAGCGGTCGTCGTGTTCCCAAACGCGGCGGTTGGTCGTGTACACGGTACCCGTCCAGTAGTCGAGATTTCGGTTGCGGATGATGTGCGACGTGGCGCGCTGCAGCATGAAGGCCGGCAGCGACGGCACTTCCGGCGGAAAATAGGAATCCGAAGCGCCCTCGCCCCGAATCGCACCGATGGGCAGAATGAAGTCGCCCACCTTGGTTCGCTGCTTCAGGCCGCCGCACTTACCGAGAAAGAGGATGGCCTTGGGCTGCACGATGCTCAGCAAGTCGCTCACGGTGGCTGCGTTGGGGCTGCCCATGCCGAAGTTAATCATGGTAATTCCCTGACCGTGGGCTGTGGGCATGCTCCGGTGCGGATCCACAATATGCCCGCCCGTCATCGCCACAAAGCGGTGGAGGTATTCGTTGAAGTTGGTCAGTAAAATGTACTCCGACATTTCCCCAACCTTCACGCCGGTATAGCGCGGAAGCCAGTTGGCCGTGATCTCCTCCTTCGTCTTCATAACCTAACTAAGTAAGGCGTTTAAGAACGCCTTGGCGTCGAATTCCTGAAGGTCATCAACCCCCTCACCTACGCCAATGTAGCGCACCGGCACGCGGAGCTTTTCGGCGATTGCCAGGACCACGCCGCCTCGAGCGGTCCCGTCCATCTTGGTCAATATCAATCCCGTAAGCGGCGTAACCTTCGAAAACTCGACGGCCTGGTTCACGGCGTTCTGACCCGTTGACGCATCGAGCACCAACCAGGTTTCGTGGGGCGCACCGACCACGA
Organism: Cryomorphaceae bacterium; assembly: GCA_021298655.1. GTDB lineage: Bacteria > Bacteroidota > Bacteroidia > Flavobacteriales > Schleiferiaceae > TMED14. Next base: position 4,400 of record JAJTFK010000003.1, on the reverse strand, counting down.
TCTTGTCCATAACCCGGCGGATTTTGCCCAGCTCGTTCATCAGGTTCACCTTGTTGTGCAGGCGGCCTGCGGTATCGACCAGCACTACACCCCCGGCGTTTCGGGCACCCGCTTCGGCCGCCGCATAGGCCACCGCGGCCGGATCGGTATTCATTCCCTTTTCGATGAAGGTCGCTCCGGAGCGCTCGGCCCAAATGCGCAGCTGGTCTACGGCAGCCGCTCGGAACGTATCGGCGGCGCCCAGCACGACCTGCTGGCCCTCAAGGCGGAACTTCTTGGCGAGCTTACCTACCGAAGTCGTCTTGCCCACTCCATTGACCCCAACCACCAAAATCACCCGGGGCTGCCCGGCCGGAACCGCTGCGGGTGCCACATCGGCCCAGGCGGCAAATTGGTCGGCAAGCTCGTCGCGAATCAACGCCTTGAGCTCGTCTTCGGTCAGGTACTTGTCTCGGGCCACGCGCTCTTCCACCGCTTCGACCAAGCGCACGGCGGTTTCCACGCCCACGTCGGCCGAAATGAGGGCCTCCTCCAGGGCATCCAGGGTCGACGAATCCACCGTGGACTTGCCGCCAAAGAGCTTACTGAGTCCGCCGAAGAGAACCTCCTTAGTTTTTCCGAGACCAAACAATGCCATTACGAAGGATTAAGGTATAAAAAAACCGCTCGGGGAGCGGTTTCATTTAGCGTGCGTTGGCGCGACTTAGGACTTAAAAAAGTTGGCTACGTCGTCCTTAACCATCACCTTCTCTTCGAAGGCGTATCCACCGCGCTCGGTTTTAACCATTTTAATGGCCTTGGCGTAGGTAACGCCACCGGCTTTTTTCAGGGTTGCAACTACTTTCTTTGCCATGGTTACTTAATTTCTTTGTGAACAGTCATACGCTTGAGCACGGGATTAAACTTCTTAATCTCCATGCGGTCCGGCGTGTTCTTCTTATTCTTGGTCGTGATGTAGCGCGACGTTCCGGCCATGCCACTCTCTTTGTGCTCGGTGCACTCGAGGATCACCTGTACGCGATTGCCTTTTTTTGCCATGATTCCTAAAAAATTAAAGCGCTACGTTGCCGCTGGCGCGGGCTTCGGCCAACACAGCCTCAATGCCCTTCTTGTTAATCGTCTTCAACGCCGCAGCCGAGATGCGCAGGGTAACCCACTTATCTTCAGCAGCAACGTAAAACTTTTTACGCATCAAGTTCACGTCAAACGTGCGCTTGTTTTTCTTGTTTGAGAACGACACATGGTTGCCCACCATGGCTTTCTTACCGGTAATCTCGCAAACTCGTGACATAATCGCGCGGTGTTAATCTTTATCCGTTTCGCAACGGGAGTGCAAATGTACAGCGAATTTCTTAATCTTTCGCAGGTTCTTGGGGCAAAAATCCGCGCAAGCGATTCAAAACCTCCAAAACGGATTTGCGGACCGTGCGCTCGCGGTGGTCGCCCATCTGAAAGCGAGCCGCCCATTCCACACCGGGACCGCTCACCGCCAACCACACCGTTCCTACGGGTTTCTCCGGGGTACCCCCGTCGGGCCCGGCCACGCCGCTGCTCGCCAGACCCCAGTCCGACCCAAAACGCTTTCGTACTCCGCGGGCCATGGCCCGCACCACCGGTTCGCTTACGGCACCGTGCATCAGCAAATCCGCCTCGTTCACGCCGAGCATGCGGACCTTGACCTCGTTCGCATACGCCACTACCCCGCCGAGCAGGTAGCGCGACGAACCGGGAACCCGCGTAACCAAAGCCGAAATAGCGCCACCGGTGCAGCTCTCGGCAACCGCCAGGCTTTGGCCGGCCGCCACCAGGCGCTCGCCCACCACTTCCTCGAGGGTCTTCCAATCTTCGGCGAAAATGTCGCGGCCCAAAACGCCGCGAAGGCCCGATGAAGCCGGCTCCAAGAGGGCTGCGGCCTCACGAGGGTCCCGCGTGCGCGCCGTCAGCCGGAGCTTGACCACGCCCGGCGAGGGCAGGTAGGCCAAACTGAGCCCGTCCGCCAAACTCGACTCCCAATCGGCAATGCGGGCTGCGAGCTCCGACTCGGGAATGCCCTGCACCATAAAAAAGCGGTGTTCGATGTGGGCATCCGATTCGGCCTTGATGCGCGGCAGCACGTGGGCCTCCATCAGGTGCTTCATCTCGTAGGGCACGCCGGGCATGCTTGCGAAGCGCACCTCGCCCCGGGAAAAAAGCATCCCGGGCGCCGTTCCTTTGGCGTTGGGCAGCGGCTCGCACACGTCGGGGAGTTCCGCTTGACCGCGGTTGAGTGGTCCCGGAACCCGCCCCATTCGGGCAAAGAGCGCCTCGATGTGTGCATAGATCTCCGGGCGAAACACCAATTTTCCGCCAAAGTATTCGTTCAGCACATTTTTGGTGAGGTCGTCCTTGGTCGGACCCAATCCGCCGGTAATGAGCACCCAGCGCGTATCGGGAAGCACGGCGTCCAGCGCGGCACGCACGTCCTCGGGTCGGTCGGCCACCACCGTCTTGCGGCGCAGCGTCACTCCAAGTTCCGCCAAGCGCTCGCCAATCCAGGCCGAATTCGTGTCGACGGTTTGGCCCAGCAGCAGCTCGGTTCCGATCGCAAGTACCTCGGCCTGCACCGCTTACTGCACGCGTTTGATGCTGCAACCCAGGTTTTTGGTCTGGGGCACCTTGATCGCTTGATTTCCCGACATGGCCGTGAGCGCATCCTTGAGCCAGGCTTTTTTCACCTTTTTGGCGGAATCGACGTTGTCGTCGATGGCTCCGAGGTAAACCAGCGTTTGGGTCGCATCAAACAAAAACACATGGGGTGTGGTCCGCGCACCAAAGGCGTCAGCCAGTTTATGGCCTTCGTCAAAAAGGTAGGGAGCCTGGTACTTGTATTTTTTGGCGCGCTGGCGCATGGCCTCCATGGACTCGCCTTCGGACCGCTTGGCCTCATTGGAGTTCACGTACACGATGCCCACGTTGCACCTTTTCGCAAAGGCCGTCAGGTCGCGGTAGCGGCCCTCCCACCCCTCGGACTTCGGCCCGTTGCCCACCACAAAGGGGCAGGTATTGCTCGTGAAAATAACCACCAGACCGCGTTCGGTTGCCGCCGAGGCCAAGGTCATTGCCGCGTCGTCGTCGCGGGTGGCGTCGGCCAGCTCCAGCTGCGGCATGGGCAGGCTCGCCCCCAGCTCAATCGTGGCCGGAAGCTTCTGAGCACCAGCCACTCCGGCAGCCAGCGCAAGGATTGTCATCAAAAAGTGTCGCATACTGCAAGGTATAACGCAAATTTGCCCAATGGTTCGCCCCACCCTCTTCAGACCCGAAGCGAGCAACTAACAACCAGCCTTCCGCTCGTGCGCATCCTGCTTTCCCCCTCCAAAACCATGAACGCCCAGCTGGCTCCTGCGGCGAAATCGAGCGCACCCTTACTGGCGCAGGCTGCGCTGCTCGCCGACCGCGTTCGGGCCGCCAACCTGAATTGGGCGGAATGGTATTCCTGCAGCCCCAAGGTCGCCGAACACGCTGCCGCGCAATGGGCCGCTTGGACGCCCGAGGCCCCCGGCACCCAGGCCGCCTGGACCTTCACCGGCGAAGCCTACGGCCGGTTACTCCCCACAAAATGGACCAAGCCCGACCGAGCCGAAGAACGCCTGCGCATCCTGTCGGGGCTCTACGGCGTGCTTCGGCCAAGCGACGGGGTCCTGCCCTACCGCTTGGACGTGGGCCAAAGCTTGGATGGCCACCGGCTGGTATCCTTCTGGAAGGACTCCGTAAGTCAGTGGCTCGCCGACGACGCCCAGGGCGGTCCCGTGGTGAACTGCGCCAGCGACGAGTACGCAGAGGTCCTTGACCGGCCGCGTTTTACGGACTGGATTGACTGCGTTTTTCTGCAGACCGTGAACGGAAAAACCCGCTCGGTTTCGGCGTTGAGCAAGCAAGCCCGCGGTGCAATGGCCCGCTTTCTGGCCAACCATGCCAGCAGCGACCCCGAGGTCGCCAAAAAATTCTCGGCCGAAGGCTACACTTTTTTGCGCACGGCTTCGAACGAAACCCGCTGGGTTTTTGTTCGATCGTAGTGGAACTTCAGGTAGTTTGGTTTAAGCGCGACCTCCGTTGGGCGGACCACGCCCCGCTCGCCCAAGCGGTGGCGACCGGCCAGCCCGTGTTGGGTCTGGTGCTCTACGAGCCCTCGATTTGGGCGCAGCCGGTTTATTCCCTGCGCCACGAGGTCTTTGTGTACGAGTCGGTGGCCGAGTTGCAGGCGACGGCGCCCCGCTTGGGTTCGCAGGGCAGCATCTCCCTTTTTTACGTGCGGGCCGAAGCGATGGATGCATTTGAAGCCCTTGTCCGCCTCGCCGGGCTTCCCCTCGGAACCGTGTTCAGCTACGAAGAAGTTGGCATTGAGGCCACGTTCGCCCGCGACC
>JAJTFK010000044.1 GCA_021298655.1 Cryomorphaceae bacterium | reverse complement strand
GGTGGTAACGATGCAGGTGGTCAAGCTCAGCGCACACAAATCGGTTGGTGAAAAGGCCGACCCCATGCCTTGGTTGTCGGTGGGAGCGTCGGTAAAGATGCGGGTGCTGGATTGCTCGTGCAGGTTGCTGCAGCGAAGGCTTCCGAGGTAGGTGGTATGGAATGCGGCCATGCCCCTAAGCTACGAAGCGTGCGCGGAGCCGCAGCGCCACCTGTACCAAGAGAATTAACACCGGCACTTCGATGAGCGGCCCCACCACGCCCGCAAAGGCCTCGTCTGAGCTGAGTCCAAAGCTCGCAATGGCTACGGCAATCGCAAGCTCAAAGTTGTTGCCAGCCGAGGTGAAGGCAAGGGCTGCCGTGGTCGCGTAGGGTGCTCCCTGTAGCCGTGCGAGCCAGAATGTGAAGAAAAACATCACCACGAAGTACAGGGTCAAGGGAATGGCCAAGCGCAGTACATCCAGCGGTAAGGCCAATATTTCATCCCCTTTCAGCGAAAACATAAAGGCGATCGTCGCCAGCAGCGCGACGAGGGTGAGCGGACTCAAACGGGGCATCAGTACGTCGGAAAACCAACCCGCGCCCTTAAAGCGAATGCTCGCTGCGCGCAGTGCTTGGCCAAGGGCAAAGGGGAGTCCGAGGTAAAGGGCCACACTTTCGGCCACCAACCGCGGGGATACCGTGACATCTGCGGTGTGCGGCATTCCGAGCCATCTGGGAACGGTGTTGAGGAAAAAACCCGCAAAAAGCGCGTAAAAGGCGAGCTGGAACAGGCTGTTCAGGGCGACCAAGCCCGCAGCATAGGTTCGGTTTCCGCAGGCGAGGTCGTTCCACACGACTACCATGGCAATGCAGCGGGCAAGACCGATAAGCATGAGTCCATTGAAGAGGCCAATGGCCAAAGCCGGGTGCACCCCGCCATTTTTGGGATTGAGGTTTGCGGCCAGTGAGGTGAATTGCCCCAAAGCCAAGCCAACTGCCATGGCCAAAAAGATCCACACGGTGAGGTACTTGTCAAGGAACTTCATGCGACTAGCGGGGATTGATGTGCCCGCGGAGCTGCAGAAGGTCGCGCTGCACGGCGTTCGATGTTTCGACGTAGGCGTCTAACGCCGCCGGCGTTCCGTCGTAGATTTTTGGGTCGCTGTAGCGCCAGGGAATGCGTGCCAGGGCCCCAAGTATGGCGGGGCAGGCTTCGTCGGCCTCGGCACAGGTCATGAACGCAACCACGCGTTCGCCCGAAGGCAGGTCGTCGAGGGTTTTGGAATGAAGGTTGGCCGAGATCCCGTTGCGCTCGACGCGGTAGCTTCCCGGTGCGGTTTCGGTGACCGTCCACCCGCGGGATGCCAGCGCCGATGCCGTGTTGGGGTGGCATTGGGTGCGTTCGGTTCCGCAGCTGCGCACGCGAAGCCCGGGCACGTCCCGAAAGACGTCTAGGGCCCATGCTTCGGCGAGCTGGCTTCGTCGCGAATTGTGGGTGCAGACAAAAAGGAGCGTTAAGGGGCCCTGCGCCAAGGCTTGGCTGATGGCGTTAGCGGCCAAACTAAAGTCCTTGGGCGGATTCAGCAGCACGGCATGGGGGGTGTTTGGAGGCCACGAACGGCGGATTTGGCCTTGAATCAGTCCGGCGGACTTGAGTTCCTTAAGGTGCTGGCTTACCGTGGCTTGCGACAGACCAGTAACGCGCACAAACTCGCCGCAAACACATGCTTGTTCTTCGGCGATTGCGCGGACTATGGCCAAGCGTGCGGGGTGGCCTAGTGCCTTAAACAGGTCGGCGGTGGTGTTGAGTTCGGTGCTGAATTGCTCGGTGTGGCGGGTTCCCATGGCGCAGTATTGCTATATTGCAATATTACGATATAGTAGGCAATTTAGGAAGCGAAGCTCAATCGGGCCACCGCGGGGTCAAAAGATGCCATGGTTCCGATGGGGTTTGCGTGGAGGCCGTGGCTTCGAAGCACGTCTTCAACCTTCGGTGCGGCCTCGGGCGAAGCAAAGAGCAGCAGGCCTCCGCTGGTTTGGGGATCGCAGAGCACGGCCATGGTGTACCCGTCCATGGCGCTGGCGTCGGCCTGCACCGAACGGTAGTTGGTCGTGGTCAGGTTGGGCATGCAGAATTGCTGGTAGAGTTCCTTGAGTCGCGGCGGACGGTAGGTCGGAATCGATTCAAGGTCCAATTCGGCGCGGAGGCCGCTGGCGCTGGCAACTTCGAGCAGGTGCCCGGCCAGTCCGTACCCCGTTACGTCGGTCATGCTGTGCAGTCCGGGGATTTCTGCCAACTGCATGCCCACGTCGTTGCGCTGAAGCATGGCGCGCAAGGCCCAGGCTCGGTCTTCTTCGGTGGCCACCCCGCGCTTGACGGCTGTCGCAATCATGCCCAAGCCCAAGGGCTTGGTGAGGTAGAGTCGGTCCCCAGGCTGTGCTTGGTTGTTGGTTTTCAGGTGTGCTTTGTCCACAAGTCCGCTCACGTTGAGGCCAAAAAGCGGTTCGGGAATATCGACGCTGTGTCCGCCGGCCAGTGGAATCCCGGCTTCGCGGCAAACATCTCTCGCTCCTTCGATTACCCGGCCGGCCAAGGCGCCCGGAAGCCGTTCAATAGGCCAAGCCAGCAGGGCCAGCGCCGAGATGGGCCGGCCACCCATGGCGTAGACGTCGCTGAGGGCGTTGGTTGCGGCGATGCGCCCGAAGTCGTAGGGGTCGTCGACAATGGGGGTAAAAAAGTCAACGGTTTGCACCAATCCGCGCCCGTCGCCGAGGTCCACCACGGCCGCGTCGTCGGCGTGCTCGTGGCCAACCCAGAGGGTGGGCCATTCGTCGTCGGAACGTACCCCGCTGGCCGCCAATATGCACTGTAGGGCTTCGGGGCCAAGCTTGCATCCGCAGCCGGAGCCGGGATTGAATTCCGTTAATTTCATGGTAAAGAGAGGATTAGCTTAGCAACTTCGGCGTCGCTAAGGCCACTTCCGTCGATTCGTTCGGCCACGTGGGTCGCTCGCGCGGCCACGCTTTCGGCGTAGGTTCGGTCGTAGTAGTGAAGGGCGATGCGCGCCGCGTCGGCCAGGTTGCCCTGTTCCACGTGGCCCACGGCTTCGCGCGCGTTTTGGTCGCCGAGGCGTTTGGAAATGCGCATAAAGGTTTCGGCCAGCTCGGTGCGCGTGGCTTCGCCGTAGGCTGCGACCAGGCGCTGGATGCGCTCCTCCAGGCTGCGCTCCAAAAGCACGACGGGGGCGGACTTTTTGTGAGCGAAAAAGCTCTGCTGCAGCCAAATTCGGCCGATGGACCTCGATTCGTCTTCAATCCAAATCCGCGGTGCGTCGCTCAGGACCTCGAGGCATTGGGCTCCGTGGTTTTCGAATTGTTCGTTGGTCGGCTGCGGAAGTTCGCCAATTTGGCCGAAGGCAGACCCCTTGTGGTGGGCTAGGCCCTCCAGGTCGAGCACGGGTCCGCCGAGCTCGGCCATGGCGCGTAGGACTTCGGTCTTGCCCGCGCCGGTCAGTCCCGCCAATACCACGTAGGGTCGTGGGCTGCCCCATTCGCTTAGAACGCGTTGCCGGTAGGCTTTGTAACCGCCCTCCCAGCGCTGGACGCTGTAGCCGGCCGTTCCGAGCAGCCAAGCGACGGATCCGCTTCGCTGTCCGCCGCGCCAGCAGTAGACCTCCAGTGGGCTGTGGTCCCGCTTGACCAAGGCGTCAACTTCGGCCACGAGTTCGCCCATTCGCTGCCCCGCATAGGTTAGCCCCAAGCGAACCGCCTTGGCGGGCGACTGCTGCTTGTACACCGTGCCGATTTCGGCTCGCTCGCGGTCGGAGAATAGGGGCACCGAATACGCACCCGGTACGTGGCCTTGGGCAAATTCGGCGGGACTTCGGACGTCAAGTACGGGCATAGAGCGAATGTACGACGCGCCCTACCTTTAGGGCGTGCGAAGCATAGGTATACTCGGATTGGTACTGGCCGTCGCCTCCTGCGGCGTTCCCAAGAGCGTCGTGGAGGTTCAAACGCGCACCATGGATCGACTGCGCGAGGACAGCCTTCGGGCGGAACTCCGCATAGCCGCGGTTCGCGACAGCTTGGTGGCGGTGGAGCGCTGGGGATTCCAATCGGAGCAGGCTTCGCTGGAACTCGCGCGCGAGCTGGAACGCCGGGCCGACGAGCTCAAGTTGGCTCAATTGCGGGCGGATTCCTTGGCGGAGCGGGTGCTGCGCAACGCCACCCAGCGCGACGTATGGCGCTTGGAACGCCTGGCTGCCGAACGCACGATGCTGGCCGCCCAGCGCCGGGCGGATTCCCTTCAGGAGGTGGTGGTCAAGCTGCAGGCTGCGCCGAAAAAACGCCGCTAGTCTTTTTCGACAAAGTCGAGGTCGCGGCCAAAGGTCTCGGTCAGCCCGGCTGCGGCCCAAAGGGTGAGGGCGAAAACCACCGTAGCCGTGAGGATTCCGCCCTCCAAATAGCCCGCCTGCGCCGTGAGCCATAGGAAGAGTGCCGAGATCGCGTTGAGCGATCCCCGCACCATGTTGGGAATGGTGGTGGCGGCAGTGGCCCGCAGGTTGGTGCCGAAGTTTTCGGCGCCCACGGTTACAAACAGCGCCCAAAACCCCGTACCAAAGCCCATGATGCCGCAGGCCCAGTACAGTTGGTCCACGGTCGAGGCCGTGAAAAACCGCAGCATACCCAAGGCGGTAATCGCGTAAAACACATAAAGCGCTTTTTTTCGCGACTTAAGCGCTTGGCTTAGAAAACCAATTAAAATATCGCCGAGCGAAATGGCCGCGTACGCGTAGAGGATTCCGCGCCCCGGGTCCACTTCGCCTTTAATGCCGAGGTGGAGGGCAAATTCCTTGCTGAAGCTGACCAAAATCCCGATAACAAACCACGTAGGCAAGCCGATTAGCACGCTCCGCAGGTAGCGGAGGCTGCGCTCGCGGGTTCGAAAAAGCTGAAAAAAGTTGCCCCGCACCACGTCGCTGCGCGCGGCCGTTTGCTGAAATAAGCTGGAGTCGAGGACCCGCAGCCGCAGCAGGAGCAGGCTGAGCCCCATGCCTCCCCCGATGAAGTAGGCGGTGCGCCATTCCACGGCCTGCGCCACAAAAAACGCGGCCACGGCGCCCAGTAGGCCAATGCCGGCGACCATGGACGTTCCGATGCCCCGCTTGGCGGCTGGAAGCAGTTCGCTGACCAGGGTAATGCCGGCGCCCAGCTCGCCCGCGAGTCCGATTCCGGCTAAAAAGCGCACGGCGGCGTACTGCAGCTCGTTCTGAACCAGTCCGTTGGCCACGTTTCCGAGCGAATAAATGAGGATGGACAAAAACAGCACCCGGGTGCGGCCCAATCGGTCGCCCAGCACGCCCCAAAGGATGCCGCCCAGCATCAGGCCGAGCATTTGCACGTTGATAATCAGGAGTCCGCTTTCAAACGAGTTCGCTACGCCGAGGTCGTCCAGCGACGGAACCCGAACGATGCTGAAGAGCAGCAGGTCGTAAATGTCCACAAAGTAGCCCAATGCGGCGACCCAGACCGCGGCGTTGCGCCACACGGAAGCCTGCTGCATCGGTTAAATCAAGCGCTTTAAAATGCGCAGACGGTGGGTGTGCCGACCGAGCTCGGCGTTATAAATGCCGCTGGGGTCGAGGGCATCGACGCGCACGGATCCGCTTGCGTGCAGGATGCGGTGGTCGCTCAGTACCAGGCCTACGTGGGTTATGCGGCCTTCTTCGTTGTCAAAGAATGCGAGGTCGCCCTCGACGGCTTCCTCGAGAAAATCCACGGTTTGACCTTGGTTGGCCTGCTGGTAGGCGTCGCGGAGCAGGTTGATGCCCGCCATGCGAAAACTGACTTGGGTAAGTCCGCTGCAGTCGATGCCAAAGGCACTCCGTCCGCCCCAGAGGTAGGGCGCGTTTAAAAACGTAAAAGCATGGCGCACCACGCTGTCGCGGCTGGGCTTAAGGTCGGCGAGCGGACCCTGGTAGTGGTAGGTTTCGTCGCCCAGCTCCAGTTGGCCGTCGGTCAAATAGGGGAGGTAGGAGCCGGCTACGACGGTACGGCTCTTCATGGGTTGGGCGTGGTCCACCAAGTCTACGGCACTGGCCACCACGGCCTGTGGGCGGTCCAGTTGGCTCCGGTAGGATTCGCGGCTCAGCGGCGTGGTTTGCTGGGTCAGTACCCAGCCTTCGTAGCCGTCGTGGCCCAGGCGGACGTGGCTCCACTCGCGGTCGTGCGCCAAAACTTCGAATACCTCACCAAACAGGCCTTGATTGACCATTTCGCTGCGGTGCGCGGGTTCGCGCCGCATCGGGGTAAGGCTGAACGGAAAGGTGCCGAACATGCGGCCAAGATACGCTGCTTTGCGCTCGTATTTCGTTCCCGTGGCGGGCTGCGGGCCCCTAAAACGAAATCGAGAACTCCGGCTCAATCGCCACGTCAATGGGCGCGTTGCTCACCGGATGCGCAAACTGTATGCGCTGGGCACAGAGGTCAATTCCCGCGTCGGCGTTGGGTCGCTTGGCTCCGTACTTCAGGTCGCCCTTAATCGGATGCCCAATGGCCTGCATCTGGCAACGGATTTGGTGGTG
>JAJTFK010000043.1:5348-7139 GCA_021298655.1 Cryomorphaceae bacterium | reverse complement strand
TCAAAATGTCGCCCTTCATCGAGCAGTGCATGGTGGCCGTCGAAAACAAGAAGTACCCGGTGCTGTTGGTGCAGCCGCAGTTCGACTTCCTCAAGTCGTGGTGCGCACGCAAAAACATCACATGGACGACCCCGGCCGAAATGGTCGCCAACCCGGTGGTTATCGCCCGTTTTCAACGCGAAATCGACGCCACCAACGCCCAGTACGGACAGTGGGAAAAAGTCAAGAAATTCGCCCTCACCCCGGACGTGTGGAGCATTGCCGCAGGCCACGTCACGCCCACGCTCAAGCTGCGCCGCAAGCCCATCTTGCAGATGTACGCGGGGCTGTACGAGGGACTCTACGAGGAAGCGAGCAACCAGTAACCAGCAACTAGCGGTACCGCCGAAACCGCTCCAGCACCGCCTGCATGTCTTCGGGCAAAGGCGCCTCAAACACGAGGCGCTCGCCGGGTCGCGACGGGTGCTCAAACCCTAAAAGCCGAGCGTGCAGCGCCTGGCGCGGAAGCATTTCAAGCGTTTTAAACGCGAACTGCGAAAACTTGGGCAGTTCCGGGCGGTGGGGCGCCTTGTCGCCGCCGTACACCACGTCGCCGACCAGCGGATGGCCCAAAAACTTCATGTGCACCCGGATCTGGTGCGTGCGGCCCGTTTCGAGGCGGCAGGCCACTAAGGTTGCGAAGCCAAAGCGCTCGAGTACCTCGTAGTGGGTGACGGCGTGCTTCCCGTGCTTCCCGTCGGCAAAAACCGCCTGAACCTTGCGGTCCTGCAGCGAACGCCCGATGTGGCCGGTCACCGTTCCGCGGTCCTCGCGCACGTTGCCCCATACCAGCGCGTGGTACTCGCGGTCGCAACTGTGGTCGGCAAACTGCTTGGCCAAAAACGCCAGCGCGTAGTCCGTGCGCGCCACGACCAGCAAGCCCGAGGTGTCCTTGTCGATGCGGTGCACCAGCCCGGGGCGCACGTCCTCGGTGGCGTCCGGCAGATTCTGGAACAGGTAGAGCAACCCGTGCACCAGCGTGCCGGTAAAATGGCCAAAGGCCGGATGCACCACCATGCCCGCCGGCTTGTTGATCACGGCCAGGTCGTCGTCGAGGTGCACCACGTTGAGGTCAATGGGCTCGGCCTCGAGCACAAATTCGCGCGGAGGCTGCGCCAGCACCAGCGTAACCTCTTCACCTGGCTTCACGCGGTGGTTCGACTTCACCGGAACGCCGTCCACCCGAATCGCCCCGGCTTCGGCCGCCTTTTGGATGCGGTTCCGCGAGGTTTTCTCGAGGAAATTGAACAAAAACTTGTCTACGCGCAGCGGTTTTTGGCCCGCGTCGGCGACAAACCGGTGGTGCACAAAAAGTTCCTCTTCGCCTGCGCCGCCCTCCTCGAGCTCGTCGTCTAAATCAATCACTGCTTTACAAATCGCGTTGGTTGGCCGGCGTCGCTGCGCAGCACATAGGCGCCCGCGGGAAGTCCGCTCAGGTCAAGCATCCACGGCGCGGAGCCTTCGGCGCGTTCCGAGGTCCGCACTACGGATCCCAGCAGGTTAACCACCTCAAGCCGGCGACCGGCGCCTTCCACGGTCAGCAGGTCGGTAGCCGGGACCGGGTAGCAGGCCAGAACAGTCGGCCTGCGCGGCTCGTCCACCGCCAAATCGCCGGGGGTTCCGCGAAAGAAGGGCCGAAGGGCCAAAGACCCGTTGAGCTGGCTCAAAAACCACGACCCCGTTTCGCCAAAGGCCTTCACGGCGGGGGTGTGCACGTCTAAGCCAAGCACGGCCTTAGGCATTCCTTGGTCG
>JAJTFK010000043.1:0-5315 GCA_021298655.1 Cryomorphaceae bacterium | reverse complement strand
CCTTGGTCGGAATTGGCCGTTTCCATTACCACGCCCAGGTAGACCTGCTGCGGAACCACCACCCCCGCCGTATCGAGCAGGTAGTGGCGTCCGAATTGGCCCGCGTAGTTCCAGGCCACCGAATACAGCGAATCGCTCACATAAATGGCATCGCCGGGGTAGCCTGCGGAATCAATGGTCCAAATCCCCAAGCGAAACGCTTCGCCTTCGCCCAGCGGCCCGGCGGGAATCCATTCAAGGTCCATTCCGCGAAGGGTATCGGCGCGCAAAAATTCAAAACGCTGGGCCCACCGTGGCTGCGCACCCTGGGCGACACCGTATCCACGCTCGCAACTGCCGTCGTCGACCACGTAGCGCAGGTCGCAGGTCGTCTTCAGCACCACCGAATCGTTGCTGCGGTCGCCCACCGATTCGCCGTCAAACCAGTAGGTCATCGTCCACGAAAACGGCCCTGTTGGCACAAGTTGCGGCCGGTTAATCGCCAAATTGTAGGGCGTGGCCACATTGTGAATCAAGTTCGAAACAACCGGCACCGTGGTGCGGGACTGCAGTACGGCTCCCGTAGCGTCGCTCCAGTGCAGTTTACCCAGGTTGAGCTGCCAACCGCCCACCGGCACCACGCCGTTGCGGCGGTAGGGCGTGCGCAGCGAATCGCGTTCAAGCAGAACCCGGTTGTAGTGGAACCACGGCACTTCGCGGTAGGCATTGAGCATGCGCGCCGGGGGCGAAATCCAGCTGGGATCAAAAAGCAGCGTGTCGGCCAAACCCTGGGTGGCGCTGAGCTCGAGGTAGTCCACCAGGAACACGTCAAACGCACCCGACGGGGCCCCGCAGCGGCCAATGCGCACCCGAGTGGCCGAAGAAGCCTGGGCGGCCGCGGGCAACGCAAAAGAATGCGCGCGCCAAGTGCCGTCGGGCTGTCCGCCGGGAATGCGGCCCATCGGAACCCAGTTGGTGTCGGCGCTGCTCCACGCATGCACCACCAGGCTGTCGCTGGGCTCACAGGGGTCGCCGAAGCCACCCTGCTGAAGCCTGAAACTCAGAACAGCCCCCGAAGTCGCGCTGAACCACGGACTGTAGAGGGCATCGCCCACGGTATCGGTGGTGTAGACGCCGGGGCGGTACGGGGCTCCGCTCGAGGCAATGCCGTCGAACACGGCGCTGCCCAAGCTGAGTGGATTCCGCGCCATGGTCTGCGAAAACTGCACGCCCCGCGACGTCCACCCCGAAGGCATTCGCTGGTCAAACCCCGCGCGGAGCGGCAGGACCGCGGTATCGGAAGTCGTTTTAAATGTTTGGGTAGCCGCGGGGCTCCCACCCCAGGGCACCACGGCGTACTCGACGGGTTGCGCCCAAGCAGCCACCGCGAGCAACCAAAAGCCCAGCGCGCGCAGCATCATTTGATCCAAACCCGCACGTTGGCTTGGGCCGGCAGCGCCGGTGCGCCGTTGGACGAAGCGGGGCTTTGGGTGGTCACCGCGCCCGAGAGGCTGTCGCCTTCCATTAACTGAATGCCAAGGCCCGACATGGCCAGCAGGGCTTTGGCCTCGCCGTAACTCAGTCCCGTCAAATCCGGCACGGCTTGGGTGAGTTCGCCGCCGCGCATGCCTACGCGGAGCGTCAGTCCGGCGCCCTTGCGCACCTTGCTGCCGGCTTCGAGCAGTCGGCCGTTGTACTCCACCTCGAGCACCAACCCGTCGGTCAGGTCGGGCACATACTGAATGTCGGCTACAAAAAGTCCGCGCGACCGCAGGTCGATCTCCGCCCGAGCCAGCGTGCGTTCCTTGATGGCAGGCAAGCTAACCAGCTCTGCCTTAGACCGGTTGATGGTCAGCATCACCTCGCGGCCCGCCTTGACCACCGCGCCGGCAACGGGGTACTGCTGGTACACTTCGCCCGGGCGCAGCTCGCGTCGGTACAGCGACGAGTCGAGCATCACGCCCTCAAGGCCCTGCTCGTCCAGCGCCCGCAGGGCTTCGTCAAACGTCATCCCCGAGAGGTCGGGCACTTTTTGCACCTCGCCGAACCCGGTAATCCACTTGAGAACCGACTGCGCCGAAAGTCCGAGCACAATAAAAAACACCAGCGCCAGCGCGGCGTTGACCAAAAAGGTTTTGCTCTTGAGAAAAAGCCAAAGATTGCCCATTACCGCAAAGGTAGTCCGAGGCATCTATCTTTGGCCCATGCGTCCCCTTGTTGCCGTAGCCATGGGCGGCTACTCTAGTGAATTCGGCATATCGCTCCTCAGCGGAAGCCATGTTTTTGACGAACTGGACCCGGTGCGCTTCGACCCGGTACGCCTGGAGCTGCACCCCAACGAAGGATGGAAGGCCTTTGACGCGTCGGGCATTCCGCTGCGGTTCAGCGAGCGAACCTGGACCCTCATCGACCTCGACGGCAGCGAACGGCGCATCGACGCCATCCTCAACCTCATTCACGGCCATCCGGGCGAAGACGGAACCCTGGCCATGGCCTGGGAGGGCGCAGGCATCCCCTACTCCAGCTGCAGCCCGGCGGCGTCGGCGCTTACCTTCCACAAGCTCTGGACCAACGCCCTCGCGCAGCGCCTCGGGGTGCGGGTTATGCCTTCGGTTCACGTGCGGCGCGGAACCGACGAGTCTGCCGTTCACGCGTTCATGGCGGAGCACCCGTTCCCGCTGTTCGTCAAGCCCTGCCGCAGCGGGTCAAGCTACGGCGTGAGCCGAATTACCAGCGCCCACGAGTGGCCCGAAGCCCGCGACGCCGCCTGGAACGAAGACCCCGAACTCGTCGTGGAACAGGGTGTGGTCGGAACGGAACTGGGTTGCGGCGCCTTCGTCGCCCCCGACGGCGTGCGCATTCTGGGCATCACCGAAATCGTTCCGAAAAAGGCCTTTTTTGACTTTGAAGCGAAGTACCAGGGTGCCTCTGAAGAAATTACCCCGGCGCGCATTCCCGATTCCGCCGCCGAGGCCGTGCGCCGCGCCACCCTTCGTTTGGTCGACGGCATGGGACTCCGCGGTTTTGTTCGGGCGGACTTTATTCTGCCCGCCGACGGCTCCGAACCCGTGCTCATTGAAATCAACACCATCCCCGGCATGAGCGCCGAGAGCATTGTTCCGCGCCAGCTCAAGGCTGCCGGAATTTCGATGCGTCACTTTGTAACCGACCTCGCCGAGGCCACCCTCCAACGCCATGAAGACCGCGCTGTTCCCCGGATCTTTTGATCCCTTAACCCTCGGCCACGACGACGTCGTGCGCCGCGCCGCCGCCCTTTTTGACCGCGTCGTGGTAGGAATCGGTGTGAACGCCGACAAAAAACACATGTTTCCGCTCGAACAGCGCATGCAGTGGGTGCGCGACGCCTTCGCCGACCTGCCGCACGTCGATGTGGCCAGCTACGAAGGCCTCACCGTCGAATACGCACGCGAAATTGGTGCCCAGTACATGGTGCGCGGACTGCGCAACCCCGCTGATTTTGAGTTTGAAAAGGCCATTGCCCAGACGAACCGCGAGCTGGAGCCCAACATTGAAACCGTGTTTTTTCAGACGCGCGCCCGGTTTGCCTACATCGCATCGAGTCACGTGCGCGAAGTGATTCGCTACCGCGGCGACTACCGGCTTTTTGTGCCCAGCGCGGTCCGCATCACTTCTTGAATCGTTGGGTAGGTCTCGGACGCCGCCGCACGCCATTCCGCCTCGGCCATCCAGGTAACCGCTTCGATCCCTTCCTCGACCTGGGGCTTCAGCTCGGGCCGGCCATTTACCTTCATGCGGAACCAGTGCGTCGTCTTCAGGTAGTCCCGCCCGTTTTGGGTGTAGCGGTGCTGGGTTTCGAGCAATTTTTGGCCCAACTGCAGCCCGCTTAGGCCGCACTCCTCTTCGACTTCGCGCAGCGCGCATTCCGCAACCTCCTCACCCTCTTCGAGTTTGCCCTTGGGCAGGTCCCACTGGCCCAAACGGTGAATCCATAAAACCTCTCCGTAGGAATTTTCTACCCATCCGCCCGCCGCCGTGACGGCTTGCTCGCTGTACTTTTGCGCCATGATTTTTGATGCCAAGTCGGCCGAAACGCTCGCCGGACTCTTACTGCAAATTAACGCCGTTTCGCTGCGTCCCAACGACCCCTTCACCTGGGCTTCAGGGCTCCGGTCTCCCATTTACTGCGACAACCGGGTCACGCTGTCGCATCCGCGCGTGCGCACCTACCTCCGCGAGCAAATGGCACACGTCATTAAGGCGCAGTATCCCTCGGTCGACGTCATCGCCGGAGTGGCTACGGGCGCGATTGCCCTCGCCGCCCTGGTGGCCCAAGAACTGGACCTGCCCATGGTCTACGTGCGCGCATCGGCCAAGGAACACGGACGCCAAAACCTCATCGAGGGCGAACTGCCCAAAAACGCCCGCGTCGTCGTGATCGAAGACCTCGTTTCGACCGGAAAATCCTCGCTTCAAGCGGTCGACGCCCTGCGCGAAGCCGGTGCCCAAGTGCTCGGGATGACGGCCATTTTTACCTACGGATTTCCGGCAGCGACCGAGGCTTTTGCGGCCTCGAACTGCGCCCTTCACACCCTGAGCGATTACGACCACCTGCTCAAGTCGGCCGAATCGCGCGGATCCCTCAACGCCGACGAACTCCGTGCTTTGGCCGGATGGCGCCACGACCCCAAGGCCTGGTCGGAAGCGATTAGCTAAAGAGCTAACCGGCTAACGAGCCGAAATCCATCCACTCCACCTCCTTGTGGCCAACCCAGCGCACGGCGCCGGAATCGAGTTGAATTCCCAGCCGGCCATCGGGTGAAAGGAATTTTGGCGTCGCGCCAAACACGTCGCCCGTCGCCGCATCGCGAAACCTGCATCGCTCCTGCCATCCGAGCAGCTGCGCCGAATAGCGCGCAAGGACGTCGGAGCCAACGGGTGCATCCATCGCTGCCACGAGGCAGGAAGCCAAGGATTCCGCCATTCCGTCGAGCGACGCGTCAGGCAGGTATGCGGCACCCGCAGGCGCCGCGGCCACGTTGAGTCCGATGCCGAGAAACCAGCGCGTGCACCGACCTTGGGTCCAGTTGGCCTCGGTCAAAAATCCGCCCAGCTTTGAACCGTTCACGTACAGATCGTTGGGCCACTTCAGCCGAACCACAACGCCGTACTGCTGCAGCCATTCTGCGGCACAGAGCGAGGCCTGGGCGTGCCGCACAAAAACGAAGGAAGACGACCAGCCGATTGGGGGACTAACCAAGGTCATAAGTAGGCTGGAATTCGGCACGTCGATCCAGGATGACGATCCGCTGCCGCGGCCTTTGCGTTGGGTACCTGCCGTTATGGCAGTCCAGCCC
>JAJTFK010000019.1 GCA_021298655.1 Cryomorphaceae bacterium | reverse complement strand
GAGAGGTTCGTGTGCTCCCAGGTGTAGGGAATCAGGGCCACGCTAAAGTGCGTCGGACCGGAATCCACCACGGTCAGCGACACGCCGTTGAGCGTGATCGATCCCTTGGGGACGGTGCGGTGCAGCTCGTAGGCTGGGTGCTCGACGGCGACGCGCCAGCTGCCGTTGGTTTCGGCAACTTCGGTAACCCGGCCCACCGAGTCGACGTGGCCCTGCACGGTGTGGCCGTCCAGGCGGCTTCCGACCAGGGCAGCGCGCTCGAGGTTAACCGTGCGGCCGACGGTCCAGGTTCCGAGGCAGGTTTTGTCGAGCGTCTCGGCGATGGCGGTCACGCGGAATCCGTGCGGAACCCCCTCGCCGTGCAGCGCCACCACCGTCAGGCAGCAGCCGTCGTGGGCCACGCTCTGGTCGATTTTGAGTTCGGGCGCAAGACTCGACGCCACGTCAAAATGGACGTTGCCGCCGTCGGGCGTGATGGCCTCGATGCGGCCGAGGTTTTCGATGATTCCGGTGAACATGCGGCAAAGGTACGGGCGCTACCTTCGTAGGTATGAAACGCAGCCTTGTTCCCACTTCTGCCGGCGCCGCCGTGCGCGCCGTAGTCCGCCCCAGCCTTGACGCTTTGCGCGCCGCAGGCATCGAAGATTCCGCCCTGAATGCCTACCAAACCCGCCTGGACCGCAAGGTGAAGGGTTGGATGCACCACGCGACGGCCACCGGCGACCTGCTGCTGGCCACTTGCGATGCCGACGCCGCGACGCCCGAAGGCCTGCACGCCCTGCGCCAACTGGGCGCCGATTTGGGCGGAATCCTCGCCAAAAACAAGCTGACAGCCGTCACCCTCGACGCACAGCCTGCGGCCCTGACCGTCGCCGAAGGCCTGGCGCTCAACGCCTACCGCTTCACCAAACTCTTTGGCACCAAGGCCAAGGACCAGTGGACCCTCGGGCAGCTCGACGTGGTTGGCGATCACGCCGCCGAATTCGCCGCCTGGAACGCCCTGATCGACGGGGTGACCGAGGCCCGCGACCTGATAAATACGCCGGTGCTCCAGCTGGGCAGCCTGGAACTCGCCGAGCGCGCCGAGCATCTGGCCGCGCAGCACGGATTCAAGTGCACGGTGCTCCACAAGGCCCAAATTGAGGCCCTGAAAATGGGCGGTTTGCTCGGCGTGAACAAGGGCTCGATCGACCCGCCGGTATTTATCGTGCTCGAGTACTTTGGCCAAGGCGCCACCAACGAGCAACCTTATGCGCTGGTCGGTAAGGGCGTGGTGTTTGACACGGGCGGAATCAGCCTCAAGCCCAGCAACTTCATGGAAGACATGAAGTGCGACATGTCGGGCGCCGCCGCCGTCATCGGCACCTTCTGTGCGGTGGCCGCCGCCAAGCTTCCGGTGAATGTGGTCGGACTGATTCCCGCCACCGACAACCGACTGAACAACAACGCGTTGGTTCCGGGCGACGTCATCACCATCTCGAACGGAGTCACCGTCGAAGTGCTCAACACCGACGCCGAGGGCCGCTTGATCTTGGCCGACGCGCTGCACTACGCCAAAAAATACAACCCCAAGCTGGTCATCGACCTGGCCACCTTGACCGGAGCCGCCTCGCGCGCCATCGGCCCCTACGCGACCGTGGCCATGGGAACCGCCGACCGCCCCACCTGGGACGCCCTGCAGGCCAGCGCCTGGGCCACCCACGAGCGCCTCGTCGAGTTCCCCTTCTGGGACGACTACAAAGACCTGATTAAGAGCGACATCGCCGACATTAAAAACATCGGCGGCGCCGAAGCGGGCATGATCACCGCGGGCAAGTTCCTGGAGTACTTCATCGACTACCCCTACGTGCACCTCGACATCGCCGGGCCGGCCTTCTTGGATCGCCCCGTGACCTACTACGGCAAGGGCGGAACCGGCGTCGGCGTGCGCCTACTTACCCACTTCTTGGCGGAACAATCCAAGGCATAATGAGCCTGCGCGTCGGCATCACCCTCGGAGACCCCAACGGCATCGGACCCGAAGTGGTCCTCAAGGCCCTGGGCATGCCGGGGCTGCCCGCCGACGTCGAGTGGATTTGGTTCGCAGACCCTGCCCTGGTCGCCGCCCAAGCCGCGGCCCTGGGGCTAGCGGTGCCTCCGGTCGCCCTGGAATGGCCCTTGGCCCCCGTCGAATGGTCCTTTGGGGCGGGAACGGCCGCGTCGGGCCAGGCCGCGCTCGACAGCCTGAACCTCGCCCTCGACGCCTGGCGCGCGGGGGCCATTGATGCCCTGGTCACGCCCCCGCTGAGCAAGGAACACGTTCCGCTGCCCGGCTTCACCGGCCACACGTCCTACCTGGCCGCCGCCGCGGGCGGAGACGCGTTGATGCTGCTGCGCGGGGCGGAACTCACGGTGGCCCTCGCGACCGAGCACCTGCCGCTTGCTGGGGTGGGCGCCGCCCTTTCGCCGGACCTCGTTTTAGCCAAGCTCCGCGCGCTCGACGCGGCCCTGCGCCGCGACTACGCCGCGCCGGCCCCGCGCCTGGCCCTGCTGGCCCTGAACCCCCACGCCGGCGACGGAGGCCGCATCGGCCCCGACGAACAAACCTGGCTCGCCGACGTGGTGCTTCGCGCGCTCCGCGAAGGATTGGACGTTCGCGGACCCCTAGCTGCAGACGGCTTTTTTGCCTCAAAGGGCTACCGCTCGGTGGACGGCACCCTCGCCCTCTACCACGACCAAGGGCTGATTCCGTTCAAAATGCTGGCCTTCCACGACGGGGTGAACGCCACGGCCGGCCTCGACCTGGTCCGCACCTCGCCTGACCACGGAACCGCCTGGGACCTCGCCGGCCGCGGCCTGGCCGACGCCGGAAGCATGCAGTCCGCCCTGCGCACCGCCGTCGAAATCGTGAAAAATCGCCGCGCAACGCGCTGAGCGGTAAAGAATTTTACGTACCTTTGCAGGCTCAAAGCGAAATTCGTCGTGAGACCACGTGAAACCCTACTCCAGTTTTCGGGTCTTGCACTTGGCGAGCACCGCTTCGAGTTCGTCCTCGACGAAACGTTCTTTTCAGAATTCCCCCTGCAGGACCTTGAGGGTCTGCGCCCCGTGACCGTTCGCGTTTTGATGCGCAAGGCCAACCACATGCTGGAGCTGGACTTTGCCTTCGAAGGCGCCATGGACACGACCTGCGACCTGAGCAACGACCCGTTCGTGCTCGAGCTGCACAACGCCTTCAGCGTCGTCGTCAAGTTTGGCGAAGCCTTTGACGACAGCGAGCCCGAGGTGCTGGTGCTTCCGCACGGTTCCTACGAGGTAGACCTCAAGCAGTACCTGTATGAACTGGTGGCGCTCTCGCTGCCGCTTCAGCGCGTCAAACCCGAGCTCCGCGAAGAGGTTGGCGACGACGAAGACGGCTGGGACGATTCTGATTTGGATTTTTTGAACGACGACGAAGAGTAAGATTTTTGACCGACGAGACGTTGAACTTTTAAACTGAGGAACCATGGCACATCCCAAACGCCGACAATCCAGTACCCGCCGCGACAAGCGCCGCACCCACGACAAGGCTGTTATGCCTACGCTGACCGTTTGCTCGGCCACGGGTGAAGCCCACCTGATGCACCGCGCCTACTGGCACGAGGGCAAGATGTACTACAAAGGCAAAGTAGTTATCGACAACAGCGCTCCCGCCGAAGCCGCTGAGGCCTAAGACCTACGGGGCTTTTGGCCCTTTTGTGAATAAAAACCCGGTTCAAGCATGGCCTTGATGCCGGGTTTTTGCTTTTTTCGCCGCACTTTTGCCCTTCTAACTCCTTAGCTATGGACCTTAAAGAACTACAAAATTTCATTCGCTTCGTTGCCAAGAGCGGCGCCCAAGAGGTTTCCCTCGAGACGGATGACTTTAAGATTACCGTGAAGACCGGACCCGACGGCGTGGTGTACGCTCAGGCTCCGGCCGTTGCTGCGGCCCCCGTGGTTGCCGCCGCCCCGGTTGCGGCACCCGCTGCTCCTGCCGCTGCCCCGGCTGCGGCTGCGGCCGAAGACACGTCAAAGTACGTGACCGTAACGGCTCCCATGATCGGCACGTTCTACCGCAAGCCCAGTCCCGACAAGCCCGTGTTCATCAACGTGGGCGACACGGTGAAGGCCGGCCAAACGGTCTGCATTATCGAGGCCATGAAGCTCTTCAACGAGATTGAGTGCGAGGTTTCGGGTACCGTAGTCAAGGTTCTTGCCGACGACATGAAGCCGGTCGAGTACGGCCAGCCCCTGTTCTTGGTTGATCCGGCTTAATTCGCCCCGCCATGATTAAGAAAATTCTCATCGCAAACCGCGGTGAAATCGCCATGCGCATCATTCGCACCTGCCGCGAGATGGGCATTAAGACGGTGGCCGTGTACTCCGAGGCCGACCGCGACTCGCTGCACGTGCGCTTTGCCGACGAGGCCGTGTGCATTGGTCCGGCTCCCTCGCGCGACAGCTACCTGAAGATTTCGCACCTCATCGCCGCGGCCGAAATCACCAACGCCGACGCGATTCACCCGGGCTATGGCTTCCTTTCGGAAAATTCCAAGTTCTCGCGCATCTGCGCCGAACACGGAATTAAGTTCATTGGAGCCACCCCCGAACAAATCGACAAGATGGGCGACAAGGCTACGGCCAAAGCAACCATGAACGAAGCGGGCGTACCCTGCGTGCCCGGTTCCGAAGGGCTTCTCGAGTCCCTGGAGCACGCCTACAAAACGGCTAAGGCCATTGGCTACCCGGTAATGATGAAGGCCACCGCCGGCGGCGGCGGCAAGGGAATGCGCGCCATTTGGGCGGAATCCGAGCTCGAAAAAGCTTGGGAATCAGCCCGTCAAGAGGCGGCCGCCGCCTTTGGCAACGACGGAATGTACATGGAGAAGCTCATCGAAGAGCCGCGCCACATTGAGATTCAGGTGGTGGGTGACCAATCGGGTCAGGCTGCGCACCTCAGCGAGCGCGACTGCTCGATTCAGCGCCGCAACCAAAAGTTGCTTGAAGAGACCCCGTCGCCGTTCATGACGCCGGAGCTGCGCCAAGCCATGGGCGACGCTGCCGTGAAGGCCGCCAAGTACATCAGCTACGAGGGTGCCGGAACCGTCGAGTTCCTCGTCGACAAGCACCGCAACTTCTACTTCATGGAGATGAACACCCGCATTCAGGTGGAGCACCCCATTACCGAAGAAGTGACCGACTACGACCTGATCCGCGAGCAAATTAAAATTGCCAGCGGAACCAAGATTTCGGGACGCAACCACGAGCCGCACATGCACGCCATCGAGTGCCGCATCAACGCCGAGGACCCCTACCACAACTTCCGCCCCTGCCCGGGTAAGATTACGGCCTTCCACGCCCCAGGCGGCCACGGAGTCCGCATCGACACCCACGTGTACGCGGGCTACACGATTCCGTCGAACTACGACTCGATGATTGCCAAACTCATTTGCACCGGCCGCAACCGCGAGCAAGCCATTGAGCGCATGAAGCGCGCCCTGGACGAGTTCATCATCGAGGGCGTTCAGACGACGATCCCCTTCCACCGCCAGCTCATGGACCACCCTGACTTTGTCGCCGGCAACTACACGACGAAGTTCATGGAGTCGTGGGAGATGAAGTAAGACTGCCCGTTACTCGGTACTCGGTACTGGTTAGCGCCCTTAGTCAAACCAGAAACCAGTAACCAGAAGCTCATCGTGTGAAGCGCGCCTTCGGAATCCTCTACCATGTTTGGTACTACGCCCTAATGCTCGTGAGCATTTTGGGTCTTTTTCCGTGGTTGCTGTGGTACAGCCGGCGGGTGGAGCAGTTCCCGAGGTTTTACCGATTTGGCCGGCTCTGGGCGGCCTGGATCCTCAACGGCATGGGCTTGATTCGCCGGGTGCGCTACGAGGCCCGCATCGATTGGTCGCGTCCGTACATGGTGGTCTCGAACCATTCGTCGGAACTCGACGTGATGTTCTGCTACCGGCTTGTGAAGTCGCCGACCGTGTTCATCGGCAAGGCGGAGCTCGCGAAGCTTCCGCTCTTCGGCTTCTTTTTTAAGCGCAGCAGCATCACCGTGGACCGCAACTCCATTGCCTCCAAGCGCCAGGTGCTCGAGAAGGCCCGCAGGCGCCTTGCCCGAGGAAGCGGCATGTGCATTTACCCCGAGGGCGGAATCCCCAAGGACCCCACGGTGCGCTTGGCCCCGTTTAAAAACGGCGCGTTTCAGCTGGCGGTAGAGGCCGGCGTACCCATTTTGCCCATTACCTTCCCCGACAACCGCCGGCATTTTCCGGACTTCAACCAGGGTGGATTTCCGGGCCGAATCCGCGCCACGGTCCACGCCCCCATCGATACCGCCGGGGCCGACCCCGACGCGCTCAATGCCCGGGTTTATGACCTAATTTTGGGGGAACTCAACCGCTACGCCGCCGAATCATGAAGCTCACCCGCGAAGACGTCCTCAAGCTCGCCGACATCGCCAAGCTCGAACTCAGTTCGGAGCAGGCCGACGCGCTCTTGGGCGACCTCGATAAGATTATGGGTTTTGTCGACAAGGTCCGCGCGCTGGACCTCGACGGCGTCGAGCCCCTGGTCTACATGACCGACCGCGAAAACGTGCTGCGCGACGACGTACCGACCGCGCCGCTGAGCCACGCCGACGCCCTGCGCGGCGCCCCGGGAGCCGACAGCGACTACTTCCGCGTTCCGCGCGGCGGACAGTCCGTTGAGTAACTAGTTGCCAGTTACTAGTTACCTTTAGGTTATGCCTACCCTAATTCTATTCGCTACCCTTTCGCTGCTGGTTGCCGTGCTGCTGGCCAAGGGAATCCGCATCGTCAAGCAGTCCGAAGCCATGATCGTCGAGCGCCTGGGCAAGTACCACCGCACGCTGGAGTCGGGCATCAACGTGATCATTCCGGTGATTGACCGTCCGCGCCAAATCAACTGGCGCTACACCGAAACGGGGTTTAACGGCGAAATCATCAGCATTTTCAAGCTGCAGGACCGAATCGACCTGCGCGAAAACGTCTACGATTTTCCGAAGCAAAACGTGATTACGCGCGACAACGTGGTGACCGAGATCAACGCGCTCATCTACTTTCAAATTGTGGATCCGCTCAAGTCGGTCTACGAAATCGGAAACCTGCCGAACGCCATCGAGAAGCTGACCCAGACGACCCTGCGCAACGTGGTGGGCGAAATGGACCTCGACGAGTGCTTGAGCAGCCGCGACACCATCAACGCCAAGCTGCGCGCCATTTTGGACGACGCCACCAACAAGTGGGGTGTTAAGGTCAACCGCGTGGAGCTTCAAGACATCAACCCGCCGTTGGCCATTCGCGACGCCATGGAAAAGCAGATGCGCGCCGAGCGAAACCGCCGGGCCACCATCTTAGAAGCCGAAGGCGAAAAAGGCAGCCAAATCCTAACGGCCGAGGGCCAGCGGGAGTCCGACATTCAGCGCGCCGAAGGACAGAAGCAGTCGGCCATTCTCGAAGCCGAAGGACAGGCCCAAGCCCGTATTCGGGTGGCCGAAGCCGAAGCCGAGGCCATCCGCCTGGTTTCGGAGGCCGTAAAAAACTACGCCGGCGACCCCGTACAGTACCTCATCGCGCAGAAGTACCTCGAAACCCTGCACCAAATGACTTCCGGCAACGAGACCAAGACGGTGTTCCTGCCCTTTGAGGCAACGGGCGTGCTCGGTTCGCTGGGCGGCATCAAAGAGCTCCTGAAAAGTCAGGGGTAATTCGCGTAGGTTTGCGCATGGCAAATTCGGCGCGTCCCGCAGCAGTGGGCTTCATCTTCGTTACCCTGCTCTTGGACATCATCGGGCTGGGCATCATCATTCCGGTCATTCCCCAGCTCATTCAGGAGCTGACGGGGGCCGACGTGTCGGAGGCTTCGCGCTACGGCGGCTGGCTGCTCTTCGCCTACGCGTTTTTTCAGTTCCTCTTCGCGCCCTTAGTCGGAGCCCTAAGCGACCGCTACGGCCGCCGACCCGTGCTGCTTTTCTCGCTTTTGGGCTTCGGCTTGGACTACCTCGTGCTGGCTTTTGCGCCAACCCTGGCCTGGTTGTTTGTGGCCCGCATTGTTTCGGGCATCTTCGGGGCCAGCTTCACCACCGGGTTTGCCTACATCGCCGACGTGTCGCCGCCCGAGAAGCGCGCCCAAAATTTTGGCTTGGTCGGCGCCGCCTTTGGCCTCGGCTTCATCATCGGCCCGGTCACGGGCGGACTCCTGGGCGAGCTGGGACCCCGCGTTCCCTTCTTTGTGGCCGCCGCGCTGACGTTGCTGAACATGGCCTACGGCTACTTTGTGCTGCCCGAATCGCTGCCGGCGGAGCGCCGCCGCGCTTTTGAGTGGAAGCGGGCGAATCCGCTCGGAACCCTGGTCGCGCTTCGCCGCTACCCGGCGGTGGTGGGCTTGATCGGCTCGCTCGTGTTTTTGTACATCGCCAGCCACGCCGTACAGGGAACCTGGGCCTACTTCACCATCGAAAAATTCAACTGGTCGCCCAAAGACATCGGGCTTTCGCTGGGTGCCGTGGGCGTGCTGAGCGCCTTCGTGCAGGGCTTTTTGATTCGCAAGGCCATACCGGCCCTGGGGCCCTGGCGCACGCTGATCGTGGGCATGGTCTGCAACGTGGTCGGACTCATTCTGTTTGCCCTGGTTCAGGACCAGTGGATGCTCTACGCCTTTTTGGTGCCGTACGCGTTCGGGGGGCTGGCGGGACCGGCGCTTCAGGGTCTGCTCAGCAACGGCGTGCCCGAAAACGAGCAGGGCGAGCTTCAGGGCGCCATGAGCAGCATGATGAGCGCCACCAGCATTGTGGGGCCGCCGCTGATGACCGGAATTTTTGCAGCGTTCACCGAGGCTGGAGCGCCGGTGTATTTTCCCGGCGCCCCCTTTGTGGCCGGTGCGCTGCTGAGCGCAACGTCGCTGGTGCTTATCTTAGGTCAGTACCGAAAATCTAAAGCATGACCTGGACCCTTTGGCTCGTAGCCGCCGCCGCCCTGCTCCTCCTCGAGGTATTTACCCCCGGATTTTTACTGGCCTGCCTCGCGGTGGGCGCCGCAGGCGCCGCGGCCGGAGCCGCCCTGGGCTGGCCGCTCGAGGCCCAGCTCGCCCTTTTTTCGGTTTTCAGCGGCCTGTCCCTGTGGCTGCTCCGGCCCGTGCTGCGCACGTGGTTCGCCGCGACCGGCGCCAAAACCAACCAGGATGCGCTGATCGGAGCGGTCGGCCGGGTGGAGTCGGACGTGGCGCAGGGCCAGCGCGGGTACGTGAAGGTTGACGGCGACAGCTGGGGCTTTGAAGCCGACCGCGACTACGCGGCCGAAACCAAGGTGCGCATCACGCACCGCGAAGGCAACGCGGTTACGGTCGTTCGGGCAGACTAAGCCTAGCCCTTCTGGGAAGGAAGCGCAAGCGAACTCAGGGCGCCGATCAAAAGACTCAGGCCCGCAAGCACCATCGTATTGATGACGGCATCGCCCAACAGGCTTTTGTAGGCCCAATTGATTCCGCCTACCGCAGCCACAATCTGCGGAATCACAATAAACATGTTGAACAAGCCCATCGTAATCCCCATTTTCGACGGATCCACTTCACTCGACAAAATCGCGTAGGGCATGGACAAAATGCTTCCCCATGCCACCCCGATTAGGGCAAACGAAACGTTGAGCAATCCGTCGTTGGCCTCGGTCGCGTAGGGCATGAGCAAAAATCCAAGTCCGCCCGCAGCCAGCGACGCGAGGTGAACCATGCGGCGGTTCAGCGCGCGCTTGGACGTGTAGACCGTCAAGACAAACGCAAAAGCCATCGAGCTCAGGCCGTACAGGCCCATGGACGACCCGACCAACGCGGCCGCGTCATTGTAGGCCGCTTTTTCGGCGAGGTAGTTCAGGGCTCCGGCCTCGGGCATCGCGGCGTGGTAGACGTGCTCGGCCAGCGCAGGGCCCGCAAAATTCCACATGGTGAAAAACGCAAACCAGCTAAAAAACTGAACGAGTCCAAGCTTCCACATCACGCTGGGCATGTGGCGGAAGCTTCCGGTGATTTCGCGGAGCGCTCCCCCCAAGCCTGCGGTCGCTTGACGGTGGGCGCGAAAGGCCTGCATGTCGGCGGGCGGTTCTTCGGTCGTTCGAAACACCGTCCACAGAATGGACGACAGAAACACCACGGCTCCAACGGCGAAGGCCCAGTGGACCGACGGCGGAATTTGCCCTTCGGGGGCAGTCGTCGAAACGCCCAGCGTGCTCATCAGCCAGGGAAGGTTTGAGGCGATCCAGGTTCCGATGCCGATGATGAGCGTCTGCGCCACAAAGCCGTACGAGCGCTGCTCGTCCGGGAGTTTGTCGGCAACCAGGGCCCGAAAAGGTTCCATGGAAATGTTGATCGACGCGTCGAGAACCCACAGCAAGCCCGCGGCAATCCACAGCGTCGGGGAATTGGGAATGAAAAAGAGCGCCAGGGTGCTCAACACCGCTCCGACCAAAAAATAGGGGCGGCGGCGACCAAACCGAGGGCTCCACGTGCGGTCCGACAGGTATCCAATGATCGGCTGCACGATGAGTCCGGTCAGCGGCGCCGCAATCCAAAGGCCGGGCAGTTCGTCTTTGCTTGCTCCCAAATTTTGAAAAATAGACGACATGAATCCGCCCTGGAGTGCGAAACCGAACTGGATGCCCAAGAAGCCGAAGCTCATGTTCCAGATTTGCCAAAAATTCAGGGTCTTTTTGGGGCTCATTGCGGCGGCGGAATGGCCCGTTGCGGTACTTGATGCCATAGGTTCAGGATTGGGCGCGTTCGGCGTTGCGCGTGTAGAGTCGGGCGGGCTTATGGACCACGCCGGTTTGCTTTTCGTCCAGGGGCAGCACCCACTGGTCGTTCAAGGCCTTCTTGCGGAAGTTCCGCTTGTCGAAACTGGCGTTGAGGATGGCCTCGTGAACCGCCTGCATCTGAGTCAACGTGAACTTGTTGGGCAGCAGTTCAAATCCCACGCGGAGCTCGCTCAGTTCCCGGCGCAGCGTGGCCAGGGCCTCGCTAAAGATTTCGTTGTGGTCAAAGGCTAAGCGCGGAATTTCGTAGGCATCGTGCCAAAATGCTCGGGCCGCAAAACTGGACGCCAACAGGTTGAGGTCGGTCATTTTGATCAGCGCGTAGTAGGCCACCGTGATGACTCGGGCCGTCGGATCCTTGCGGACGTGGGTGAGCCAGGGAAGGTCCTTGGGGTCCTTCACGCGGTTGGGGTCGCCAAAGGTTCCGCACTGCTGCAGGTAGAGTCCGCTCAAACCGGTCAGTTCGCGCAAAACCCGGGCTGCCGACTGGTCGAGGTCCTCGTCGTCTTCGAGGTGGTCCCCGGGCAACGCAAACCGGCAAGCCTGTCCAAAGTCCTCTTGCTCAATGAGCAGCACGTTGAGTTTTTGGCCGTCGAAGCCGAAAACAACACAGTCAACCGAAACGTTGGGGTTCTGCATAGGTACACAAATGTACTTCGGACACTAACACGTTGGTAGCATTGTGTATTTTGAACACTATCTTCGTAGAACGTATGAAACGAATCGCCGTTTTGACCTCGGGAGGCGACGCGCCGGGAATGAATGCCGCCATCCGCGCCGTGGTGCGCGCTTCGGCGTTTTACGGCATGGAATGCGTCGGCGTATACCGCGGATACGACGGCTTGGTCGAGGCCGATTTTACCCCCTTGGACAGCAAGAGCGTGCGCAACATTTTGGCGCAGGGCGGAACCATGCTCAAGTCGGCGCGAAGCCAAGCCTTCCGCACGCCAGAGGGCCGCGCCCAGGCGGCACAGAACCTTAGCAACCAGGGAGTCGACGGCCTGGTGGTGATCGGCGGCGACGGAACCTTTACCGGAGCCCACAAGCTGTTTGAAGAGCACCAAGTGCCCGTCGTTGGCATTCCCGGAACCATCGACAACGACCTCTACGGAACGGACTACACCATTGGCTACGACACCGCGAGCAACACCGTGGTCGAGAGCATCGACAAGATTCGCGACACCGCCAACAGCCACAACCGCCTGTTTCTGGTCGAGGTGATGGGCCGCGACGCGGGATTTATTGCGCTGAGCTCGGGATTGGCGACGGGCGCCATCAGCATCATTTTGCCCGAGCGGAACACGACCCTCGAAGCCCTGCTGGCGGCCATCGATCAGGGCGCTGAACGCAAAAAAACGAGCAACATCGTCGTGGTGGCCGAGGGCAACCGCCTCGGAACACCCTACGAGCTGGCCGACGCGCTCACGTCGCACTATCCGGATCTCGACGTCAAGGTCACCATTCTCGGCCACGTTCAGCGGGGCGGATCGCCCAGCATGCTGGACCGGGTGAACGCCAGCCGCTTGGGGGTTGCGGCCGTAGAGGCCCTGCTCAACGGCAAGTCCGACGTGATGGTGGGCATTGTCAGCGGCCAGCTGACCCACACCCACCTTCCAATGGCCATACTCAACAAGGCTCCGCTCGACGAAGACCTGCTTCGCATTGCCCGAATCCTTTCTATTTAACTCTTTTACTCGACTTTTGCACCTGCTATGAAAAAGATTGCCATCAACGGATTTGGCCGCATTGGCCGCCTCACCTTTCGCAACCTCATCGTGCGCCCCGACGTGGAAATCGTGGCCATCAACGATTTGACCGATACCGCGACCTTGGCCCACTTGCTGAAGTACGATTCGGCACACGGCGGATTCCAAGGAACGGTTGCGCACACGGCGAACAGCCTGATTGTGAACGGCAAAGAGATTAAGATTACCGCAATCAAAAACCCAGCAGAGCTTCCATGGGGCGAATTGGGCGTGGACCTGGTCATTGAGTCGACCGGCATTTTCACGAGCAAAGAGCAGCTGGAGCTGCACCTCCAGGCAGGGGCCAAAAAAGTAGGCTTGAGCGCACCCGCCAAGGCCGACGACGTAAAAACCGTCGTTTTGGGCGTAAACGAGGGCATCCTCGGACCCGACGACCACGTGTTCAGCAACGCATCCTGCACGACCAACTGCCTGGCGCCGATGATGAAGGTGCTCAACGACCATTTTGGCGTCGTGAAGGGCTACATGCTCACCGTGCACGCCTACACCAACGACCAGAGCATTCAGGACGCTCCGCACCGCGACCTGCGCCGCGCGCGCGCCGCAGCCGTGAGCATGATCCCGACCACGACGGGCGCCGCCAAGGCCGTGGGCTTGGTGCTTCCCGAGCTGAAGGGCAAGCTCGACGGCTACGCGATCCGCGTCCCGACGATTACGGGTTCGGCCACCGACGTCACCGTGGAGTTGGCCAAGCCCGCAACGGCTGCCGAAATCAATGCCGCCATGAAGGCCGCCGCCGAAGGTCCGCTCAAGGGAATTATGCAGTACACCGAGGACCCCATCGTGTCCGCCGACATCGTGGGCAACAAGCACTCCTGCATTTTTGACTCTGGCCTGACCTCGGCCAACGGCAACCTGGTGAAAATCATGGGTTGGTACGACAACGAAGCCGGCTATTCAGCCCGCATGGCCGATATGGCGGTGCGCATGGCGGCTCAATCTTAAAGCATTATGGTTTTTATCGTAGAAAGCGGCTCGACCAAGGCCGATTGGATTCTTCTGGACGCCTCGGCCAACGAGGTGGGGCGCTGGTCCGTCAAGGGCCTCAACCCCTACTTTCACGACAGCGATGAGGTCGAACGCACCCTTCGCGCGGAGTCGGCCATCATGGGCCATGCGGCGGCCGTTGAAAAGGTGTTTTTCTATGGCGCAGGCTGCTCGTCGGCGCCCCTGAACGCCGTCATCGCCAAAGGCCTGAAGCGGGTCTTTGAACACGCCCACGTCGTGGTCGACCACGACTTGCTGGCCGCGGCCTACGCCACCTTCTTTGGCGAGCCCCACATTGCCTGCATCCTCGGGACGGGCTCGAATTCCTGCTACTTCGACGGCACGTCGGTGCGCGAAGAGGTCCCGGCCCTTGCCTACATTTTAGGCGACGAGGGTTCGGCGAGCTACATCGGCAAGCGCCTGGTCCGCGACTTTTTGTACAAGCGCCTCCCCGCCGACCTGATGGCCGCCTTTGTCGGAACCTATGGGGTTGGCAAGAACGAGATCATTCATTCGGTCTACAACGAGCCCAACGCCAACGTCTACCTGGCGAACTACGCGCGCTTTGCCGGCGACCACGCCGAGCATCCCTACGTGCAAGAAATTGTGTACGAAGGATTTAAAGCCTTCATCGAGTTTCACGTCCTCTGCTTCGCCGAGGCCCGCCAAGGTGCACAGGTGAACTTTGTGGGTTCGGTGGCCAAAGCCTTTGAGCCGCTGCTCCAAAAGGCCTGCGCCGACTCCGGCGTGCGCTACGGACGGACGCAAGCCAAGCCGGTCAACCGCTTGGTGGAGTACCACGTCGAGGTGCTGCGGGTTCTCGAACCCCAATCCCTGTGATTCGCGGATTCCTATTTGATCTTGACGGGGTGCTGGTCGATACGGCCCAGTACCACTTTTTAGCCTGGCAGCGCATGGCCGCCGAGCTCGGCATTCACTTTGGCGAAGCCGAAAACGAGCAACTCAAGGGCGTTTCGCGCGCGGAATCCCTGAACCGAATCCTCGCATGGGGCCAAAAATCCCTCAGCGACGCCGAGAAGCAGCACTGGATGAACCTCAAAAACGAGTGGTACCTCGACCTGGTTCGCGCCATGCCGGCCGACGACTACCTGCCCGGCGCGCACGCGTTTTTGGTGGCCAGCCGTGCCGCCGGAATCAAGGTTGCGCTGGGCTCCGCGTCCAAAAATGCGCCGCTCATTCTCGAACGCCTCGGGTGGCTGCCGCTGTTTGATGCCCTGGTCGACGGCAACGTGGTGACCGCCTCCAAGCCCGACCCCGAAGTTTTTCTTGAAGGCGCGCGCCGCCTGGGCTTACCGCCCGAAGAGTGCGTGGTGTTTGAAGATTCCGAAGCCGGCGTAGAAGCCGCCCGCCGCGGCGGAATGAAGGTCGTCGGAATCGGCACCGGCCTGGAGGCAGACCTGCTGGTCGCCGGACTTGACCGGCTGACGCCCGAGCAGGCCGCCCAATTGTAACCAGTAACTAGCAACCAGCTATGAAGCCCCCCATTCAGATCGATCCTTGGCGCGTCGTCGAAACATCGTGGACGCCCGAAGCCCACATCATGAGCGAAAGCCTCTTTGCGCTCGGCAACGGCCGCATGGGCCACCGCGCCAACCACGAAGAGGCCTTCAGCGGAAAGCACCTCAACGGCAGCTACATCGCCGGCGTCTACTACCCCGATAAGACCAAAGTAGGTTGGTGGAAGAACGGCTATCCCGAGTACTTCGCCAAGGTCCTCAACGCCGTCAACTACGTGGGCATCGACCTGAAGGTGAACGGCGAAACCGTGGACCTCTACACCGCCCAGGTTTCGGACTTTTACCGCGAGCTCGACATGGAGCACGGGGTGCTCACCCGACGCTTCACCGCCAACTTGGCGAACGGCGCCACCGTCACCGTCGAGGCGCAGCGTTTTCTGAGCGTAGTGCGCGACGAGGTTTCGGCCCAGAAGTACGCGGTATCGGTGGACCGCGCCGCCGAAGTCGTCCTGACGCCCTACCTGGACTTCAACGTAGTGAATTCCGACGCCAACTGGGACGAAACCTTTTGGGCCCAAGAAGGCCATGCCGCCGGCCAATGGGTTAAGGCCCGCACCAAAAAACTGGACTTTTTCGTGGCCGCCGCCATGAACTGCCAGCTCGAGGGCGCACAGGGTCAGGCCGAAGGCCGCGAGGGCTACGCCGGCCAAAAATTCACGGTGAAGGCTGAAGCCGGCCGCACCTACACCCTGCACAAGTACGTGGGGGTGGTGTCGTCGATGAACGCTCCGGCCGCCGAGGTCGAAGCACAGGCCCAAGTCCGCGCTACCGAAGCCATGGGTGCCGGCTACGAAGCCCTGCTCGCCGAACAGCGCCAGGCTTGGCGCGCCAAGTGGGACCTCGCCGACATCGTGATCGCCGGCGACGATTCCGCCCAGCAAGGAATCCGTTTTAACATCTTCCACCTGCTTCAAACGTTTACGGGCGTGGATCCGCGCCTAAACATTGGCCCGAAAGGCTTTACCGGCGAGAAGTACGGCGGTTCAACCTACTGGGACACCGAGGCCTACTGCCTGCCGTTCTACCTCGCATCGACCGACCCCGAAGTCGGCCGCAACCTGCTGGTGTACCGCTACAAGCAGCTCGACAAAGCCATCGAAAACGCCGCCAAACTCGGATTCACCGACGGCGCCGCCCTCTACCCCATGGTGACCATGAACGGCGAAGAGTGCCACAACGAGTGGGAAATCACCTTCGAAGAAATCCACCGCAACGGCGCCATCTCCTACGGAATCTACACCTACCTGCGCCATACCCGCGACTACGGCTACCTGGCCGAGGGCGGACTCGAAGTGCTCGTGGCCATTGCCCGATTCTGGGCCCAGCGCGTCAACTGGAGCGACGACAAGGAGCAGTTCGTAATCCTGGGCGTAACCGGTCCGAACGAGTACGAAAACAACGTCAACAACAACTACTACACCAACTTCATGGCGGCCTGGTGCCTGGAATACGCCGCGGAATGCGCCGAATACCTGGCCCAAAACCAGCCCGAGGCCTACGCAGCCCTTGCGGCCAAAATGGACCTCGACCAAGACGAACTCGAGCAGTGGGAGGCGATTCGCAGCAACATGTACTACCCGTACAGCGAAAAGCACGAAGTCTTCCTGCAGCAGGACGGATTCCTCGACAAAGAACTCGTGCCGGTGTCCCAGCTGGACCCCGCCGAGCGCCCGATCAACCAAAAGTGGAGCTGGGACCGCATCCTGCGCTCGCCCTACATCAAGCAGGCCGATACGCTTCAGGGCATGTTCTTCTTCGAAGACCGCACTCCGGTCGAAACCCTGCAGAAGCACTTTGACTTCTACGAGCCGCTCACCGTGCACGAAAGCTCGCTGTCGCCCAGCGTCCACACCGTGCTGGCCTGCCGACTCGGCTACGCCGCCAAGGCCTACGAGCTCTACCACCGCACCGCGCGCCTGGACCTCGACGACTACAACAAAGAGGTGTACCAGGGCCTGCACGTGACCGCCATGGGCGGAGCCTGGATGGCCGTCGTCTACGGATTCGGCGGCATGCGCCTGGTCGGCGACGAACTGCACTTTAAGCCCTTCCTGCCCGAACAATGGGGCGGAATCACCTTCCACCTGCGCTGGCGCGGGGCCCTGCTGTCGGTGCGCGTGGAGCGGAACCAACTGACCGTGCGTAACTTAGAGGGAGCCGCTGCCGAGTTTAGCGTGGGATCCACCCGAAGCACCTTGGCCGCCGGAACGGAACAAACCTATGCCCTCTAAATGAAGAAGCTCGTCCTCCTTTCGCTCGCTGCCGTCCTCGCTTCCTGCGGCGGACCCGGCTCGGTTGACATGGGTAGCGAATACGCCGGCCTCGGCTGGCGGCCCGTGGACCTGGCCACCGACGGCGTAACCAAAATTTACGCGACGGACTACCTGCTGAGCGAACTCGACGAGTGGAATTTTCCCGAGGGCCTCGAAGTCAAATGGCAAGCAGATTCCGCCATATGGCGCGTCGAAGGGCGCATGAAGCAGCCCGTGGGCGTCGCGCGCATCGAGGCGGCGGGCGGAACCTACCACCTGCTGCTGCGCCAAGCTCCGGTGCGCGAAGTAGCCTTTGCGCTTCCACTCAACCCCGGAGACAGTGCCGCCACCGCCTACCTCATCGGAACCTTCAACGCCTGGAACCGCAGCAGCCACCCCATGGTGCGCGACACCGCCGACGTGGCCCGATTGAAGCTCAACCTCAAACCCGGACGCTACGAGTACAAGTTCACGGTGGGCGGAATCGAAGTCAACGACCCCAACAACCCCACCAAAGTGCCGAACGGACTTGGGGGAGCCAACGACGTGCTGGTGGTCGAAGAAGCGGGTAAACCCTGCGAGCCGATCCGAATACTGGGCGAACGCGAGGGCGAACTTGCCGTGGCCGCGCTCCCCAAGGGCCAAGAGCTCGTGGCGTTCTGGAACACCTACCAAGTGGGCGTTCGGAAGGCCGAAGACGGCAGCCTCCGCGTAGCCATTCCGAGCGAGGCGAGCGAAGCCGAACGCAGCCAGCTTCACCTCTACACCTACAACGCCGCGCGCTTTGGCGGTGAGGCCATGGTGCCGCTCCACGAGGGGGCGGTACTGAGCTCCACCGCGCAACTGCGCCGCGACGACTGGGAGTCCGCCACCATGTACTTCGCGCTGGTGGACCGCTTCAGCAACGGCAACCCGCTCAACGACCGGCCCTTAAGCGCCCCGACGTGCTGCCTGCCAACGACTACCACGGGGGGGACGTGGAGGGCGTCCAAAAGCGCATGGAGCAGGACTACTTCGAAGACCTCGGCTTCAACACCATTTGGCTGTCTCCGCTGCACCGCAACCCACAGGGCGCCTGGGGCCTCTGGAACAAGGGCGGCGTGTTCACGCGCTTCTCGGGCTACCACGGCTACTGGCCCACGAGCACGTCGCATTCCGACGCGCGCATGGGTACCGAAGACGAGATTCGCCGCTTCAACCAAGTGGCCCACGAGCGCGGACTCAACACCCTGATCGACTTCGTAGGGCACCACGTGCACCTGGAGCACCCGGTGCTGAAGGCCCACCCCGACTGGACCACCTCGCTCTACCTGCCCGACTCGTCGCTGAACACCGAGCGCTGGGACGAACACCGCCTGACGACCTGGTTCGACACGCACCTTCCCACCCTGAATTCCCAAAATCCGAGCGTGGTGATGGCCATGACGGACTCCGCGCTGCCCTGGATTCAGGACTACGGGTTTGACGGCTTCCGCCACGACGCGTCGAAGCACGTGGACTTGCTCTACTGGCGCACCCTGACGCGCAAGCTCAAGGAGCAGGTCGCCCACACCGAGGGCCGTCGCCTGTACCAAATTGGCGAAACCTACGGATCCCCCGAGCTGATCAACAGCTACGTGGGCAGCGGGCTGCTCGACGCGCAGTTCGACTTCAACCTCTACGACGCGGCCGTCGCCTTTTTTGGCAACTTGGGCGGAAGCGCTCCCGCGCTGCAAGCCACCTTGGAGGCCAGCTTGGCGACCTACGGCCCCAACCACCTGATGGGCAACATCAGCGGCAACCAGGACCGTCCGCGCTTCGTTTCGCTCGCCTCGGGCCATGTGTCGCCCCAAGAAGACACGAAGCTCGCCGGCTACACCCGCCAGACGCCCAAAGCCACCGAAACTGGCCTGAATCGCTTGGCGATGCTTCACGCGTTCAATTGCGCGATTCCGGGCATCCCGGTCTGCTACTACGGCGACGAAATCGGCCTGGAGGGCGCCAACGACCCCGACAACCGCCGGGACATGGCCTTTGAGGCACCCGGAAAGGCCTCGCCCTACTCGCCGGCCCAGCGGGCCCTGCGCGAACAGACGGCCAAGATCTTTCGCGAGCGCCGCGCCAGCCTTGCGCTGACCTTTGGCCAGACCAGCGTGCGCACCCTTGGCGACAACGTGCTCATCATCACCCGAACCTACCCGGGTGAAACCGTGCGCGTCGTGTT
Organism: Cryomorphaceae bacterium; assembly: GCA_021298655.1. Classification (GTDB taxonomy): domain Bacteria; phylum Bacteroidota; class Bacteroidia; order Flavobacteriales; family Schleiferiaceae; genus TMED14. The sequence continues at coordinate 29,033 of JAJTFK010000019.1, read as the reverse complement.
CAACCGCGGCACCACCCCGGTCGGCGTTCGCATCAACGACATGGGTCCCGACACGCGGGTCGTAGCCGGCCAAGCCACGCTGAGCACGCTCAAGGCTGAAGTGCCCGCCCAAAGCTTTGTTTACCTCAAATCCAATAAGTAATCCATGAAGAAGCTCCTCGCTTTTGCCGTAGTCGGCGCCCTCGCTGCCGCCTGCGCCCCCAAGGCCGCCGAAGAAACGGCCCACGCCTTTCACCCGGACTGGTCCAAAAACGCCGTGATCTACGAGGTCAACGTGCGCCAATTCACCCCCGAAGGCACCCTGGATGCCTTCGAAAAGGAGTTGCCCCGCATCAAAAACTTGGGCGTCGACATCCTGTGGTTCATGCCCATGAGCCCCATTGGCGTCGAAAAGCGCAAGGGCATCTTGGGTTCGTACTACAGCATCTCGGACTACACCGCCATTAACCCCGAATTCGGCGACAGCGCGGACTTTGCCCGCGTCGTGGACGAGGCCCACAAGCTCGGAATGAAGGTGATTTTGGATTGGGTTCCGAACCACACCGCCTGGGACCACCACTGGATGACCGAGCACCCCGAGTTTTACTACCGCGATTCCGCCACGGGCGAAATCAGCAACGGCCGCAACGACCACAACCAGCCCACCGACTGGACCGACGTGGCCGAGCTCGACTACGCCAACAAGGACCTCTGGAAGGCCATGCAGGGCGAGTTGATGTGGTGGATCAAAAACATGAAGATCGACGGCTTCCGCTACGACATGATGGGCGGACAACCCCTCGAGTTCTGGCAGGAGACCAACGCCATGCTGCGCGCGGAGAATCCCGAGATCTTTTTGCTCGGGGAAACCGAATTCTACTGGGCCCACGAGTCGCAGTGCGACATGACCTACGGCTGGGAGTTCCACCACCTGCTCAATAAAGTCTGCCAAAGCGAGGACGTGGCCAGCATCGACGCCTACTTGGCCCGCCAAGAGAAGGATTTTCCCCAGGACGGATACCGCATGTACTTCATCGACAACCACGACGAGAATTCGTGGAACGGAACCGTGGAAAAGCGGATTGGCGCCAACGCCCAGGCGGCCTACGTGATTTGCGCCACGATGGAACAGGGTATGCCCCTGATCTACAGCGGCCAAGAGGTCGGCCTGAACAAATCGCTGCGCTTTTTTGAGCGCGACACGATCGACTGGAGCCGTCCGTCGCAGGCGGACTTTTACGCCAAGGTTAGCGCGTTGAAGCACGAAAACCCCGCGTTGAACAGCGGCGATTTTGGCGGAGCCCAGAAGCGCATCGCCACCGGAAATCCCCGCGTGTATGCGTTTGCCCGCAGCAAGGGGGAGAACAGCGTAGTCGTGTTCACCAATTTTGACGCCGCCAAGGCCGAAGTGACGTACTCGGGCGCCCCCGCCGGCGAGTTTGTGAACCACTTCACCGGCGAAGCCGTGACGCTGCGCGCCGAGCGAAGTGATTTAGGTGAATCCGGTTTTATCCGGATGGGTTGGATTCCCGCCGCGCGCGCTGCGCCCGGCGGGAATTTTCTTTTGGACCTGGGGCCAAAAGAAGCGCGCCGCCCTTGCGGGGCGGCGCGCCAACCAATGCGTAAGGCCCTTCGAAAACTACCTTACACCAAACCAAGGCTAATTTAGTGCATCGAGCACCCCCCCCCCCGCATTTGCGGGCATTTTTAGCCAATTTAAGCGCTAAATCGAACGAAACCGTCCACGGGACCGCGCGGCCGTCTTTCGCGCGCGCCAGCCTCAATGTCCGCCTTCCGAGGCCAGAGCGTCCAAATCCACTCCGCGGGCCTTTAGCACGCGCGAAACGGTGACGGCGTAAAAAGCCAGGTACGCAAAGCAGACCACCCCAACCCAAAACGACTGGCGAAGTCCGAGTAGGGCGTCGTCCGCCAAGTACCCTTGGAGCAGGCTCACCACGCCGCCGCCCATAATCATCATGATGAGGGCATTCGAGGCTTGGGGCGTGCGTCCGCCGAGGCCGGTGATGGCCAGGGTGAAAATGCAGGGCCACAGGGTGGACGCAAAAAGTCCGACGCTGAGGAAGGCGTAGATGGCCAGCGGGCCCTCGGCATTCATGCCCAAGATCAGTGCGGCCGCTCCGGCGACGGAGTAGTACAGCAGCTGGCGCGCCGGGTTGCCCTTGGTGCTCCAATCGAGCAGGGTCAAAAGGGCAATAGCGGCCAAATAGGGCAAAAAGGCCAGCGCGTCGTGGCCTGCAGCCGAATTCACTGCGGCAAACACGGCGAAGGCAGCTAGGGGCATTACCCAGCGCATGGCTTCGCGCGCCGGTCCGCGCAGGCCCATGGCGCCCGAGGCGGCCGTCCAGCGGCCAATCATGAGCGAGGCCCAGTACAGCGACACGTAGGGCGCGATTTCGTGCAGGGCCACTCCCTGAAACTTCTCCAGGTAGGCGGGAAGGTTGCTGGCCGTAGAAACCTCGACGCCAACGTACACAAAAATGGCGACCATGCCCATCCAGACTTGGGTCATGCCCAGGGTGCCTGCGGGCGCTTCCACGAGGGCCTCCGAGTCGGCCGATGCCGTGGCGGGTCCGCCAAAATCGGACTTCCAAAAGATGAAGCCAAACAGGGTGAAGAGCGCCCCCAGCGCGAGGTAGGGCAGCTTCACGGCCTGGATGTCGAGGGTGGTCTCGGCCGTGGCCCCAATTCCAAAAATGGCGATGCTCACCACAAGCGGACCGAGCGTGGTTCCGAGGTTGTTCACGCCGCCCGCCATGCTCAGGCGCTGCGAACCGGTCTCGGGGGTTCCCAGCGCAATGGCCAAGGGGTTGGCCACGGTTTGCTGCAGGCTAAATCCGAGTCCGACCACCAGGAGCCCCGCCAACAGGAGCGGAAACGAAGCCTGGTTGGCCGCCGGAATGAACAGGAGCGTGCCCAAGGCGCTCACCCAAAGGCCGATGCCCAAGGATTTTCCGTAGCCCACCGTCGCCACCAGATCCTTGCCCCAGAGGCGCGTCAGCAGCAGGTACCCCAAGGCTCCCACCGTGTAGGCCACATAAAAGATGAACGAAATCATCTGGCTCTGCCACTGCGCCAACTGCAGCTTGCTTTGGAAGACCGGAATCAAAATGTCGTTGCTGGCCGCAACAAATCCCCAGAAAAAGAAAACCGAAACCAGGATGGCGAAGTGCTTGCGCATGGCGATGTGTTATGGTATTGGCTACTAATATAGGTAACTAGTTACTAGCAACGAACCAGCCAACTAGCCAACCAACTCCTTCGCCACCTCCGCAAAAGCCTTAACGGCCTTGTCGATGTGCTCGGGCGTGTGGGCGGCCGAAAGCTGCACGCGAATCCGCGCTTGGCCCTTGGGCACGACCGGAAAGAAAAACCCGATGACGTAGATTCCGCGCTGCAGCAAGGCGTCTGCGAAGCGCTGAGCCAGGGCCGCGTCGTACAGCATGACGGGAACGATGGCGGACTCGCCGTCCTTGAACTCGAGTCCGGCTTCGCGCAGGCCGGCCTTGAAGCGGGCCACGTTGTCCATGAGGCGGTCGCGCAGCTCCGTCGTGCGGTCGAGCAGGTCAAGTACGGCGAGGCTGGCTCCGACAATCGAGGGCGCAAGGCTGTTGCTGAACAGGTAGGGGCGCGAGCGCTGGCGCAGCATTTCGATCAATTCCCTGCGGCCGGTGGTGAATCCGCCCATGGCGCCGCCGAGGGCCTTGCCGAGGGTTCCGGTAATGATGTCTACGCGGCCCAGCACGCCGCGGAGCTCGATCGAACCGCGGCCCGTAGCCCCAATAAACCCGGTGGCGTGGCACTCGTCGACCATGACCAGCGCGTCGTACTTGTCGGCCAAGTCGCAGATTTTGTCCATCTGGGCCACGTAACCGTCCATCGAAAACACGCCGTCGGTTACAATCATTTTGGTGCGCACGCCGGCGGCATCTGCGGCCTGCAGCTGGGCCTCGAGGTCGGCCATGTCGTTGTTGGCGTAGCGGTAGCGCTGGGCCTTGCAAAGCCTTACGCCGTCGATGATCGACGCGTGGTTCAGGCTGTCGCTGATGATGGCGTCCTCTTCGCCGAGCAGGGGCTCAAAAACTCCGCCGTTGGCATCAAAGGCCGCCGCGTACAAAATCGTGTCCTCGGTATGCAAAAACTCGGCGATGCGGCGCTCGAGCTGCTTGTGAATGTCCTGGGTTCCGCAAATAAAGCGCACCGAACTCATGCCAAATCCGCGCTCGTCCAACGCACGGTGGGCCGCCGCCACCACGTCGGGGTGGCTGCTGAGGCCCAGGTAGTTGTTCGCACAAAAATTGATCACCTCGGAGCCGTCGGCCAGCGTAATGACCGCGTCTTGGGGCGAGGCAATGATGCGTTCGCGCTTGAAAAGGCCCTGCTCGTCGACGGATTTCAGCTCGTCGCGCAGGCGTTGGTAAAAGGTTTCACGAGAATTCATGGCGGAGGATTGTGGGTTTGCGAAGGTACAGGACGACGGGCAGCGGACGTTCGCCCAGGACCGGCTCCAGCAGCGTGGCGTAGCGGCGGACCTGCTCTTCGTGTTCGGCCTGAGGCGCCCCGGTTTTGTAGTCGGCGACCACCCAGCGGCCGTCGGCCCTTCGGTAAATGCGGTCGGGGCGCAGCACGCCGCCTTCATGGAGCAGGCTGCGCTCGGTGTAGGTCTCGGTCGCGGACCACCATTCGGCCAGTTCCGGGCTTTCCAGCGCCAGCGCCAGGGTGTCCACGAGCCGGTCGCGCTCGGCGGCATCGAGTTGGGCGCGTTCGGAGGCGGAATAGGCCGCTGCCGGGGCGTCGCGCGGATCCCGAATGCGTTCCAGGGCCGCGTGCAGGGCGTTTCCGAAGCGCTGCTCGGGCTCCTCGTCGCGCGGGCGAGCCAGTTTGACCGTGTCGGTCCAGTCCCGGTTGCGCACGGTTTTTTGGTCCCAGGTCGGCGGAGCGGGCTTGGCTTCGCCGGGAATCACCGGCTGGCCCCAGGTCCAAAGGCCCTCGCCTTCGGCTCGGGCTTCGCCACGTAGCGCATCGGCCTCCGCGTGCTCCACCCACCAGCTTCCGTACCCCTTCTCGGGGTTGACGTAGACCCAGAGCTCGTCGACCGCGCGGGTCGTCGCCACGTACAGCAAGTTGGCGTCGTCGAACGCCGCCCGCTCGGCGGTTTCGTGTACGCGCTGCGCGTAGGCCGGCCAGCGCTGGCCCACCTCCTCCAGGAGCCCGGGGTTGTTCCCGTACTTCGTCAGCGGCACCAGCGCCGCGGGCGGCAGGTCCACGTCCGGCCCCAGGACCCCTCGCGGATCCAGCCAGACCGGGTCAAACCGAGGATTGTCCATCTGCGCCCAGGGGAAAAACACCAGCGGAAACTCCAAGCCCTTGGCCTTGTGGACCGTGAGCAGCTCCACCGCGTCGGCACCTGCCGGGGCCGAAACGCTCCAGGTGTCCGCGCGCCGCGCGAACTCTTCCATAAACGCTTCCAAGCGGTTGACTTGGCGCTTTGAAAAATCCAGCATGGCGTCGAGCAGCCGCAGCACAAAGGCGTCCGCGTCGGCGTTGAAGCCCAGTGCACGGGCCGTGTAGGCCCCCATCTCGTAGAGGCTGAGCCGCCAGGCCACGTCCGGGTTCCACTGGGGAACTACGCGTTTTAAAACGTTTTCAAACGGCTCGGGCAACGGAAGGTCCTTGCCGCGGCGGCGCGACTGCCCGGCGGCGAGCCATTCGGCCGTGGCGACGTTCCAGACCCCTGCGCGGCGGAGCCCGCGTAGCACCTCCCACTCCCGCTCGGGCTCCCCCGGGCGGAGCATCCACTGAAACAGGGCCGCCATCAACTGCACCGAGGCCGACCCCGTCACGGCCAACAGCTCCGACGAAAGCATCGGAATGCCCTCAGCTGCCAAGCGCTCCGCCACCATGCGCCCCTCGGCACGGCGGCGCATGATCACCGCCATGTCGCCCCAAGCCCAGCCCGCCGCATGCCGGTTCCGCAAATCAGCCACCAGCGCATCGAGCGCCAGGGCATCAAACTCCGCCTTGTCCTCCGCGGCCAATGCGCGCAACCGCACGAAGCCGCCGTCGCCGCCCCGCGGAATCTGCGCGGACTCCGCGTAGGCCGTTTGGTGGTCCGCTTGCCCCAATTTGCCCGCCAATCCCGTGTACAAACGGTTGTTGAAGGCCACGATGCCCGAACGGCTGCGCCAGTTGTCGGACATGGGCACAAACGACGGCATTCCCTCGAGGCCCGGCAAGGCGTCCGACGGACTGCGCCCCTTTTTGGCCCGGGCAACCAGGTCCAGGAATTCCTCGGCGTCGGACCCGCGCCAACGGTAAATGCTCTGCTTGCCGTCGCCGACGATCATCGCCCCGGCTCCGTGCTCGCGGCCCACCAACGGACCCTCCATCAGCGGCCACAAATTGGCCCACTGCATGCGCGAGGTGTCCTGCGCCTCGTCCACCAAAAACCGACTGTAGCGTTCGCCCAAGCGTTCGTACAGGTAGCTCGCGGGCTGTGCGCGCAGCTCGCGGTGAATCAGCGGCTGAAACTTCCAAATCGGCTGCACCCGCAAGCGGTCCAGCACGGCTTCGAGCCTTCGGGCCAACTCGCTCAGCACCGAGGCACTCCGGTCGTGCCGGCGAAGCAAATCCAGCACCACCCCGTCTAGGGCGGTCTCGAGCGGATCTCCCAACAGCGCCCGCATTTCGGCTACGACTTCCTCGGCCTGCGCCCTAAGTGCGGCATCTTTTTGCGCCGCCACCTTGAGCAGGTTGACCGCATCGCCCATTAGCGACTTGCGCACGTGGGCCCCCGGCACCCATCCCTTGGCGTCGGCCTTTCGCAGTTTTTTGAAGTAGCTCTGGTACCAATCGGGCCGGTTCACGGCTTCGGGCGGAACCTTGGCCAGCAGCTTGAGCAGCTTGGGGGCTGCGGCCCGTAAATGGCTCCGAAGTCCGGCCGCCTTGGCCTGAAGCCGAATCTGCGCTTCCCGATGACGGGCCAAATCCCAGGCATTTAACTCGGTTACCGCGGCCACCGAAGCTTCCTTGCTCAGGTGCTTCACCATGCCCTTAAGCGCATCAAACACATCCGCCTGCTTGTCGTCTTCCAGGTTGGCCCGCGCAAAGTCCAGCACCAGCTTCGTCAACTCCGGGTCCGTGCCGAGGTCGGCCATGAGCTCGTAGACGGCCAAATCCAGCAGGTAGTCGTCGTCCAACTCCACCTCAAACTGGCTCGGAAGGCCGAGCTCCAGCGCAAAAGTCCGCACCAGTCGGTGCGTAAACTGGTCCAGGGTTCCCAGCGAAACCGAGCCGTAGTCGTGGAGCATCGCCTGAAGCACCCGTTCCGCGCGCCGGCGCAGCTCGTCGCCGTCCACGCCCAGCAGCAGCGCGATTTCCTTCGCAATCGGTTCGTCGAGCGGATCCGCCGCCTCCACCGCCTTTTGCAGCGTGCGGAGCACCCGGTCCTTCATCTCCTGCGCCGCCTTGTTCGTGAAGGTCAGGCCCAAAATCCGGCGAAACGCGCCCGGATCGTCGGGATGCGCCAGGGCCGCCGCGCCATACTCCACCGCCAAGCGAAAGGTCTTGCCCGCTCCCGCCGAAGCACTGTACACCGTAATTCGGGCGGAATCCACTGGGGCCTGAGTCATCGACCTAAAGTTAATGTGGCCGCCCAACCTTAGGCCCTATTTTTGCGTTAATCAAGAACGAAATTCCGTACTTAAACGATTAACACGCTACGCCATGTTTACCCTTCCCAACCTGCCCTACGCGCACAACGCCCTGGAGCCGCACATCGACGCGCTCACCATGGAAATCCACCACGGCAAGCACCACCAGGCCTACATCAACAACCTCAACGCCGCCGTCGAGGGCACGCCCATGGCCGGCAAGAGCCTCGAGGCCCTCATTAAGGAACACAGCGACGTTCCCGCCGTGCGCAACAACGGAGGCGGTCACTACAACCACAGCATGTTTTGGACCCTCATGAGCCCCAACGGAGGCGGTCAGCCCACCGGCGCCCTGGCCTCAGACATCGCCGCCACCTTCGGAAGCTTCGATGCCTTCAAGGAAGCTTTTTCCAAAGCCGCCGCAACCCGCTTTGGCTCTGGCTGGGCTTGGCTGTGCGTGAACGCAGCGGGCAAGCTCGAAATCTGTTCGACCGCCAACCAAGACAACCCGCTCATGCCCAATGTGGGATGCGCCGGAACCCCCATCCTCGGACTTGACGTTTGGGAGCACGCCTACTACCTCAAGTACCAGAACCGCCGTCCGGACTACACCGCGGCCTTCTTCAACGTGATCAACTGGGCCGAAGTAGCTGCGCGCTACGCCGCCGCGAAGAAGTAATTCGCTCCTTTTTACTGCGGAACCCGGCCTCCGTGCCGGGTTTTTTTATGGGTTCAAGCGAACGCCTTCGGCCGCAAACTCCCCCCAGCTTCGCCACTTTATCCAGTCGCCGAGGTTCACGTAGGTTCCGCGGCCATCGGGAAACTCGGCCTTCACCGGGTAGTGGCGGTGGCCGAAAATCCAGTAGTCCGCGGGGTGGGCGCGGTGAGCGTCCAAGGCCCAGAGGTATATGGCTTCCTGAGTGACGTCGGTCATGGCGTAGTCCTCTTGGCCGGTGCGGGCGCGGCTTCCGCGCGAAAGCCAGGAGGCCAACGCAATTCCTAAATCCGGATGTACCCAGCGAAACAGCGTTTTAAACGGAGGAAACGTAAATACCCGCTTTAGGAGTTTGTATCCGGTGTCGCCCGGGCCCAGGCCGTCGCCGTGGCCCACCACGAAGTGTTTGTTGCCCCAAACATGGCGAATAGGTTCATGAAATACTTGAATGCCAAACTCTTGAGTAAAATAGTCGCGCATCCACAAATCGTGGTTTCCGGTAAACAAAAACACGGGTATTCCCGAATCCGACCAATCGGCCAACCTGCCCTGGATCCGCGCAAAGCCCTTTGGAATGGCGTGCCGGTACTCGAACCAAAAATCAAAAACGTCTCCGACGAGGTAGAGGGCCGCCGCACGGGGCTTGATGGAATCCATCCAGGCGACGAAGGCCCGCTCGCGCTCCGCGCTCGCTCCCGCATCCGGCGCACCCAAGTGCAAATCGCTGGCGAAAAAGACCGACTTGCCTTCGGGCAACTCAAACTCCGCGTCTACTCTGGCGACCATACTGCAAACCTAGGGCAAAATCCCGCGACGTATCTTTAAGCAATTAAACCCGTTTACCATGCTTGAAACGCTTAGCTCGTACCACCCCGTGCTGCTCGCGTTCTTAGCGACCACCTTCACCTGGCTGGTGACCGCGTCCGGAGCTGCCCTCGTATTCCTTTTCAAGGAACTGCCGCGCAAGGTCCTCGACGGCATGCTCGGATTCACCGGCGGCGTCATGATCGCAGCCAGCTACTGGAGCCTTCTCGCGCCGTCCATCGAAATGTCGGAGGCCCAAGGCTACATCCCCTGGATTCCGCCCGTGTTGGGCTTCCTCGCCGGCGCCCTATTCCTGTTTGGGCTCGACAAACTGGTGCCGCACCTGCACATCAACTTTGGACCCTCCGAAATCGAGGGCGTCAAAACGGACTGGAAATCAACCACCCTGCTCGTGCTGGCCATCACCCTTCACAACATTCCCGAAGGACTGGCCGTGGGCGTGGCCTTCGGCGCCTATGCGGCCGGCATTGACGGAGCCTCCCTCGGAGCCGCCGTAGCGCTCGCCATCGGCATTGGGCTCCAAAACTTCCCTGAGGGAGTCGCCGTGGCCTTCCCGCTGCGCCGCCAAGGCGTTTCGCGCTTTCGGAGCTTTTGGTTCGGACAACTCTCCGCCATTGTGGAGCCGGTCGCCGGGGTAATCGGTGCCGTAGCCGTGCTGTACATGCAGCCGGTGCTGCCGTTTGCCCTAGCCTTCGCGGCCGGCGCCATGATTTACGTGGTCGTCGAAGAAGTTATTCCCGAAACGCAGCGCGACAAGTACACCGACATAGCCACGCTCGGATTCATCGCGGGCTTTGCGGTAATGATGTCGCTCGACGTCGCTCTGGGCTAGCGCGCAGCGGAGCTGCGCCAGTACCTAGCAACTGGTTGCGCGCAGCACCGCTGCGCACGCTGCACTACAGCCCGAGGGCCTTAAAAAGGTCGTTGCCGTTCGCCAGCACAAACAAGGCCAGCAGCAAGAAGAAGCCAATCATCTGGGCCACCTCCATCACGCGGGTGCTGGGTGCGCGGCCAGTTACCCACTCGATCAGCGCAAAGACCGCGTGTCCGCCGTCGAGGGCCGGAATGGGAAGCACGTTCAAAAAGGCCAACGCCAAGCTCAAAAAGGCCGTGAAGCCCCAGAAGTGCTCCCAATCCCAGGAGCTGGGGTACTGCTTTAAAATGGTCAGAAATCCGCCGGCCTCCTTGTAGGCGCCGGTTTCGGGCTGGAACATCAGCTTGATTTGGCGCGCGTACGAAGAAAGGGTCGACACGGCGCGGTTCCACCCGTAGGGCAGTGCCGCAAGGCCGCTGTGGTAGTCCGTTTTCACGGGAAAGAAGGCCGCCAAATTGTCTTGATAGTACACCCCAATTTTGCCCGCATCACTCACGGTTACGGGCAGGTCAACCCGCTCGCCGGCGCGGTCCACGGTGATGGTCGCCGTCTTTCCCGCCAAGGCCGGGATGCGCTCAAGGTATTCGTCAAAGTAGGTCAGGGGCTCCCCGTTCAAGGCCACCAGCGCGTCGCCCTTGAGCATGCCGGCGGCCTCGGCCGGGCTGCCGGTCGCGAACTCCTTGACCACGTAGGGCACCCGCGGAAACATCCAGGGCGTCTTTTCTTCGATGGCCTTGGCCACAAACTCTTGGGTAATGGGCAACTCGATCCGCTCGCCGCCGCGCAGCACCGTCAGGCTTGATCCCGAACCGAGCAGCATTTCGACGCTTACCTCGTCGAAGCGCGCAATCTCGCGTCCGCCCACCGCGACGGGGACGTCGCCCGACTTCATGCCCATGGACTGCGCAACCGGGGTCGCCCAAATTCCGCCCTTTAAGTCGGCGGTGTCCACGTACTTTTCGCCGTAGTACGCGCCCATGCCGGCGTAAATCGCGACGGCCACGAAAAAATTCACGGTGACTCCGCCCAAAATGATGATGAGGCGCTGCCAGGGCTTCTTGCTCCGGTACTCGTAGGGCTTGGGCTCCTCGGCCAGGCCCTCGGTGTCCATGGACTCGTCGACCATGCCGGCAATTTTCACGTATCCGCCCAACGGAAGCCAGCCGATTCCGACTTCGGTTCCGCGAATATTGGTCTTAAACAGCGAAAACCAGGGGTTGAAAAAGAGGTAAAACTTCTCGACGCGGGTGCGGAAGGCCACCGCCGGAATAAAATGGCCCAGCTCGTGAAGCACGACGAGCAGCGAAAGACCCAGAATGAACTGCGAAATTTGAATCAACATAGCGGCGACAAAGGTACAACCATCGTGCCCGACGTATTTTTAGGCCATGCGAACGCACCACGTCGGCAAGCAGCCGTTTAGCTTCCCCAACGGCCTGGAGGGCTGGAGCATTGAGCACCTCGAAGGCCGCGAATTCCGTTTGAAGCGCGGATCCGAAGCAAAAACCGCCTTTTTGGTGGACTACGATCCTGCCGCCAAAACCTCGTCGTGGTGGATCGACGGCGACGTGTACCCAGTGCGCTCGCTGCGCGCAATCGACGTGCTCCTCGACGAATTGGGCATCGCGGCAACGGCAGCGAAAGGCCCCGAAGTGGTCGTGGCGCCCATGCCGGGCTTGGTACTCCGAATTGACGCCGCAGAAGGCTCCGAAGTAGTGCCTGGCCAGACGCTGCTCGTGCTCGAGGCCATGAAAATGGAAAACAACCTCAAAAGCCCCGCGGCCGGGCGAATTGCGCAGGTGCTGGTAACCGCTGGTCAGGCCGTTGAAAAGGGTGCGCCCTTGATTCGCTTTGCTTAAGTTACTAACAATCTGAAGGATACCAAACCTCAATCCTCGTTCGGGAATATCCGGATTCGAAAAAATTATTAACGAACCGCACCAAGCCGTTTAACATTTGGGTAAACTCTCCTCCACAAGGATGGTATAGATTTGCTTAAACTTTTCATAAAATGAAAATCAAAATCACCCATCTTTTCGCTTTGGTGCTCTCGCTGGCTTCGGCCGTCGCAAGCGCTCAAAACGTAACCACTGCGTCGATCAACGGTCGCGTAGTGAACGAGTCTGGCCAGCAGGTCAACGACGCTAAAGTCGTGGTCACGCACCAGCCAACGGGAAGCCGCTACACTGCGGTTACCGACAACAGCGGCCGCTACGCGCTAGACGGCCTTCGCATCGGCGGACCCTACGTGGTCGCCGTAACCTCAGGCGTCGGCAACGAAGAACTGGGTGGCGTATACCTGAGCTTGGGCCAAACCCTGCGACTCAACGTAACCGTGGGCTTAAAGACGACGACCCTCAGCGACGTAGACGTAGTAGCGACCAAGAACGAAATCATGAACTCGCAGCGCACCGGCGCCGCCACCAACGTTAAGGTGGAAGCCCTGAACACGCTGCCGACGTTCAGCCGTTCGCTCAACGACTTTACCCGTTTGACTCCGCAAAGCCGCCCCTCTTCGGTAGCTTCTACCGCGGGTTCTGGCGTGTCCTTCGCGGGCGCCGACAGCCGCTTCAACAACCTAACCGTTGACGGCTCGATCTTCAACAACAGCTTCGGCCTGGCTTCGGGTCCGGGCGGACAAACCAACGCCGCGCCGATTTCACTCGACGCCATCGAAGAAGTTCAGGTGAACATTGCTCCCTACGACGTGCGTCAGGGCGGATTCACCGGTGCCGGCGTCAACGCCATTACCCGTTCGGGCGGCAACGACGTGAGCGCTTCGGTATTCTACAACACGCGCAACCAAAACTTCCGCGGCGACACGGTAACCTACCTCGACAAGGACGGTGTGCGCACGGGTAGCGGACTGAAAATTAACGACTTCGCCGTAAACCAATTTGGTTTCCGCGTGGGCGGTCCGATTAAGAAAGACAAGATCTTCTTCTTTGTGAACGCCGAAAGCGAGCGCCGCGTGGACCCCGCGACGCTTTTCACCGCGAACAACGGCGACGGCGTGACCGACCTCAACGAGACCCGCGTTTTGCGCAGCGACCTTGAAGACGTCCGCAACCTGCTTATCAATAAGTTCAACTACAATCCGGGCGAGTTCGAAAACTACTCGAACCAAACCTCGAGCGACAAGGTGTTGGCCAAGTTTGACTTCAACATCAACGACAAGAACAAGGCGTGGATTCGCATGAACTACCTGCAGTCGTCGCGCGACGTGCTTTCCAGCAATTCGGGCGTCGTGAGCGGCAACCGCAACGGCACCGTAGACGCCCTCAACTTCCAGGGCACGAACTACGTGATCAACAACGACATCTACTCGGCCATCGGCGAACTCAACACGCGCATCAGCAACAAGATGAGCAACCAGTTCCAGATGGGCTTCACGGCCAACCGCGACTACCGTTCAAGCCGCGCTACCGGCGGACGCTACGACAACGGCGTGTTCCCCCTGGTGGACATCATGCAAGACGGCCGCACCTACATGTCGTTTGGCTACGAACCCTTCACGCCAAACAACGTACTGAATACGAACACCTTCCAGTTGCAAAACAACTTGACGTACTACAGCGGCAACCACACGATCACGGCCGGCCTCAACTTCGAAGCCTTCAAGTTTGAAAACACCTTCACGCCGACCTACTACGGCCAGTACGTGTTCAACAGCCTTCAGGACTTCAAAGACATGGTCAACCAAGCCCCAGGCTACGACACCATCGAGCTTCGCCGCTACGCCCTGACCTACTCGGCCCTTGAGGGCGGAGCGCTTCCGACCGCCACGACCCGCGTGATGATGCCGGGTGCCTACCTTCAGGACGTGATCAGCGCCTTGGACGACAAGCTGAAAATCACCGTGGGCGCGCGCATCGACATGCCGGTATTTGGCCAGACTGCGCTCGAGAATCCGCTCGTGAACGACATGAAGTTCATGAACCCGAGCGGCGACAGCGTGGCGTTCAACACCAGCGAGCTTCCGAAGACGAACCCGCTGTTCTCACCGCGCGTAGGCTTCAACTACGACGTGAAAGGCGACCGCAGCATTCAAGTGCGCGGCGGAACCGGCCTGTTCAGCGGCCGTCCTCCCTTCGTGTGGCTCAGCAACCAAGTGGGCAACAACGGCGTGCTTACGGGCTCGATCCGTCAAGACAACACGACGGGCTACACCTTCACCGACGACGTGACTGCCTACATTCCGTCGAACCCGACGCTGCCCTCATCCTACGCCCTGGCCTTGACCGAGCGCGGATTCCGCTTCCCGCAAACCTGGCGTTCCAACCTGGCGGTTGACTTCAAGCTCCCGAAGGAGTTCGTATTCAGCCTTGAAGGTTTGTTGAGCAAGACGGTGAACAACATCTACTACTACAATGCGAACCAAACTGCGGCTACGGGAACCCGTACCGACGACGGTCGCGATGTGTTTGCCAACTCCAACGGCGGCATGCGCATTAACGGCTCGATCACCGACGCCATTGTATTGGCCAACACCAACCAAGGCTACTCGTACAGCTTGACCGGTAAGTTGGAGAAGCAGTTCAGCAACGGATGGTACTTCATGACTGCCTACAACTTTGGCGAGACCAAAGACATCATGACCGGCGGTTCGATTGCCTACTCTTCATGGCGCGACCAGTTGACCGTGAACGGTAACAACCGTGCCGGCCTTTCGTACAGCGACTTCGACCAGCGCCACCGCGCCATCGCAGCCGGAAGCTACCGCATGAACTGGGGCAAGAACGCCGCCACGACCGTGAGCTTGTTCTACCAAGGGTACAACCAAGGCCGCACCTCGTTTAGCGTTATCGGCGACCTCAACGGCGACCTGCTGGCCGCCAACGACCTGCTGTATGTACCGACGGCCACGGAACTTGATGCCATGGACTTTGCCGACATCACCAGCGGCGGAAACGTGGTATTCTCGGCTGCCGAGCAAAAGGCTGCCTTCGAAAGCTACATCACGGGCAACAGCTACCTCAACAGCATCCGTGGCCAGTTCTCGGAGCGCAACGGACTGGTGCTTCCCTGGTTGAACCTGTTTGACCTGAACCTCGTTCAGGACTTCAGCGTGAAGGTGGGCGGCAAGAAGCAGAACCTTCAGCTCCGCGCCGACTTCTACAACATCGGCAACATGATCAACAGCAGCTGGGGCGTGAGCGACCGCATCGTGATGAACCGTCCGCTGACCTACACCAAGATTGGCGACGAGTACAAGTACCAGTTCACGCGCACGGCGGGTGAATTGCGCACCGAGATCTACGATCCGAGCGTAACCCTGGGCGACGTATGGCAGATGCAGCTTGGCATCCGCTACAGCTTCAACTAAGCCTCGCTTCGTTTAAAACGGAAGCCGCCCCGTTTGGGGCGGCTTTTTTTATTCCATAAAGTCGCTGAGGTCGCGGCGGTCCTTCTTGGTCGGTCGACCGAGTCCGCCGTAGCCAGCCGAAGCGCGCTGGGCGAACTCCCAAAGCTCCCGACGCTCCAGCTCGTCTGGGGGCGTCACGTCGCGCAGCAAGCCCGCTACCAACGGGGCACCCACGCGGGTGCGCGGGAGGCCAAGTACTTCAAAATGCTGCTGGTAGCCCGTGCGGCGAAGAATGAACACTTCGCCCACCTTGAGCTCCTTGCTCGCTTTAATCAAGGTTCCGCCCACGCTCACTCGGCCGTCGCGCAGGGCTTCGGCGGCAACAGCCCGGGTTTTAAACAGCCGGACCGCCCACAAATAGACGTCGGCGCGCACGGATTAACCTACTTGAATGAGCTGCGCAAAGTCCGCGCGGCGGGCGCGAATCGCGTCTTCGGTGAGGTCCATCATGCGCTCGGGACCAAAGGCCTCAACGCAGAAGCTCGCCATCGTGGCGGCGTACATGAGCCCGCGCTTCATGCTGTCAAAGCTGTAGTCGCCTACGCTGTCGAGGTAGCCCACGAAGCCGCCCGCAAACGTATCGCCTGCGCCCGTGGGGTCCACCACATCGGCCAGCGGAAGCGCCGGAGCAAAGAAGATTTCGTCCTCTGGGCCAAACAGCAGCGCGCCGTGCTCGCCCTTCTTAAGAATTAGGATTTTGGGGCCCATTGCGCGAATGGCACGGGCTGCCTTGACCAGGTTGTGTTCGCCGCTCAGTTGGCGAGCTTCTTCGTCGTTGACGGTGAGCACGTCGACCTTTTTCAGCATCTTGCGCAGGTCCTCTGGCGTATTTTCAATCCACAGGTTCATCGTATCCATCACCACCAGCTTGGGACGGGTCGGAAGCTGCTCCACGACGCTCATCTGGATCGCGGGAACCAGGTTGCCGAGCATCAGCACGTCGCAGTTCTTGGCGGAATCCGGAACCTTCGGATTAAAATGCTCCAAAACATTCAGCTGCGTGTCCAGCGTATCGCGGCTGTTCATGTCCAAGTGGTACTTCCCCTTCCAAAAAAACGTCTTTTGGCCGGCCATCACTTCGAGGCCCTCGGTGCGCACGTTGTGGCGGTTGAGCATGTCGATGTGGGTTTGCTCAAAATCGTCACCCACCACCGAAACCAGGTGCACTGGTTTAGTCAAGTAGCTGGCGCTTAGTCCAATATAAGTTGCAGATCCGCCGAGAATTCGCTCGCGAACCCCGAATGGGGTCTCTAATCCGTCGTAGGCTACCGTGCCAATTACCAATAGGCTCATAATTCGTTGATTTGGTCCGCAAAGATACCGGCCTCAAGCCCTTGTGCGGTAGGCCGGTGCGTCGTATTATTGCAGCCCTTTTTATAGGAAATTCCTCCTTAGCTCAGTTGGTTAGAGCATCTGACTGTTAATCAGAGGGTCGCTGGTTCAAGTCCAGCAGGAGGAGCTCTCAAAATCAAGCACTTGCAGCCCAACGGCGCAGGTGCTTTTTTGTTTCCTTACCCCGTATTGCGCCCGTCGCTGCGTCGCGCAATTGGCGTACCTTAGGACCTATCGCTTAGCCGGTTGCGGCTGCGGACTAACCTGCGTTGAGCTGTTTGTTTGCGCACTATTCCCTTGCGCCATGAAAACGCTTGCCCTTGCCCTTTTTGCCGCCGCCGTAACGGCGGGCTACGCCCAAAGCTTTCCCCTCACGTTTGAAACGGCCACCCCGGGCATGCTGGGTTACGACAACGCCAGCTTTAGCGTCGTTCCCAACCCCAGCTTGGTGGGCAACCCAAGCGCCAACGTGGCCAAAATTGTAAAGGTGTCCGCCACCAATTTGTTTGCCGGCGGAAAAATCACCGGCATGACCTCGCTAAATTTTTCCACTGCATCCACCAGTGTTTTGGCCCTGAAGGTGTTTACTGCCGAACCGGCTGGAACGGTCATTAAAATCAAACTGGAGGCCCCCTACACCGGCGAAGTAGACGCCGTAACCACGGTGAGCGGAGCCTGGGAGACGCTGCTTTTTGACTTTGGCATTCCGGCCAGTAACGGCAGTGCGAACCTGGTCATCATGCCCCAGCCCTTCACTCCGGGCGGAAACAAGGTCTTTTACTTCGACGACATCTACCAAATCGAAGGGGCGCTGGCCGATCCCCTGCCCGGTCTTCCCATCACCTTTGAAACGGGCATCACCGAGGACAACTTTTTTGACTTCGAAAGCGCGCTTCTTTCGGTGATTCCGAATCCGCACGTAAACGCCGGAAACCCAAGCGCCACCGTGGGCAAAATCGTACGCTACTTGGGTGCGCCGTTCGGAGGCAGCAAAATCACGTTCACCAACAATTTAGACTTCTCCGTGCATACCGAGATTTCCATGAAAATTTGGACCTCGGCTCCCGCGGGAACCTACGTTACGCTGAAAACCGAAAAGCCGTTTTGGGGCGTAGAACGGAGCGTACAAACCACCCAAACCGGCCAGTGGGAAACCCTGACGTTCAACTTCGCGGGCGTCCCAAACGATATGCCCAGCCTCGTGTTTTTGTTCGATTTTGTCGCGGGCAGCACCGCCACAGGCAACGGTTCGGCCCAGTCCACCTTTTACTTCGACGACGTAAAATTCACCACCATTCCCCTGTCGGTGAACGACCGCGAATCACCTAAAAACCTAGTGGCTTCGCCGAATCCTTCGTCTACGCACTGGACCCTTACGCCGTCGGGCGCGGGACCCGCCACCGCGCGACTGTACTCGGTCCACGGAGCCCTGCTCGCCGAAACCGTGCGCACCGGCCAAGAGCCCCTGTCCGTCGACGCCGCGCAGCTTGCAAGCGGAACCTACGTACTCGTGGTCGCCACCGAAGCGGGGACCGAAGTGCTGCGCGTTCAAAAAATCTAAGCTTCGGCCCGCGGCTTGATCCCCTTTCGCCATATGGGTTTTACGGTTCCTGGCTGCTCGGCACCCACGCGAACACCCAACTACCCAGGGTAATTAGGCCAACCAGCAGGATTAAGAGCAGTGAGATTTTTCGAAAGGTCTCTTGGGGAATGTGCGCGAGTATTTTCTTGCCCAACCAGGTTCCGAAAAGGCCAATGACCACTAGGAAGGGGACGTTGCCCAGGTCGTGGCGGTGCAGGTATCCGTTGTTCCAATAGACGAAAAAGCGCGAAAGATCAATCATCAAGTCGATCAGGGCCGAGGTGGCAACAAACACGCTTTTCTCGAGGTTGAAGGCCGCCATGGCGAGTCCCCGAACGGCTCCGCCGGTTCCAAGAAGTCCGGCCGAAAATCCCGACAGGGATCCGCCCAAAAGCGCATTTCTGGTGCTCGGCTTGAGGACGATGTTCTTTTTGATCAAAAACACGAGGCTGAAACCAACCAGAAGCACGCCCAAGGCCCCGTGCAAAATGCGGCTGTCAATGTAGCGACTGGCCCATGCGCCCAGCACCACAAAGAGCACCGCGGGAATGCCCAAGCGCACGATCATTTTTTGGTCTATGCCCTTCGTAAACAGCATGAGTTTGCTCAGGTTGCTCGATAGGTGAAAAAGCGCGGTGAGGCCCAGTACCGAATAAAAATCAAAGTAGAAATTCGCAATGGGCACAAAAAACACCGACGAACCAAAACCCCCTACAGTGCCCAGAACTTCGGCCAAAAGTGCGAGCAGGAGAAAAATGGGTTGAACGGCATTCACGATGGGGCGGGTCTGGATATCGTACAAGGTATGGTTTTTGAACCCGTGCGGGGGGGACAACGCGTTCTTTATTGGATTGACCTTACTGCCTACTGGTCGGGTACGTTATGTTTTATGGAAGAAGAAGCCATCGAGGTCATCAAGAAGTCCGGCGAGAAGGTGCGTTTTTCGAAGGAAAAACTACAGAACTCGCTGCGGCGCTCGGGGGCCGACGCCCAAACGGTGGACCACATCATCGAGCGCGTTCGCGAAGACCTGTACCAAGGAATATCCACGAAGGAGATCTATAAAAAGGCCTTTGCGCTGCTGTTGAAAAAGGAGCGGCACTACGCGGCCAAATACCACCTAAAAAAGGCCATCTACGAATTGGGTCCCACGGGGTTCCCGTTTGAATCATTTATCGGCGCATTGCTCGATGCTTCCGGATTTCGGACCCACGTAGGCGTGATCGTCCCCGGGGCCTGTGTGGACCACGAAGTCGACGTGGTGGCCCAACGAGGACCTGAATTCACTTTGGTGGAATGCAAGTTCCACAGCGAAGAAGGCTTTAACTGCAACGTCAAAATTCCGCTGTACATCCATGCACGCTACAACGACATCCGGGCGCACTGGGAGAAAAAGCACCCCGCGCCGTCCCAACTCAATCCGGTCTGGGTGGTTACCAACACGCGATTTACCGCCGACGCCCAGCGCTACGGGACCTGCGCCGGCCTGTACTTGGTGAGTTGGGATGCCCCCGAAGGAGACAGCCTCAAGGCCCGAATCGACCGATCGGGTCTTTACCCCGTAACCGTTTCTACCCTGCTGTCTAAAGCCGAAAAGCAGGCCTTACTCGACCGCAAAATGGTGCTCTGCACCCAGGTTTTGGCCGAGAACCGGGTGCTCCAGGACTTGGGCATTACCGAGGCCCGAGCCCAAAAAATCCGCAACGAAATGAACCAATTATGCGCCCAATACCGTGACGAAGAACGAAGCTAACGTAACCTTTTTGGGCGGTGCCGGTACGGTAACGGGCTCCAAATTCCTTTTGACCTACCGCGGAACCCGCATACTGATTGATTGCGGCGTTTTTCAGGGACTCAAGGCGCTCCGGTTGATGAACTGGGAGCCCCTTCCCGTGGACGCGGGCCAAATCGACCTGGTGCTTCTGACCCACGGACACCTGGACCACGTTGGGTACCTGCCCCGCCTGCACGAACAGGGATTCTCCGGGCCCATTTACGGCACCGGGCCCACGCTGGACATCGCCCAGATTATTTTGGAGGACAGCGGCAGGATCCACGAAGAGGAAGCCAAAAAAGCCAACAAAGAGGGCTACAGCGCGCACGAGCCCGCCCTGCCGTTTTTCACCCTGGAACTCGCCCAAAAAACCATTGACCTGTTTCGGGAAGTCCCCCAAGACGCCTGGCAGTATGCGGCCGAAAACCTGCATTACCGCTTCGTGTACAACGGGCACATCGTGGGGTCGACCTACGTTGAGGTCAAGATTAACGACAAAATTTTGGTGTTTTCTGGGGACATCGGGCGGGCCCATGATCCGCTGCTTTTCGATCCCAAAAAACCCGCTCGGGCCGACTACCTTTTTCTCGAAAGCACCTACGGAGATCGCCTGCACCCCAAAGATGATTTTGAGCGCGTTCTCGAACCCCTAATTCGCCAAACCATTGCCGACCGGGGCGCCCTCGTGGTGCCCAGCTTTGCCGTGGAACGACTGCAAACGCTGATGTACTTGCTTCACCAGGGGTTTCAGAACAAAACCCTGCCCGAGATTCCGGTCTACGTAGATAGTCCCATGGGCAACCGCGTTCTGGAGGTTTTTCAGCGCCACCCATCCTGGCACAAACTCCGCGAATCCGACTTTCGCGCGATACTGGACGACGTCACCGTGGTGACTTCGTACGAAGAGACCTGGAAGGTGCTCCACGAAGAAGGTCCGAAAATCATCATCGCCGGCAGCGGCATGATCAGCGGGGGGCGCGTGCTCACCTACCTTCAGCAGCTGATTGACCAGCCCACCACGCGGGTGCTCTTGGTCGGATTTCAGGCAGAGGGCACTCGGGGCCGTCTACTCCTAGAGGGCGCCCAGGAACTCAAAATCTACGGCAGCTACCTGCCCGTTCGCGCCGAAATTCACCTGATGGAGAGCCTTTCGGCCCACGGCGATCAAGCCGACTTGATCTCGTGGATGAGCGAACTCCGGCAGGCCCCAGAATGCGTCTACCTCATCCACGGCGAACGACCGGCTCAAGAAGCTCTGGCACAAAAAATCGTGGATGCCTACGCGTGGCGCGTGGCCATCCCAAAGCTTCATGACGTAGTTTCGTTGGCGGTTTGATGGAACTCGGAATCGATAGTTTTGCCTCCCGGGAGCACGAGGCGCCCGTTGACGCGTTGCGCCACCTGCTCGAGCGCATTGAAACCGCCGACCGCGTCGGGCTCGACGTGTTTGGCGTCGGCGAACACCACCGCGCCGAATTTTTGGACTCCGCGCCCTCGGTAATCCTGGCCGCGGCAGCCACCAAAACCCAGCGAATCAAGCTCACCAGCGCCGTCACCGTGCTCAGCGCGGCCGACCCTGTGCGCGTCTTTCAGCAGTTTGCAACCCTGGACCTCCTGAGCAACGGTCGGGCCGAGATGGTGGTTGGCCGGGGTTCGTTTACGGAGTCGTTTCCGCTCTTTGGCTTTGATTTTGGCGACTACGACGCCCTTTTTGCCGAAAAACTGGACCTTTTGCTGCAGTTGCGGGCCGAGGAGCGCATCACCTGGTCGGGTCGGTTTCGGCCGGCACTCCACAACCAGGCGGTGTACCCGCGTCCGCTGCAGCCCGAAATTCCCATTTGGCTCGGCGTGGGCGGAACGCCGGAGTCCTTCGTGCGGGCCGGAATGCTGGGCCTGCCCTTGATGGTCGCGGTAATTGGCGGCGAAACCCACCGCTTCCGCCGGGCCGTCGACCTCTACCGAGCCGCCGGGGCCCAAGCGGGCCACGCCCCCGAAAAACTCAAGGTGGGCCTGCACTCCCTGGGCTACGTGGCGCCAACCCGCGAAGAGGCCGTAAACGACTACTTCCCGGGCTACGCCGAAACGTTTACGCGCATTGGTCGTGAGCGCGGCTGGCCGCCCGTCTCGCGCGAACGCTTTGATGCCCAAAACGGGCCTACCGGAGCCTTACTGGTCGGTGATCCCGACGAAGTGGGCGAGAAAATCCTGCGCCATGCTGAGGCCCTCGGCGGCGTGGACCGCGTCACCTTTCAGATGGACAACGCCAAGCTTCCGCGCGAAAAGCTGCTTCGCAGCATCGAGCTGATTGGAGAACGCATCAAGCCCGCCCTAAAAAAATAAGGGACTCCAGGGCGGTGCGCCGGAGCACACCCACCCTGAAGCCCGCTTCCCCGGCGGGGTTAAAAACGCGCCGAAAGCGCGACGACCAGATTCCGTCCGGCCCCAGAAATTCCAGAACTGTACGGGCGGTAGCGCCGGTCCGTAAGGTTTTCAACGCCCACATTAATGCCGATGCCGTGCTTGAGGTCCATACTGGCCCGCGCATTCAGCGTGTACCAGGCGGGGCAGTAGGCATTGCCGTCCGCGTCGAGCGCGTACATCTCGGTCTTGGCGCGCTCCTCCCAAGCCAGTTGGTCGTTGCTCCGAGCGCCCTGAAACTGCGTGTACCCATCTACGCGGACTCGGCCCTTCCGGTAGGTAATCCGGCCCATGCCAAACGTGGGCGCAGCGTGCCGCGAAGGACTTAGTTCGCCGTTATCAAGTTCTTCGATTCCGTGCTGCACGTTGAGTGACGCCTTTGCCGTCCATGCCTCCGACAAGCGCGCTTCCAATCCGAAGAAGGCCCCAATCACCCGAGCCTGCGCGGCATTCTGTATCGCTTCAACCCGGCTCATGGCCCCGTCATACAGTACGCTGTCTTGGCCACCCAACTGAAAGGGCCGGCGCACCAAGGCGTTTTGAAGCCAGGTCGCGTAGGCCGCCACATCCACCTTGAGCCACGTTCCGATAAGCTTGGCTACATCCACGTCGGCATTGTACGCGTACTCCGACTTCAGGTCCGCATTGGGAACCACCAGCATTCCGGGCGACGAATCAAAAAACTTGCCCATGTCGTCGACGTTGGGAGCGCGAAAGGCCGTTCCCACGTTCGCCTTTACCACCCAATCCGCCGTTGGACGGTGGGTCAGGCCCAGACTCCCCGTTACGGCCTGGTCGCGCACCCGAGCCGTGCTGAAGGGGAGCGGGAAATAGGGCAAATTCGAGGTAAAGTCCGCATCAAGGCCCACCGCGCTGGCCCGTAGGCCGCTTGTGACGGTCGTTTGGTCGTTGATGGACCAGGCCTCGGTCGCATACACCCCGGCCGAAAACCACGTCGACTTTGGATAGCGCGCATACAAATCCGACACGACACCCGTGAGGACGTTCCGCTGCGTTCCGTCAGAGGCCACGTCGTTCCACACCCCTTCGGCGCCGTAAAAAAGCATGTGCTTCGAGCCGAGCTCTTTGGTGAAGTCCCAGTTCGCCGAATACGCGTTAACCCGCTCCGACTGGGTGTGGAGTTCGGGGGCATTCAGCGTTCGGTCAACCCGCGACTCGGCGAAGCGCTGAGCGGCCACCCGAAGCGTCCAGGCATCGGCGTAGCGCTTCTTGGCTTCTCGATGCAGCGACAGGTTGTGCATTTGCCAGGTCTGCGGACCGTAGTCCCACACGGCGTACCGCGGAAGCCCGTTGCGCACCCGGTTGTGCCGGTCGTAGCGCCCGTAGCTCGACGTCGCAGAATGGTGAAGGCCGTACTGCAGTTCCCAGCCGTCCTTGGGGGCATAGCGGATCTTTTGCAATACGTTGATTTGTCGGTACCCCGACGGTATCTGCAGCAGCGAGTCCGCTTGTGTACGCACCACGTCGCCGTCGGGCGTAACCTCGACGTAGCGCGCCTTGAGGAGGCTGGTCACGGCCCCCCATTTTTTACCTCCGTAGCGCAGGTCGACGTGGCCCGTTTGCTCGGAGTTCGCCGACGAATAGCGCACCTGGGCGCTTCCGCCCACCGACTTTAGGCCAATTTCGGGCCGCATCGTGGTAAAACTCATTACCCCTCCGATGGCGTCGCTGCCGTACATCACGCTGGCCGGGCCAAAAACGACCTCGGTACGCTCCATCGCGAAGGGATCGAGGTTAATCACGTTTTGGATGTTGCCCGACCTAAAAATGGCCGTGTTCATGCGGACGCCGTCCACCGAATAGATCAACCGATTCGTAGCAAAGCCTCGAATCATCGGGCTGCCGCCGCCCTGCTGGCTTTTTTGAATGAATACCTTCCCCGAAATCCCCAGCAAATCCGCGGCGGTCTGGGGCTGAAACTGGGCCACCTGCTTGGGGGTGATTACCGCCACTTGGGCCGGAATGTGCTCGGAAGTCTGCTTCCAGCGCGCCGAAGAAATCACGACCTCGCGAAGGTCCAGCGTGTCGGTGGCCGCCGAAGGGGGTGGCGGCATTTGCTGCGCAGCCAAATACGCAGGCAGGGCCAATGCGGCCCAAAGGCGGACTTTGGTGGAATTCTTCGTGGTCATGGCATCAGGTGCCCGATCAATGCAATTTTCGTGCTAAGCTTCATTCCTCTTTTTCTAACTCCCGCGTGGCTTTAGCGCAGCGCAAGCGCGTAAAAATACCTAAATCAAGTACCGCAATTGCTTCGGGGGTACCTTTGGCACATGAAAAAGTACCTCTACACCCTGATGCTCGTGCTCGCCGCTGCATCCGTAAGCGGCCAAAACGCCGTTGCCCTTATCATGGGAAGCGTTACCGATTCCGCCGGCAACCCCGTAGCTGGCCATTCCGTGACCGTAACAGCGGCCCCCGCGCCGGGCACGGCCGGCATCGTGGTAACGCACCAATTGACCACGTCGTCGTCGGGATTTTATGGTGACTCGCTCATGCTGCCTGGCGTAGTTGGTACGGTGGTTATCAGCACCCAGAACTGCAACGGAGCCACCTTGAGCAGCACCTACAGCTACAGCCCCAATACGGGATCGGTCATGACCATTAACTGCCCCTTTGTTCTGTGCACCTCGGGCGGCGGCGGCGGTGGCGGCGGAACGCCCCTGACCTGCGACGCCCTCTTCGTCCCCGATTCCAACCAAGTACTCCCGGGGCTTGTTCACCTAGTCAACGCCTGCACGCCCAGCTACACCGGTCCGGCTGCAACGACGACAACGGCCTACGCCTGGACCTTTGGCGACGGCGGAACGGCTACGGGCGCCTACCCCAGCCACTACTACACGGCGTCGGGAACCTACTACGTATGCGTCACCATGGTTTCGGCCACCTCCAACGGCTACAGCTGCACCGACACCTTCTGCGACTCGATCACCATCGACAGCGCCGGGTTCCTGGTCTACAAAACCCAAGCGGGCTTCACGCTGCAGGTCATTGACGCCAGCCAACTTCGCACGGCCGAATACCCCGAGCTTCGCCTTCACCTGCTTCCCAATCCGGCGCAACGCGGAACCCCGATTACCTGGGCGAGCAATGCTTCGGTCGAGTTCGCGGAACTCACCGACCTGCAGGGCCGTGTGCTGCGCACCGGAACTTCCAGCCTCGCTACCGAGGGGCTGCCCGCCGGGCTCTACTTCGTGCGCGCCACCACGTCCTGGGGACCCGTTTCCCAGCGCGTAGTGCTCGCAGACTAGCCGCCATGGAGCTCGTCTCCGTTCCTTTTTCGGTCACGGCCGACGTTGCGCGTTCGACGGCCCCACTGCGGGCCGGTGAACCCACGGAATCGGTGCGCAACCAAAAACGCGCGGAATTCAACGGCCCCCTTCGGTCCGAGCTCCTCGGTCAGCTCCCGGGCTGCGCCGAGGGCCTTTCGCTGCTTGCGCGGGATTTGGGCTTGCGCGGGGAGGCCCTCGAAGACCTCGCGCTCGGTTGCCGAGAGGACCTTGCCCTGCTGCACGACGGGGTTCTGACCGCCATTGCCTTTGCCTTCCCCAGTGGATTTCGTCCGACCTCAAAACTTGGCCAAGACTTCGCCGCCGTGCACGCTCCGGTGGCCGACGGCGAGGTACTGCGCGCAGCCAGCGCCGGCATCACCGCGGTTATGAAGCGCGGCCACGTGGAGCGGGGCGTATGGACCCTGACCGCGCTGCCCTCCCTGAGCCAGCATCCCGACCTCGCACGTCCGGCGGCCCACCAGGAAGAAGATCTGTTTTTTCGAACGGAGTTTCAAGTACTCAAGGCCTTGGGCGGCGGCTGGACCGGCTTTAGCGTGCGGGTCGAAATGACGCCGTGGGTCGAACTACCGGCCTCGGCCCAGGAGCGCATCAAGGCAAGCTTGGCCAGCATGAGTTCTGCCAGCCGCAGCTACAAAAACCTTCACGAAATCGCGGCGCTTCTCGGAGTTTAGCGCATTACGTGCAGCGTACCGGTCAAAACCACCGGTTCCACCACATTGACGTTTTTCGCCTTCGCGACCACAAAGTATACCCCGTCAGGAGCCGGGCGGCCGTTCAGCGTTCCGTCCCAGGAATCTTCGGGCCGCGTCCCCCGGGCCACTGCGACGCCGTTGCGGTTGCGCACCTCCCATTCGGCCCAATCCACGGCATAGTAAATCGGCGCCCACGCGTCGTTCCGGCCGTCGCCGTTCGGTGTAATCACGTTGGGGAGCTCCATGCCCGGACTGCCCAAAACCGTGAAGCACAGCGTGTCGGCACAGCCTTGATTGGTCTGAATGCCCACACAAATTTGGTAGCGAATCTGCGGCGTTCCGTAGGTGTGGCTAAACGCCAATTGGGGCGGACCGCTTCCGCCAAAACCGCGCAGGTCGCGCTGGCCGTCTCCCCAATCTACCCACATCGAGGTTCCCGGAGCAAGCGTCCACGGGAGAAATGCCGAGTCCAATCCCACCGTCACCGACAGGGCCGGATTGCCGTAGGGCAGCAGCAGGCTCGTGTCGCGGCCCCAAACCCCGCCGGGCGCGGACCAAACCGCATCCACCACGGGCTGCGGGTGCACCGTCACCGCAGGAAGCGACGCCGTCTGGGCCGAACAGCCCGAGTCGGACCAAACCGTCAACGTCGCATAGTAGGTCCCGGGGTTGGGGTAGCAGTGGTTCGGATCCTTGGCCGTGTCCGTAGTGCCGTCGCCAAAATCCCAAAGGCGAGAAACCAGCTGGCCGGTTGCCACGCTGCTGACGTCGTGCCAGGTTACGCAAACCGGTTCGCATCCGCTCGTGCGGTTAACCCAAGCCAGGGGACTCGGCGTGGGGTTCGGGAGCAACCAGGCCGTTTTGGTCGCCGTACAGGAATAGGTAAAGGAAATGTCGTCCAATCCGAAGTCGTTGCCCGAACCGGCGGTAATTACACCCTGCAGCGCAACCGTGCACACCCCATTTGCCGGCGCAGTAAACGTTTGAGTTCGGAGGCTCCAAGTCCCCACCGCACCGGGCGCCGCCTGGGCCGCCCCCGCCTGCACTCCATTGACCATCGCCCGCAAGCTGCCCGCGGGGAGTGCCAAGCTCAAAACCCAGTACGAAAGCGTAACTGTCGAACCCGACGGAAACGTGAGGGTTTGCTGCCAAATGGTTCGGTTGGGTAAAATGCTCCCGTTGACAATCATGTAGTTCCCCGTGCCGGTTGTATGGTCCCCCCAGGTTCCAAAATTGGGGTGCACCGCATTCGGGTTCGTGCCCACGGCATAGGTGCCTTCGTTCCAAATACTCGACGGATTGTGTACATACTGGGTGGTAAATCCCGTGTTTCCCGCACTAAAATTTCCGTTTACGGCCGGCTGGCTGCCGCTCGTTTGCAAACTAAGGGTCACCGAGCTCGCCGGCGAGGTCACCTGGGCTCGGGTGGTGGCGCAGGTATCGCACGAAAACCGCGCGGCGGGACTCCACTGAAAGGGTCCGCTGCCCACGGCCTGAAGGGTGACGCTGTCTCCGGCGCAGGCATAGAGGCTGTCGTTGACTACGCTTACGGTGCACTGGCCACGGGCCAGGACCGAGCTTATTGCGGTGAGGGCGAAGTAAAGCCAACGCATGCTGAAAGTTCCGACTATTTTGAGCAACTACAATACCTCTCCATTAGGAACATGTTGTTCGAAACGGCATGTGACTGTCCACACCCAATGCGCAGCAAACGCAATATCGCGGGCTCACTTCGAGCATCGTGTTGGATGCACGCCAAAAACGTTCCGTAGAAAATCGTTTCGCCTCGGACGAAGTCTGGCTCGATTAGTTCGAACCCGGGGCAATGCCCTTCAGTTCGGGACGTGGGCGTTCCGCGTGACTTCGGCCCCGCTGCACCGCGGCCTGAACGCCATCCTCTGCGCAGCCACGCTGAGCATATCGCTCAGCAATCGCCTCAAATCGGTACGATGTGAGTGCCACCAGCTTCGTGAGTTCCGTGAAAAACACCTCGGGATCGGCAACGGATTCCTGAACTCGGTATACCTGAGGCTCAAACTGACCATAAATCCAGTCCGCGTCGGCACAAGCCATGATTCCTTCTAATTTCTGTACCTCCTTGAGGAGCGCCTTCCACCGGGACTCGTAGCCTCCTTTGGGTGCCTCACGCGCAAGCAACTTTAAGTGGAATTCACTCAATTTTGCCTGATGCCCGCGAAGCATTCCATCGGCCTGCTCGGCGCTGAAGTAGCTTTGAGCAGCCAAGGAGAACGAACAAAGCAGCACCAGGGACAGAAAAATACCGCGCATGTTCCAAAATTACGTTCAAAAAGCGTCATAAATATTATGTAATGACTAATTATAATGATTCCGAGGCTACTGCTTGGGTCTCTGCCGTTTATTCCGCCCTTCGAGCCGAATCCAACGATTTAGCCGCCGCTCCGATGGCCGCCTACATGAAGCACAACTTCTCCTTTTTGGGAATTCCCAAGCCCCTTCGCGCCGAAATCCAGCGGA
>JAJTFK010000042.1 GCA_021298655.1 Cryomorphaceae bacterium | reverse complement strand
TGCTCGAAGGCATTCGCCGCAACCCCGACGGCCGGCGCCACATCGTTTCGGCCTGGAACCCAGGCTACATCGACCAAATGGCGCTTCCGCCCTGCCACGCCTTCTTTCAGTTTTATGTGGCCGACGGCAAGCTCTCGTGCCAGCTGTACCAGCGGTCGGCAGATATCTTTTTGGGGGTTCCGTTCAACATCGCTTCGTACGCGCTACTCATTCACATGATGGCGCAGGACCTCGGACTCGGAGTGGGCGATTTTGTGCACACCTTGGGCGACGCCCACATCTACTCGAACCACTTGGAGCAGGTCCAGCTTCAGCTCGGCCTCGAGGTTCGTCCACTGCCCACCCTGCGCCTCAACCCGGACGTGAAAAGCCTGTTTGACTTCCGGTACGAAGACGTCGAGTTGCTGGGCTACGACCCGCACCCGCACATTCCGGCCCCTGTCGCAGTCTGATGCTGTACGCCATCGTTGCCCACGACCAAAACCGCCTCATTGGGGGCGGAAACGACCTTTTGTGGCACCTACCCAACGACCTGAAGTACTTTAAGGAGCGCACCCGCGGATTCCCCATCATCATGGGCCGAAAGACCTTTGACTCGCTGGGGAGGCCCCTGCCCGGCCGCCGCAACATGGTGGTCACGCGCCAAGCCGACTGGACCGCCGAGGGCGTAGAGGTTTTTGGAAGCCTCGAGGACGCCCTAGCCGCCCTCAACGGCGCCGACGCGTTCATTGTGGGCGGTGGCGAAATCTACCGAGTTGCCTTACCCTCGGTAGACCTGCTTTATGTGACCGAGGTCCATGCGGCAATTGACGGCGGCGACACCTGGTTCCCAAACTATTCCGAAGGATTCACCGAAACTGCCCGCGAAGACCATCCGGCGGACGAACGACATGCCTACGCCTATTCGTTCGTAACGCTTATTAGAAACCAGTAACTAGTAACTAGCCACTGGCTAGGCCGACTGCCGCGACAGCTTGGTGAGCACCATCTCGGCCGTAACGTGCACCTTTTCGGGCAGCTCGTACATCGCATCGGTAAGCACCGTTTCGCCAATACCGCGAAGCCCACGGGCCCCCAACTTGAATTCAATGGCCTTGTCGACGATGGCGTCCAGGGCGTCGTCGTCGATCGTGAACTCGATGCCGTCGAGCGCAAAAAGGCGCTTGTACTGCTTGATCAAGGCGTTTTTGGGCTCGGTAAGAATGCGGCGAAGCGCCACGCGATCCAGGGGCTCGAGGTAGGTCAGCACCGGAAGGCGACCGATGAGCTCGGGAATGAGGCCAAAGGACTTGAGGTCCTGGGGCGTAACGTACTTCAAAAAGGCATTCTCGTCGACCTCCTTGCGCTGGGTCGTTCCGGTAAAGCCCACGACCTGCGTGTTGTGGCGGCGCGCAATGTGGCGCTGAATTCCGTCAAAGGCTCCGCCCGCAATAAAGAGGATGTTGCGCGTGTCGACCTCGACAAACTTTTGGTCGGGGTGCTTGCGGCCACCCTTGGGCGGAACATTTACTTTGGTGCCCTCGAGCAGCTTCAGCAGGGCCTGCTGCACGCCCTCTCCCGAAACGTCGCGGGTGATGGAGGGGTTGTCGCTCTTTCGGGCAATCTTGTCGATCTCGTCGATGAATACGATGCCGCGCTCGGCGTCGGCCACGTTGTAGTCGGCGGCCTGCAGCAAGCGGGTAAGGATGCTCTCCACGTCTTCTCCCACGTAGCCGGCCTCGGTAAGGACGGTCGCGTCGACAATGGCAAAGGGAACCTGAAGCATGCGCGCAATGGTGCGGGCCAACAGGGTTTTTCCGGTGCCGGTCTCGCCGACCATGATGACGTTGGACTTTTCGAGGTCCTCGTCGCCCACGCCGCCGTGCAGCACGCGCTTGTAGTGGTTGTATACCGCCACGGAAAGGATCTTCTTGGCGTCGTCCTGGCCAATCACGTACTCGTCCAGGCGGGCGCGTAGTTCGGCCGGCTTGGGAAGGTCCATCGACCCAAGGGCCGCGGCTTCGTCGCCGTCGGACTCTTCTTCGAGAATGTGGTGGGCCTGCTCAATGCAGTTCGCGCAAATCTGCGCGTCAAGGCCCGAAACCAGCAGACCCGCCTCGGTTGACGGGCGTCCGCAAAAGGAACACTGGTTGGCGTCGGTCATGGGTCGCGGAACCGCTTAGCTGCGGGGCTTACTCACCAAAACCTCGTCAATCATGCCGTAGGCCTTGGCCTCTTCCGAGGTCATCCAGTAATCGCGGTCGGAATCCTTCTCCACGCGATCAAAATCCTGACCGGAATGCGACGCAATAATCTCGTAAAGCTCCTTTTTCAGCTTCAGGATCTCCTGCAGCGTGATTTCCATGTCGCTGGCCTGGCCCTGCGCACCGCCCATCGGCTGGTGAATCATGACACGGCTGTGCTTGAGCGCAGAACGCTTGCCCTTGGCGCCGGCGCACAGCAGCACGGCACCCATCGAGGCCGCCATTCCGGTACAAATCGTCGCCACGTCCGGAGCCACCACCTGCATGGTGTCGTAGATACCGAGACCTGCGTACACGCTGCCGCCGGGGCTGTTCATGTAAATCTGAATGTCTTTTTTGGCGTCGGCCGATTCCAAGAAAAGCAGCTGCGCTTGCACAATGTTGGCCACCTGGTCGTTGATGCCGGTTCCAAGAAAAATGATGCGGTCCATCATCAAACGCGAAAACACGTCCATCTGCGCGACGTTGAGTTGGCGCTCCTCAATGATGTACGGCGTCAACGAATTGTCGACGTAGTGCTCGAGGTGCATGCTGCTGATGCCCTTATCGAGCATCGCGTAGCGCTGAAATTCTTTACCGAAATCCATAACGGAAAACTTACTTCTGGTTTTTGTTAACGTCCTTAATGAAGTCCGCGTAGGTCGCCTTGATTTCTTTTTTACCGAAGGCTCCGAGCACGAACTGCATCAATTTACGCTGCAAAAGCTGTTCCGAGTACTGTTCGGCCTGCTGGCGCTCCTTGAGCAGGTTCATCGCGACGGGCTGGGCCTCTTCAGGGGACAACTCACGACCGAACTGGCGCATGCGGGCCATTACTTCGCCGGTCACAAAATCCACGAGCTCCTCGCGGTGGACGTGAATGTGGTGGTCCTTGACCAGCTTCGTTTCAATCAACTGCCAGCGCATCGCCTTTTCGGTCTGGGGCCACTGGGCCTCCACCTCGGCAGGATTCAGGGGCTTCTCGCCGGCCGTCGTCATCCACTTTTTGAGGAAGGTGGCGGGCAGCTTGAACTTGGTTTCCATGAGCTTGTCGC
This sequence comes from Cryomorphaceae bacterium, assembly GCA_021298655.1. Classification (GTDB taxonomy): domain Bacteria; phylum Bacteroidota; class Bacteroidia; order Flavobacteriales; family Schleiferiaceae; genus TMED14. The sequence continues at coordinate 2,166 of JAJTFK010000042.1, read as the reverse complement.
TCGCAAGGTTAAAGAAGTGCTGCTCGGCGTCGCGCCGGTAGATTTGGGTCAATTCTTCGCGGATTTTCGCGCGGAGCCCGGCCTCATCGGTCACAACCCCTTCGCCAAACAGCTTGTCGAACAGTTCAGCATTCAGGGCCGCCGGTTCGATATGGTAAATCTGCTCCAGCTTAAATCGGAAGTAGCCCGTAGCCAGGGTGCGCTCCTCGGCCGTGAAGCCAAGTACTTGGTAGAGGTCGAAGTCCTTTTCGAAGTCGCTCACGTCGAGGATCAGGCCGTCGCCCTTCGCCAACGCCTTGAGGTCCTTCTTGAGGCTGCGTCCGCTCACTGCCGACAGGCCAAAGCGTCCGTGCTTGTGGGCCGCGCCTTCGACGGCCTCACCCTTTTTGGTAACCACATCAAAGTGGCCATAAAACAGGTCCTCGTCGCCGGCCGCCTCAACTTCGCTCATGGCGCCGTAGCGCTGCCGAAGGTTTTCGACCTCTTTGTCAAGGTCTTTTTCGGTGGGCTCCAAAACGTAAAACGGAATTTTGACTTTGTCGCTCACCTCAAGCTCGATGGCCGGGGCCACGCCCAGTTCGAATTCGAAGGTGTTCTTCTCGGCGCTGAAATCTACATCGCCTGCCACCGGCAGCGGCTGGCCCAAAATCTCAATCTTCTCGCGCTCGAGGTAGGCGTAGAGTTCGTCCTGAAGGCGCTTATTGATTTCGTCGGCCGTAATCGGACCTTCGTACTGCTTGCGAATCAAGGTCATGGGCGCCATACCCGGACGAAAACCCGGAATGCGTGCTTTCTTGCGGTAGTCCGCAAGTTGCTTTTCAACGGTGTCCGCGTATTCGCTGCGTTCGATGGTAAGGGTGAGGCGCGCGTTCAAATCCGCGTCGACGGTCCAGTTTGCGTTCATGGCCAAATAGTATTCGAAAAAGGAGTGCAAAGGTAGGTAGTGTACCTTTGGGAAAAATACCGCGTGGTGAAGAACTACTTAATCCTTCTCGCAACGAGCTTATTACCCGTTGCTGCCTGGGCACAGAGCCCCGAGTTTTCGGTCTACGGCGGACTGCCCATGTTTATTCGCGACCAAGCGTCACCCTTTGGCAAATGGGGCGCTCAAGAAGGTGGAATCGACGGCCTCAACCTCAGTGCCGGTGCGGAACTTCAAATGCCTCTTTGGAACGACCTGAGCATGCATGCTGGCCTGGATCTTTATTCGATTCGCGCTCTTGGTGCATCGGCAACCACGCAGTTGACGGGCGCGTCGCCTCGACTCGGACTGGGCTACAGCTTCCCCGCAGGAAAAGTGGTGATGCAGGCCCGCGGTTCGCTAGGCCTTGCCTCGATGCGCACCACACAGACCGTAGGCGGCGTGAAAACCAAACTCAACGAAGGCCTGTACACTTGGGGCTCGCTCTCGGCTCCGGCCTCACTGGGCTTGCGCGCTTCGCTGCCCTACGGTCCTGGCCGTGTGTACGCCGAGCTGACCTACCGCTACTTTATGTTTGACGACGGCCTGGACGGCCTGGGCGGCGGCGGAACCCGCGTCGGCGGCCACGACGATCAAATGCTCATCGGGGTGGCCGGATACACCTGGAACCTAGCTAAGGCCCAATCGCGCACCCAACGCGAACTGGTGCAGGCCAAAAAAGCCGCCGACGCCATGCCTGCCCTCAAGCGCCAGAACGAAGAGTTGAAAATTGCCCAAACCGAACTCGCCGACGAACTCGAAGTGATCAAAGTCCAAAAGACGAAGGTGGAGCGTCGGCTCGATAGCCTACAGCAGGGATTGATTAATGTGGCGTCCACGGGGCAAGCCCAAGCGGGTTCAGGCACGATGAACGGCAACGAGCCGCGTGGCCGTGAACAGGCTGAAGCGACCGGATCGGGCACCCGCTACGTCGTAGTCGTCGGCAGCTTCCGCAGCGAAGTCCTCGCCAATCAGTACGTTCAGCGGCTCAAGAAGGCGGGCGTAACCTGCTCAACCACCGAAGGCGGCAATGGCTTTGTGCGCGTCTACACCGGTCCCTACACCAACGAGCAAAAGGCCTTCGAGGTGCTGGATAAAGTGCGGGTAGAAACGCCGGCAGCTTGGCTGCTGCGCCTCTAGCGAGCAATTGGTTACCAGCAACTAGCTTGCTGTAAATGAAAAACCCGGGCCTTGCGGTCCGGGTT
>JAJTFK010000002.1 GCA_021298655.1 Cryomorphaceae bacterium | reverse complement strand
GAACAGTGGTCCGCACACTTTGCCGGTAGACTGGTCGTATTCGTTCCCTACGCCCGACCCGGAGGCATGTCCTGGGACGACTACACGGCCCGTCCCAAGTCCGTCATGGCCGAGGCCGGAATCACCGTACAAGGCGTGCATGAATTCGCTTCGGTTGCCGAGGCCGCCGAGGTCGCCCAAGGCTGGTTCGTCGGGGGCGGAAACACGTTCATGCTGCGTCGAACCCTGCGCGAATCGGGACTAGAGCCGTTGCTCGACGCCAGCGTACGGCGCGGAACCCCCTACATGGGCAGCAGTGCCGGAATCAACATTGCGGGAATCAGCATCGGCACCACCAACGATATGCCCGTAACCGAAGTACCGACCTTAGCGGCAATGGGCTGGCTGCCGTTTAACCTGAACCCGCACTACCTCGACACCCCGGCGGGCAGCACCCACATGGGTGAAACGCGCGAACAGCGCATTGCGGAATTTCATGCGTTCAATCCCCAGCCGGTTGTTGGCCTTCGCGAGGGCAGCTGGATTACCTCCGACGGAATGCAGCACGCCCTGCACGGCCCCCATTCCGCTCGGATTTTCCGCGCCGGACAGCCCGCAATCGAGTGCGCTCCAGGCCCGCTCTCCGTCTAGAAATTCCTACCTTTGCCGGGTGCGCAAAGCAGTATTAGTTATTCTGGACGGCTGGGGCCTCGCTGCCGACCCTTCGGTTTCGGCCATTGACCTCGGATCCACCCCGTTTTACCACGGCCTTCGCGGCCGCTATCCCCTTAGCCAGCTTGAAGCGAGCGGGCGTGCCGTGGGACTACCCGAAGGCCAAATGGGCAATTCGGAAGTCGGCCACATGAACCTCGGAGCGGGCCGCATTGTCTACCAAGACCTGGTTCGCATCGACGTTGCGCTCGAGAACGGCGAGTTTGCCCGCAACCCCGTGTTTGCCGATTTAGCCCAGCGCGGAGCCGCCGGCCAGCGCATTCACTTGCTCGGACTGGTCAGCGACGGAGGCGTCCACAGCCACATTGCCCACCTCAAGGGCATCCTCACGCAGCTTTCGTTGGCGGGTGCTTCCGAGGTGTTCGTTCACGCCTTCACCGACGGGCGCGACACCGACCCCCAGAGCGGCGCTGGATTTATTGGAGATCTCGAAGCGCACATGGCCCAAACGACGGGCAGCTTGGCCACGCTCACCGGACGCTACTACGCCATGGACCGCGACAAGCGCTGGGAACGCGTTAAAATGGCGTACGACGCCCTGGTACAGGCCACGGGCAGCCCCTGGAGCGGCACCGGCCGCGAGGCCCTCACGGCGGCCTACAGCCAGGGAACAACGGACGAATTCCTGTTGCCGCACGTCCTTAACCCCGATGGCTGCATTCGCCCGGGCGACGCCGTATTCTTCTTCAACTACCGCACCGACCGCGGTCGCGAACTCACCCAGGCCCTGAGTCAAGGCGGACTGGATTCCGAGGGAATGAGTCCGGTGGCCAACCTGCACTACGTGACCCTTACCCGCTACGACGCGAGTTTTCGCGGCATCAAGGTGGTCTTTGAGAAAGACAACCTCAGCGACACGTTGGGCGAAGTGCTGGAGCGCGCCAGAAAAACCCAGATCCGCATTGCCGAAACCGAGAAGTACCCCCACGTTACCTTCTTCTTTTCGGGCGGACGCGAAGAGCCCTTCGAAGGGGAATCCCGCATCCTTCGCGCCTCACCCAAGGTAGCCACCTACGACCTGCAGCCCGAAATGAGTGCGTACGAACTTCGCGACGCGCTGATTCCCGAGCTCGCCGCGGGTACCGCCGATTTTGTCTGCCTCAACTTTGCCAACCCCGATATGGTGGGCCACACGGGCGTACTCGAAGCGGCAATTAAAGCCTGTGAAACCGTGGACCAGTGCGCCCAAGCCGTCGTCGAAGCGGGCCTGAAGCAAGGCTACAGCTTTTTTATTCTGGCCGACCACGGCAACGCCGACTGCATGCGCAACCCCGACGGAAGTCCACATACCGCCCACACCACCCGCCCGGTTCCCTTTATTTTCGTGCCCGCCGAACCCGTCGAGGGCGTGACGCTCGCCAACGGCGTACTGGGCGACGTTGCTCCGACGATATTGGACTGGATGGGCATACCGCAACCCGCTGCGATGACCGGCCAAAGCCTCTTGCGCCGATGATCGAACTGAAATCCGCCGACGAAATAGCCCTGATGCGGGAGTCCGCCCAGCTGGTTTCGCGCACCCTAGGCATGTTGGCCGCCGAGATTAAGCCGGGCGTCTCCGCGCTGGAACTGGATCGACGAGCCGAAGAGTACATTCGCGACCACGGCGGCATTCCCGCATTCCTTGGCATGTACGGATTCCCCAACAGCCTGTGCATGTCGCGCAACGAGCAGGTAGTTCACGGTATTCCCAGCGACCAACCCCTCGCAGACGGCGACATCATCTCGGTGGACTGCGGCGTGCTGATGAACGACTTTTACGGCGACCACGCCTACACCTTTGAAGTCGGCACGGTAGCCCCCGAAACCCGCAAGCTTCTTGAGGTAACCAAGGCATCGCTCTACGTCGGCATCGACGCCATGCGCCGCGGAAACCGCGTTGGCGACATTGGGCACGCCATACAAAAGCACTGCGAACGCGAAGGCTATGGCGTCGTCCGCGAATTAGTAGGCCACGGACTCGGCCGCAAGCTGCACGAGGACCCGCAGGTACCCAACTACGGCAAGCGCGGAACCGGTAAACTGCTTCAAGACGGAATGGTCCTCGCCATCGAACCCATGATCAACATGGGAACGCACCGCGTGCGCCAGCTGAAGGACGGCTGGAGCATTGTCACCGGCGACGGCAAACCCTCTGCGCACTTTGAACACGACGTTGCCCTAGTGGACGGCCGACCGGTGGTCCTTTCGACCTTTGACTTCATTTACGAGGCCTTGGGCCTACCCAAAAACGACCCCGTTTTCGCATGATTCGTTGGGCACTTCGTTGGATTCCGCGGCCCTGGCTCATTCGCCTCAGTGCGCCGCTGCGCTGGCTCGCGCCCCTGCTCTACGCCGGTTCCAAATACACCGACCCCATTGACGGGCGATCCTACCGCAGCTTTTTGCCCTACGGATACGGCGGAGCCATTCGGCCCGAAGTACTGGCACCGGGAACGCATTCGCTGGAGCGCCACCGCCTTCTGTGGCTCTACCTAAAAAACTACAGCGACTTCTTCACCAAGCCCGGCGAACTGCTGCACATCGCGCCCGAGCAGTGTTTTTACCACCGCTTCAAGGCCCTCGCCCACCTCAAGGTCCTGACCGGAGACATTGAGTCGCCCCTGGCGGACCTGCACTTTGACCTGCACTCCATTCCGCTGGCTTCCGACCGCTTCGACGTAGTGCTCTGCAACCACGTCCTCGAGCACGTCACCGACGACGCGCAGTGCCTGCGCGAACTCCACCGCGTCATGAAGCCGGGGGGATGGGGCATTTTTCAAATCCCATGGATACCCGGCCGCGCCACCACCGACGAGGACCCCACCCTTACCGATCCGCGCGAACGGGAGCGTCGATTTGGCCAATACGACCACGTTCGCATGTACGGCGAGGACTACGCCGACCGCCTGCGATCGGCCGGATTTTCGGTAGAGCGCGTGGACCTTGCCGACCGAATCCCGGCCGAAGAATACGCGCGCTACCGGCTTCCGCTCGGCGAACCGCTCTTCGTCGTGCGCAAGGCCTAAGTCCGCGTGGATTAGAACGCAAAAAAGCCCGCTTTTGGCGGGCTTTTTTGTTTACTTCGGACTGCCGAACTAACCGAGGATGTTGGCCAACTCGTGGGCCATCTTCTGCTCCTCCTCCTGGGCAAGCAGGGGGTCCACCAGAATCCGTCCAGAGTGCTCATCAATGGTGATTTTCTTGCGCTGGGCAATCTCCATCTGGCGCTGGGGCGGAATCGTAAAGAACGAACCGGCTGAAGCTCCGCGCTCAATGCTCACCACGGCCAAACCGTTGCGCACCTTGCCGCGAATACGGCGGTAGGCACCCAGCAGGCGGTCGTCGCCCACAACGGCCGAAAGCTTATCGCTCTTCGCAAGCAACAACTCCTCTTCGCGCTTCGTTTCGGCGATGATCGTATCGAGCTCGTTCTTCTTGAACTCCAGGTGGCTGGTGCGCTCGGCCAACTTCGTTTCCACTGAATTCAGCGCAACCGTCTTGTTCTCCAACGACGCGTCAAACTCACGGATGTGCTTCTCGGCAAGCTGAATCTCAAGCTCCTGGAACTCAATCTCCTTGGCAATGGCATCAAACTCGCGGTTGTTGCGCACGTTCTTTTGCTGCTCTTCGTACTTGGCAATCTTCTCCTGGCAGTTTTTAATCATGAGCTTGTGGCCCTTGATCTCCGTCTTCGCCTGATTGATGTCGTCCTGAACCTTAGAAAGGCGAATCTCCAAACCGGCGATTTCGTCTTCAAGATCCTCAACCTCCAGCGGAAGTTCGCCACGAAGACTGCGGATTTCGTCGATGCGGCGGTCGACAATTTGCAAGCTGTACAGCGCGCGAAGTTTGTCCTCTACTGAGGTGGTCGCAGCGTTTGATGCAGGTGACTTTTTAGCCATGGTGGTGGTATGTACGAACGGGACGGTTGTCCGACTCCGAAATTAGGACTGCAAAAGTAAGAAATTCTGAGCGAATAGCCTCGGCCCAATCGCGAACGAAGGGCCATTCGCTTTCGCCATGCCCCACATCCACAAGTACTACGCCGCCGGGGGGATCCTGAAAGCCATGGTACTTCAGGTCGCCGGTCACATAAACGTCGGCCTTAGATGCTGCGGCGGCGCCTACAAAGTCCGCGCCCGAGCCCCCGCACACCGCAATCCGCTGCACCGTTTTCGCCAGGTCGGCCGTAGCGTACTTAATGGCCTCGCAACCTAATTCCTCCGCGCAGGACGCCAAAAAATCACCAAGCGAGACCGGTTTCGGAAGCACGCCTACCGCGCCGTAGCCGGCATCAGGCCATGAATTCCGAAGCGGAATCCACGAATGCGCGACCACTTCGTAGGGATGTACGGCACAAACCGCTTGATGCACCGCCGATTGAACCCCAGCGGGAACGACAAACTCCAGGCGCTGCTCCGCGACATCGGAACGGAACCCAACGGCCCCTAAAGCCGGCTGCGCGCCGTCCAGCGGTCGAAAAGTTCCCGTGCCGGCGGTGGCGAAATGGCATTCGTCATAAGAACCCACGCGGCCCGCACCAGCGGCAAATGCCGCATCCGCCACCTCCGCAGCCTGCGCCAGCGGCACATAGACCACGTAATTCAGCAAGGAGTCCGTTCTCGGGACCAATACCTTCATGTTCTGCAGCCCAAGCCGCGTCCCCAGTGAAAAGCTGACGCCGCCGTGAATTTGATCCCAATTGGTGTGACCGGCATAAAGCGCAATGCCCTGCTTGACCGCCAAGGCAACGCTGCGCTCCACCGCATTCGCTCCGGTTAGCCGTTTCAAGCCCTTAAAAACAAGGGGATGGTGGCTCAACACCACATTGCAACCCCGTTCCATGGCCTCCCGGATTACCCCTTCGTCGGCATCCAGGCAGCACAGCACCCCAGTAACCTCGGCATCGCGGTCCCCGACGAGCAGGCCGCAGTTATCCCAAGACTCTTGGAGCTCCAGGGGCGCCCGCGCCTCCAGCCAGCGCACGAAATCGTTCAGCTTCATAGGATGCAAAGAAACAAAAAAGGCCGCCCCTTCGGGCGGCCTTCTTACTTGAGGTGAGCGCGGATTACTCCTTGCCTTCCATTTCTTCCTTCAGGCGAGCCAGGCTGTCGAGGTCACCGAGGGTGGCCTTTTCAACCTGAGCATTGATCGACTGTACCGTCGTCTTTGCTCCAGCGCCTTTGGCGCCCTTCTTGCCTTTTCCACCTTCAGCGCCTTCTTCGATCGCGCCACCCTTGAATGACTGGGTGTGCGAAACCAAAATGCGGCGTGAATCGCGGTTAAACTCAATCACGCGGAACTCCAGCTCCTCGCCCACAGCGATGCTCGAGTTGTCTTCTTTCGAAGCGTGGCGTGGCGGGCAGTAGGCCTCAATCTCCTGGTTCGGGAACCAAACATTGAATCCTTTGTCGGCCGTCGACTTCACGGTACCCGTGTGGCTGCTGCCTACGGCAAACACGTCCTCCAGGTTGTCCCATGGGTTGTCGGCAACCTGCTTGTGGCCAAGGCTCAAGCGGCGGTTGTCCACGTCGATGTCAAGCACTTTTACTTCAAGCTCGGCACCCACCGAAGTGAACTCGCTCGGGTGCTTCACCTTCTTCAACCACGAAAGGTCGCTGATGTGAATCAACCCGTCGATACCTTCCTCAAGCTCCACAAATACACCGAAGTTGGTGAAGTTGCGAACTTTTCCGGTGTGCACCGAACCAACGGGGTACTTGGACGTAATGCTCGCCCAGGGATCTGGGGTAAGTTGCTTAATGCCAAGCGACATCTTGCGCTCTTCGCGGTCGATGGAGAGAACCGAAGCCTGAACCTCGTCGCCCACCTTGAAGAAGTCTTGGGCCGAACGAAGGTGTGAACCCCAGCTCATTTCCGAAACGTGAACCAGACCTTCTACGCCTGGAGCAACTTCGATGAATGCGCCGTAGTCGGCGAGAACAACCACCTTACCCTTGATCGTATCTCCGGCTTGAATTCCGGCGCTGAGGGCATCCCACGGATGGGCTGAAAGCTGCTTAAGACCAAGCTGAATGCGTGTTTTGGCCTCGTCGAAGTCCAAAATAACCACGTTGAGCTTCTGGTCGAGCTCGACCACCTCCGACGGGTGGTTGATGCGGCTCCACGAAAGGTCGGTGATGTGCACCAAACCGTCCACGCCACCAAGGTCGATGAATACCCCGTAGCTCGTGATGTTCTTGACCACACCCTCGAGTACTTGACCCTTTTCGAGCTGGCCAATGATCTTGCGCTTCTGCTCCTCGAGGTCGGCCTCAATAAGGGCTTTGTGCGAAACCACCACGTTCTTGAATTCGTGGTTGATCTTAACGATCTTGAATTCCATGGTCTTGTCGACGTAAATGTCGTAATCGCGAATCGGCTTGACGTCGATTTGCGAGCCCGGCAAGAAGGCCTCGAGGCCAAACACGTCGACAATCATGCCGCCCTTGGTGCGGGCCTTGACGTAACCTTGAACAATTTCCTCGGCTTCGAAGGCTTCGTTCACGCGGTCCCAAGCCTTGATCGAGCGGGCCTTGCGGTGCGAAAGCACCAACTGACCAAGCTTGTCTTCTTGCTTGTCTACCAGCACCTCAACCACGTCACCTACTTTCAGGTCGGGGTTGTAGCGGAATTCGTTCAGTGAAACGACACCCTCTGATTTTGACGAAATGTCAATAATGGCGTCGCGATCGGTAAGCTGCACCACAATGCCGTTGACCACTTGGTGCTCAACCGAAGTAACCAGGGTGGCTTCGTAAAGCTGCTCGAGCGCCTTGTGTTCTTCGCTGCGCGCGCCGTAGCCCGACTCGTACGAATTCCAATCAAACGCTTCGTCTTCTTCTTCGATGTCCAGCACGAGCTCCAGCTCGTCTTCGTCGGCAACGTCGTCTGCGACCTCTAGGGCGGCAGCAACTTCAGCAACTTCAACTTCGGGGGTAGCCTCCACTTCTGCGGCGGCGGTTTCTTGGATTTGGCCCTCCAATTCGGGATTTAGCTCTTCAGACATGAGCTTGAGGTCTTGTATCTGGCGCTCGGAAAGGACTGAGGCGCTGCGCGCAGAGACGTTAGGTAGCAATTCCCAAATGGCGTCCTTTCGCAATGCGTACCAAAATGGGACCGCAAAGGTAGGAAAAATCGGCGTACAATCAGCAGATTACCAACGAAAAAAGCCCCGGCATCGCCGAGGCTTTTCGCACATTCTTCGCCGACTAAGCGTTGAACTTCTGCTTGAGCAGTGCCGTAGTCGTGGAATCCGGTCGCTCAATGGGCATAGCCAACGCGCGATCCCAAATCAAATTGGCGAGAACGCCCAGGGAGCGCGACACGCCAAACAGCACCGTAAAGAAGTCGTATTCCACCATGCCGTAGTGCATCAGCAACTGACCGCTGTGGGCGTCCACGTTGGGGTACGGATTCTTCACCTTGCCCGTGGCCTCCAAGATTCCCGGTACCACCTCAAAAATGTTGGAAACCACCTTAAACAAGGGATCCTCCGGCATGTGCTTTTGGGCAAACTCGCGCTGCGCCATGTAGCGGGGGTCCGTCTTGCGAAGCACCGCGTGGCCAAAGCCCGGAACCACCTTGCCGCCCGCGAGGGTGCCCTTCACGTAGTCGGCGATTTGGTCCTTGGTCGGCTCCTGCGTGCCCAAATCTTCGAGCATTTCCAGCGTCCATTTGATCACTTCTTGATTGGCCAATCCGTGGAGCGGACCCGCCAACCCGTTCATTCCCGCGGCGAAACTCTGGTAGGCGTCGCTCAAGGCAGACCCCACTAGGTGCACGGCGTGCGCCGAAACGTTGCCGCCCTCGTGGTCCGAGTGAATGGTCATGTACAGGCGCATCAGCTCGCGGAACTCCTCGTTCTCGTACCCGAGCATGTGGGCAAAGTTGCCCGCCCAGTCCAGCTTGGGATCCGGCTCAATGTGCTCGCTGTTCTTGTAGGTTCGGCGGTAGATGTAGGCTGCCACACGCGGAAGGCGCGCAATCAAATTCATCGCATCCTCGTACGTGTACTCCCAGTACTCCGACTTGCTGATTCCGCGGGCGTAGGCCTTGCCAAATTCGGTCTCGGTGCGGAGCGCCATAATACCAATCACAAACTGCGTCATGGGATGCGCGGTTAGCGGAAGGGCGTCAATGGCCTTAAACACGTGCTGCGGAACAATCGCGCGGCGCGCCCAGCTGTTGCTCAGGCGGCGAACGTCGTCGTCGTCGGGCATCTCATCCATGAGAATGAGGTGGAACAGGCCTTCGGGAAGCGGCTCTGCTCCCCCGGGGTATTTGGGCAGCTTGGCCTGCAACTCGGGGATGCTGTACCCCCTAAAGCGAATGCCCTCCTGGGAATCCAGCTTGGAGGTTTCGCAAATAAGCGCCGTCATGCAGCGCATGCCCTGGTAGGCCTGGGCTACCGTAATCTCACCGAGGCTGTCCTCGCCGTGTTTGGCCAAAAAGGCCTTGATCTCGGCCTGTGCCGGGCCAATTTTCGACGCAAATTGTTCTTTAATCCGATCCATAATCAAGGGTTGTTTGTCGGTTACTTTAAATTCATCCCCGGGTAAACCGCGGTACCTCCGAGCATTTCTTCAATGCGAAGCAGTTGGTTGTACTTGGCCATGCGGTCCGAGCGCGAAGCGGAACCCGTCTTAATTTGACCGGTATTCAAGGCCACGGCCAAATCGGCAATCGTCGAATCTTCGGTTTCGCCCGAGCGGTGCGACATGATGCAGGTCATTCCGTTGCGCTGGGCCTTCTGCACCGTTTCAATGGTTTCGGTCAAGCTGCCAATTTGGTTGACTTTAACGAGCACCGAATTGGCCGCCTTTTCCTCAATACCCTTGGCTACCCGGTCCACATTGGTTACAAACAAGTCGTCGCCAACAATCTGAACGCGATTTCCGATGGCGGAATTCAGCTTCGACCAACCGCTCCAATCGTCTTCGGCGAGGCCATCTTCAATGGACAAAATGGGGTACTGATCAACCCACTTGGTCCAGTAGCTGACCACTTCATCGGTCGTCATCACCGCGCCACCCGACTTTTTAAAGGCGTATAAACCGGTTTTCTCGTCGTAGAGCTCGGTCATGGCTGCGTCCATGGCAATAAACAGGTCCTTTCCCGCCGTAAACCCAGCTTTGTGGATGGCCTCGAGCACCGTCTCAATGGCTTCTTCGTTGGAGCGAATGTTGGGTGCAAATCCGCCCTCGTCGCCCACGTTGGTGCTGTACCCCTTGGACTTGAGCACGGACTTCAGGTGGTGGAACACCTCGGTACCCATCTGCAGGCCCTGGCTAAAGCTCGTTGCTCCGACCGGCATCACCATGAATTCCTGAAAATCAATGGCGTTATCGGCGTGCGCCCCGCCGTTGAGAATGTTCATCATCGGAACCGGCAAGGTGCGGGCCGTTACGCCACCAACGTACTGAAAAAGCGGAAGTCCGCTTGCCTGCGCGGCAGCACGGGCGGTCGCTAGCGAGACCGCCAAAATGGCGTTGGCTCCCAAACGCGCTTTGTTGGGTGTACCGTCAGCCTCCAGCATCGCCATGTCGACCTCGGCCTGATCCGTTACCTCCAGACCAACCACGGCCTGCGCAAGTTCGGTGTTGACGTGATCCACGGCCTTTAAAACGCCTTTCCCCATGTAGGTCTTGGCGTCGCCGTCGCGGAGTTCAACGGCTTCATGAGCTCCGGTCGAGGCCCCTGAGGGAACCGCCGCTCGGCCGAAATGACCCGAGTCCGTTACTACATCGGCTTCAACCGTGGGATTTCCACGCGAATCGAGGATTTGGCGCGCGTAAACAGAAGTAATCGTAGGCATAGAATTAGGCAGGGATTTGTTGGTTCATTAACGCAACGAATTCATCAAAAAGGTATTGTGCATCGTGCGGACCGGGAGAAGCTTCGGGATGGTACTGCACACTAAAGGCCGGTACATCCGTGCGGCGAATCCCCGCGACCGTTCCGTCGTTCAAGTGCACGTGGGTCAGTTCCACGTTGGGCGCGGCCGCAACGTCGTCCATGGACACGGCAAACCCGTGATTCTGCGACGTGATTTCGCCCTTTCCGGACCGAAGATTCTTCACGGGATGGTTTATTCCCCGGTGTCCGTTGTGCATCTTGTAGGTAGTCAGTCCCGAAGCAAGGGCAATCATTTGGTGCCCCAAGCAGATTCCAAAGGTGGGCTTACCCGAAGCCAAGACTTCGCGAACCACCTCAATCACCGCCGGGCTAGCCGCCGGGTCGCCCGGTCCATTCGACAAAAAGAAACCGTCGGGTTGTTCCGAAGACAAAACCGAAAAAGGGGTATTGTAGGGGTAAACCGTCACCTTGCAGCCTACGCGCACTAAGTTCCTCAGAATATTGCGCTTTACGCCGAGGTCCAGCGCCGCCACGTGAAACGCCGCGTCGGGCGCACCTACGGTGTACGGCTCCTTGGTACTAACCACCGAACACAGCTCCAAGCCCTCCATGTCGGGAGCCTCCTGCAGTCGACGTTGCGCATCCTCCAAGCTCAGCTCGGTAGTGATCACTGCATTTTGCGCACCGAAGTCGCGAATATGCTGGACCAGTGCGCGTGTATCAACCTCAGAAACAACCACCGAAGACTTCATAAAGTCCGATAGGCTGCGGTGACCACCGCGCACCCGAGAGGCCAACTCGCTGAAATTGCGGCATACCAAGCCGGCAATCTGCACGTCCGTGGACTCATTTTCTTCGGGAGCGACCCCGTAGTTGCCCACGTGCGCGGTCGCAATAACCATGATCTGGCCCTTGTAGCTGGGGTCAGTAAAAATCTCCTGGTACCCCGTCATGCCCGTATTGAAGCAAATCTCTCCGACGGAAGTGCCGTCTATACCCACAGAAACCCCTTCAAAATAGGTGCCGTCTGCCAGCAAAACAAAGGCTTTTGAACTCATTATCAATCGTTAAGAATTGGGCACAAAAAAAGGATAAGGGGCCTCCTTATCCTTTGCAAAGTACGAGCCAAACACGGTTTATTCCGCGTCGTTCGATTCGGTGTTTTCCGCAACTTCCGGAGCTTCCGGAGCCACTTCAGCGGCCGGCGCAGCGGCAGCCGGAGCGGCCACCTTGGCGCGGCTACGGCGCGTGTTCTTCTTGGCTTCCTTCTTGGCGTTGGAGTAGATTTCGTTGAAATCAACCAACTCAATCATGGCCATCTCCGCGTTATCGCCTAGACGGTTGCCCGTCTTGATGATGCGCGTGTACCCTCCGGGGCGGTCACCAACTTTAACCGCAACTTCACGGAAGAGCTCCGTTACGGCCTCCTTGTTTTGCAGGTATGAGAACACCATGCGGCGGTTGTGGGTGCTGTCGGTCTTTGAACGCGTAACCAACGGCTCCACGTACTTCTTCAGCTCTTTGGCCTTGGCCAAGGTCGTATTGATGCGCTTGTGCGTAATCAACGATGCCGCCATGTTGCTCAGCATCGCCTTGCGGTGCGAAGCCGTACGTCCTAAGTGATTGAATTTCTTGCCGTGACGCATGTCTTATTCTTTATCGAGTTTGTACTTGGTTACATCCATTCCGAACGTGAGGCCGAGGCGTGCCACGAGCTCTTCCAGTTCGGTGAGTGACTTCTTACCGAAGTTGCGGAACTTCATCAGGTCCTGCTTCGTGTACGAAACAAGGTCCGAAACCAGCTCTACTTCGGCGGCTTTCAGGCAGTTCAGCGCGCGAACGCTCAACTCAAGCTCCGTCAGCGGGCGAAGGAGTAGTTTGCGCATCTCCAGCACCTCTTCGTCGTACGCTTCCGCCTCAACAGCCACCTCGGCCTCGGCAACCATGCGGTCGTCGGTGAAGAGCAGGAAGTGCTGAATCAGGATTTGCGCAGACTCCGTAAGGGCGTCCATGGGGGCAATCGATCCGTCGGTCTCGATGTTCAAGATCAACTTTTCGAAGTCGGTCTTTTGCTCCACACGGAAGTTCTCCACGTCGAAGCTGACGTTCTTCATCGGCGTGTAAATCGAATCCATGAAGATGGTTCCTACGGGGGCATCTACCTTCTTGTTCTCTTCAGCCGGAACGTATCCACGACCTTTTTCAATGGTGAATTCCAGCTCAAGCTTGATGGACGAGTCCATGTTGCAAATCACCAAGTCAGGGTTCAAAACCTGGAAGTTGGTCAGGAAGGCCGACAAATCGCCCGCCTTGAAGGCGTCTTTGCCGGAGATTACCACCTTAACGGTTTCTCCCTCAGTACCCTCAATTTGGCGCTTAAAGCGGACTTGCTTGAGGTTGAGGATCATCTCCGTGACATCTTCCACCACTCCCTTAATGGTCGAGAATTCGTGTTCAACGCCTTGAATGCGCACGCTGGTGAAGGCGAAGCCCTCGAGCGAGTTCAAAAGAACCCGACGAAGTGCGTTGCCAACGGTTAGGCCGAAGCCAGGTTCCAAGGGGCGGAACTCAAACTGACCAAGGTTATCGGACGTCGAAATGACGTGAACCTTGTCAGGCTTTTGAAAAGGAAGAATCGGCATAATTTATTTCGAGTAGAGTTCGACAATCAACTGCTCCTTGATGTTCTCCGGGATCATATCGCGCGAAGGAACGCTGAGCATTTTGCCACTCATCGTAGCAGCATTCCATTGCATCCAGGGGTACTGATCTGCACGGTTTGACCCGAGGCTGTTGGAAACAACTTCCAGTGACTTCGAGCGCTCGCGAACGGCAATCACGTCGTTCAGCGTAACGGAGTACGAAGGGATATTCAGCACCTCGCCGTTAACCGTAATGTGGCAGTGCGTAACAAGCTGGCGGGCGGCACGACGCGTCGGCGCAATACCCAAGCGGTACACGACGTTGTCGAGACGGCGCTCGCAAAGCTGAAGCAGCACCTCACCGGTAATGCCCTTAGAACGCGAAGCATGATCAAACATGATTCGGAACTGGCGCTCCAAAATTCCGTAGGTGTACTTGGCCTTCTGCTTTTCTGCAAGCTGAACGGAGTATTCGCTCTTCTTTCCGCGCTTGCGCTGGAAGCCGTGCTGCCCCGGGGGGTAGTTGCGCTTATCCAGTGAGCGATCCGGACCAAAGATGGGTTCGCCAAAACGACGGGCGATTTTCGTAACAGGACCTCGGTAACGTGCCATTTCTTTCTGCTTCTTTTAACTAATTACTATACGCGGCGGCGCTTGGGGGGACGGCAACCGTTGTGCGGGATTGGGGTGATATCTACGATTTCCGTAACCTCAATACCCGTGTTGGCCAAGCTGCGAATGGCGCTCTCGCGGCCGTTGCCCGGACCCTTGACGTAAACCTTCACCTTGCGGAGACCAGCCTCCATCGCAACGCCAGCAGCTTGCTCTGCAGCAACCTGAGCGGCGTACGGCGTGTTCTTTTTGGAACCGCGGAAGCCCATCTTACCCGCCGAAGACCACGAGATCACTTGACCCTGGGTATTCGTCAACGCAATGATGATGTTGTTGAACGTAGTGCTGATGTGCGCTTCGCCCACCGACTCCACCTTAACCTTCCGCTTTTTTGTAGTCTTAGCGGATTTCGTATTCTGTTTTGCCATCGCTTCTAACGCTTAATGCTTATTTAGTTGCCTTCTTCTTGTTTGCTACCGTCTTGCGCTTACCCTTACGAGTACGGCTGTTGTTCTTGGTACGCTGACCGCGCAACGGCAATCCCAGACGGTGGCGGATGCCGCGCTGGCAACCGATATCCATCAGGCGCTTGATGCTCATCGAAACCTCTGAACGAAGCTCACCTTCCACCTTCATGCTTCCGGTGATGAAATCGCGAATCAGCTGGAGCTGCTCGTCAGTCCAATCCTGCACCTTGATGTTGACGTCAACGCCAACGGTGGTCAGAATCTCTTTCGCTTTGGAGCGACCGATTCCGTAGATGTAGGTCAAGCCGATTTCACCGCGCTTGTTCCGGGGGAGGTCAATACCTGCAATACGTGCCATTATTCTATTCGGATTGGATTAGCCCTGACGCTGCTTGAGCTTCGGATTTTTCTTGTTAATGATGTACAAGCGGCCTTTGCGGCGGACAATTTTGCAGTCCGCGCTGCGCTTTTTGAGGGATGCTCTAACTTTCATCGGTTGCGATTAAAACTTCAGTTTAGTAGCGGTAAACAATTCGTGCTTTGGTCAAATCATACGGAGACAACTCCAACTTCACTCGGTCACCGGGCAAAAGCTTGATGTAGTGCATCCGCATTTTACCGGAGATGTGTGCCGTTACGACATGACCGTTCTCCAATTCCACGCGAAACATCGCGTTCGAAAGGTTCTCGGTGATCGTACCGTCTTGGGTTATCGCGCCTTGCTTCGACATAGATTTAGATTGATTCCGGATTACGGCCGCGGATGCGACCACCGTCCATCAAGCCATCGTAGTGGCGGTTCAACAAGTAGCTCTCAACCTGCATCAGCGTGTCAAGGACTACACCCACAATAATCAGCAGTGAAGTACCGCCGTAAAACTGCGCCCACGTCATGCTCACGCCAAAATTCATGAGTACGGCAGGCAGAATGGCAATACCCGAAAGCAAGAGTGCGCCAGGTAGGGTAATCTTCGCCAAAACGTCGTCAATGAAGCGAGCCGTGTCCGCTCCCGGCTTCACGCCCGGAATAAATCCGCCGTTGCGCGTCAAATCGTCGGACATCTGGGTCGAATTGATTTGAATCGCCGTGTAGAAGTACGTGAACACGAGAATCAAGGTGACAAACACGAAGTTGTACCAAAAGCCCTGAATGTTACCGAACAGGTCGACCATCCACGAGGTGCCCTCACCGGTCAGTCCGGCGTACTGAACAACCGTCAACGGAATGAACATTAGCGCCTGCGCAAAAATGATGGGCATAACTCCCGAGGCGTTCACCTTGATGGGCAGGTAGCTGCGACCAAGCGACTTGGAACTGCCGCCCGCCACGCGCTTGGCGTATTCAAGGGGAATTTGGCGTACCGCCTGCGTAAGGGCAATGGCGAAAAGAATTACCAAGTAGAGCGCGACCATCTCCAGCAGGAAGACAATCCAGCCTCCGCCCGCGGGACTCAACTGGGTTACCAACTCCTGAAGGAAGGACTGCGGGAACGAGGCAATAATACCGATCATGATCAGCAAGGAAATACCGTTTCCAATGCCCTTGTCGGTGATCTTCTCACCCAACCACATCGCGAAGATGGTGCCGGCAATCAGGGTAATCCATGCGCTGAACCAAAAAAGTTCCGTCGGCAAGGTTACCTGAACGCCCTGATACATCAGGTTGGTGATGTACCCCGGTGCTTGAGCAGCTACGACCAAAATCGTCAGGTAGCGCGTGATCTGATTCAGCTTGCGGCGTCCTGACTCTCCCTCCTTTTGCATCTTGCTGATGGCCGGAACCGCGAGGCCCGCCAGCTGCATGAAAATGGATGCCGAGATGTAGGGCATGATTCCCAAGGCCAACACCGACGCATTGGCAAATGCACCGCCGGAGAAGGCGTTAATTAAGCCAACTAAACCTTCAGAAGCCTGGTTCTGCAGCTGATCCAAACTCGACGGATCAATACCGGGCAATACCACGTTCGAACCCAAGCGGTACACAAGGATCAATCCCGCAGTCAGCGTGATCTTATCACGCAGCTCCTGGATGGCCCAGATATTCTTAAAGGTTTCGATGAGCTTTTTCATTACGCGCTTACTTCTTGTAGCAGGCTTACGCTTCCGCCGGCAGCAGCAATGGCAGCGGCCGCAGACTGACTAACCTTGTGAACACGAAGCGTCAAGGCGGTCTTCACTTCGCCGCGACCGAGAACTTTGATCAAGTCGTTCTTTCCGGCCAAGCCAAACTGAACCAACTCGATCGGACTGATCTCCTTCACGTTGTGGGTAGTAGCCAGTTGCTCCAATACATCGAGGTTGATGGCACGGAATTCAACACGGTTCGGATTCTTGAAACCGAACTTCGGAACGCGGCGCTGAAGGGGCATTTGTCCGCCCTCAAAACCGATTTTCTTGCTGTAGCCCGTGCGAGCCTTCTGACCCTTGTGACCAGCTCCGGCAGTGCCGCCGTTACCGGTACCTTCTCCCCTTCCGAGGCGCTTCTTGGTCTTAACTGCTCCTTGAGCAGGCTTAAGTTCGTGCAATGCTGCCATGATAATTAGGCGTTTACTTCTTCAACTTTAACTAAGTGGTTCACGGCGCGAACCATTCCCAGGATTTGGGGCGTAGCCTCGTGCTCCACGGTCTGGTTCATCTTGCGAAGTCCCAGGGCGGTCATCGTGGCTTTTTGGTACGGCGGACGATCGATCGTGCTGCGAACCTTAGTGACTTTAATACGTGCCATGGACTCGAATATTAACCGTTGAACACTTTATCTACCCCAATACCGCGGGTCTTTGCAACCTGCTTGGCGTCGCGCATCAGGTGAAGCGCCTCAAACGTAGCCTTAACCAAGTTGTGCGGATTGGACGAACCCTTGCTCTTGGCAAGTACGTCGTGAACGCCTACGCTCTCCAATACGGCGCGCATGGCACCCCCGGCAATTACCCCGGTACCGTGCGATGCCGGACGAAGGAATACGCGTGCGCCTCCAAACTTGCCGTCTTGCTCGTGGGGAACCGTTCCCTTGAGAATGTGGAACTTGTACAAATTCTTCTTGGCGTCCTCGATACCCTTGGTAACCGCTTCGCTGACTTCTTTGGATTTGCCCAAGCCGTAGCCACCGATGCCGTTCTCATCACCTACCACGACAATGGCCGTGAAGCTGAACGTGCGTCCGCCCTTGGTGGTCTTCGTAACGCGCTGAACACCTACCAGGCGGTCAACAAGCTCCAAGCCACTCGGCTTAACTTTTTTAGATGCAGTCTCTTTCATAACAGTCTTAGAAATTCAGGCCACCCTCGCGAGCACCCTCCGCCAATGATTTTACACGTCCGTGGTACAGAAAACCACCACGGTCAAACGATACCGACTCAATACCCTTGGCCTTGGCCATCTCGGCAATGAGCTTACCAACCTGGCGCGCCTGATCCAGCTTCGAACCGCTTACTTCGCGGCCCGACTTCTTGAGTGACGTAGCTGCACAAAGCGTTACGCCCGAAAGGTCGTCGATGATCTGCGCATAAATTTCCTTGCTCGAACGGAACACCGCGAGGCGAGGACGTGAGGGAGTGCCTTCCACCACCTTGCGAACACGGAGGTGAATGCGCTCGCGACGAGTTAACGATTTTGTTGCCATAGTTTATTACTTCTTAGCACCTGATTTACCTGCCTTACGGCGAACAATTTCACCTACGTAGCGTACCCCCTTGCCCTTAAACGGCTCGGGTTTGCGAAGGCTGCGAATTTTTGACGCGACGGCTCCAAGGAGCTGCTTGTCGAACGAAGCAAGTTCCACAATCGGGTTCTTACCTTTTTCCGACACCGTATTCAGCTTTACTTCGTTGGGCACCTGAAGCACGAAAATGTGCGAGTAACCCAGTGAAAGTTCCAAATTCTGGCCTTGGTGCGAAGCGCGGTAACCCACACCTACGAGCTCGAGGTTCTTTGCGAAACCTTGAGAAACACCAACAATCATGTTCTGGATCAGCGCACGGTAGAGGCCGTGCTGGGCACGGTGGTCTTTGTGATCCGAAGGACGAACTACGGTCAGTACGTCGCCTTCGCGCTCGAGGCTGATCTCGGGATTAATTTCTTGCGTTAAAGTGCCAAGCTTGCCTTTAACGGTAACCACGTTCCCGGCAATCGAAAGCTCGACGCCCGCGGGAATGGTGATGGGGGATTTACCAACTCGTGACATGACTAATCCTTAGTAAACAACACAAACTACTTCACCACCCACGTTCTGGGTACGTGCTTCCTTGTCGGTCATCATTCCGTGTGACGTGCTCACGATGGCGATACCCAGTCCGTTTTTAACTCGCGGAAGCTCGCCGCTGCCCTTGAAGTTGCGCAAACCCGGACGCGAAACGCGATCAATACCGCGAATCACCGAACGCTTCGACGCTTTGTCGTACTTAAGCGCAACCTTAAGAAGGCCTTGGGGACCAACTTCGTCTACTTTAAAGCTCTTGATGAAGCCCTGGTCCATCAGGATGCGGGCAATCTCGGCCTTCATCTTGCTGTTGGGAACCTCAACAACTGCGTGACCAGCCTTCGCTCCGTTGCGAATGCGCGTCAAAAAATCTGCAATGGGATCAGTATACATAACTAATTCGTTCTATTGAGGTTACCAGCTGCTCTTCTTCACACCCGGGATCAGGCCGTTGAGGGCCATTTCGCGGAAGGTCACGCGCGAAATTCCAAACTGGCGCATGTAGCCGCGGGGACGACCCGTAAGCTTGCAGCGGTTGTGGAGGCGCACCGGCGATGCGTTCTTCGGAAGCTTTTGAAGCGCGTCGTAGTCTCCCGCTTCCTTCAGTGCGGCACGCTTTGCAGCATACTTCGCTACCAGTGCTTCACGCTTGCGCTCGCGCGCTTTCATTGATTCTTTTGCCATGACTTACTTCTTAAAAGGCATTCCAAAGTTTTGCAGCAGTGCCTTGCACTCCTTGTCGGTGTTGGCCGAGGTCACGAACGTGATGTCCATGCCCGAAATACGGTTCACCTTGTCAATTTCAATCTCCGGGAAGATGATTTGCTCCGTGATGCCAAACGTGTAGTTTCCACGTCCGTCAAAACCGTCTTTCAGACCTTGGAAATCGCGGATGCGGGGCAACGACGAAACCAGAAGGCGCTCAAAGAACTCGAACATGCGCTCGCCACGAAGCGTTACGCGCACGCCAACCGGCATTCCCTTGCGGAGCTTGAAGTTCGAAATGTCCTTCTTGGATTTGGTCGCAACCGCCTTTTGACCGGCAATCGTCGACATTTCTTCGATGGCGTACTCGATCAACTTCTTGTCTGAAACGGCGGCTCCAAGGCCCTGGCTCAGTACAATTTTCTGCAAGCGCGGAACCTGCATGTGGTTCGTGTACGAAAACTGCTCCATCATGGCCGGAACGACCTGACCGAGGTACTTCTTTTTAAGATTCGGTTCCATTACTTAATTACTTCGCCGGTTTTTTTCGCTACGCGAACTTTGCTGCCATTTGCTTCCACGCGGATTCCCGTGCGGGTAGCGTTGCCCTTGCCGTCCAACAGCATGAGGTTTGAAACGTGAAGCGGAGCCTCAACTTTTTCTAAACCACCCTGCGGATTCGTCGCACTGGGCTTGAGGTGCTTCGTCACCAGATTTACACCTTCTACAATCGCACGGTGCTGCTTCGGGATCATGCGGACAATCTTGCCCTGCGCTCCCTTGTGGGCACCAGCGATCACTACTACGGTGTCCCCGGTTTTAATGTGAAACTTTGCCATCGTCGTAGGCGATTAAAGCACTTCAGGTGCTAGTGAAACAATCTTCATGTACTGCTTGTCGCGCAGCTCACGAGCTACTGGGCCAAATACACGGGTTCCGCGCATTTCACCCGCCGCGTTCAGCAGAACACAGGCGTTGTCGTCAAAGCGGATGTATGATCCATCCGGACGGCGAATTTCCTTGGTTGTGCGAACGACTACGGCCTTTGAAACCGTACCCTTCTTTGCGTTACCCGAAGGAGTTGCGTCCTTCACCGTAACCACAATGGTATCACCCACCGAGGCGTAGCGACGGCGCGTGCCGCCGAGTACGCGAATCACCAAAACTTCTTTGGCGCCGGTATTGTCCGCAACGCGGAGCCGAGATTCAGTCTGTAGCATCTTTTAATTACTTAGCGCGCTCAATAACTTCAACAACACGCCACTTCTTCGTTTTCGAAAGCGGACGCACTTCCATGATGCGAACGGTGTCGCCCTTATTGCAGTCGTTCGTCTCATCGTGAGCGTGGAACTTCTTCGAGAAGGTGACGAACTTGCCGTACATCCCGTGCTTCACGCGGCGTGAAACGTTGACCGTAACGGTCTTGTCCATGGCCGACGAGGTTACTACCCCGATGCGCTCTTTGCGCAGATTGCGTTGGTTTTCCATCGTATTAATTCTTAGAACGCTGGGTCAATTCAGTTGCCAAGCGTGCTACATCCTTGCGGAGCGCAGCAATGCGCATGGGGTTCTCAAGCGGGCTCAAGCGGTGCTTGCGCTTAAGGTCAAGCAGTTCCGTCTTCAGGTTGCGGTACTGGGTACCAACCTCTTCGGAGCTCAATTTCTTTAATTCTGCAGTAGTCATGGCTATACGTACATTAAGCGTTTACCAAATCACGACGAACCACGAACTTGGT
Source organism: Cryomorphaceae bacterium (assembly GCA_021298655.1). Classification (GTDB taxonomy): domain Bacteria; phylum Bacteroidota; class Bacteroidia; order Flavobacteriales; family Schleiferiaceae; genus TMED14. Next base: position 53,506 of record JAJTFK010000002.1, on the reverse strand, counting down.
CTTAACCGGCAACTTCTGCGCGGCCAGGCGGAGGGCTTCCTTGGCAATATCCTCGGGTACCCCGTCCAGTTCAAACAGCATGCGTCCGGGACGAACTACAGCTGCCCAGTATTCCACGGCACCTTTACCCTTACCCATACGAACCTCAAGAGGCTTCTTGGTGATCGGCTTGTCCGGGAAGATGCGAATCCAGAGCTGTCCTTCGCGCTTCATGTAGCGGGTAGCGGCGATACGCGCGGCCTCAATCTGGCGTGCGGTCATCCAAACCTCCTCGAGGGACTTAATTCCGTAGGAACCGAAGGCCAAGGTGGCTCCGCGCTGAGCGGTGCCCTTCATCTTGCCCTTGAACATTTTGCGGTACTTAGTCTTTTTAGGCTGAAGCATGGCTATTACGCTTTACGGTTGTTGTTATTCGGGCGACGACGCTCACGACGTCCGCCGCGGTCGTTACCGCCGCCAGCCGGTGCTCCGGTTCCCGCACCAGCGCCTACGCGCTTGGTTTGGCCAAGAACATTGCTGAGGTCGCGCTTTCCGTAGACTTCGCCCTTCATGATCCATACCTTGATGCCGATGCGACCGTAGGTGGTGTGGGCCTCAGAAATGTAGTAGTCGATGTCCGCGCGGAAGGTGTGCAACGGGGTGCGGCCTTCCTTGAACTTCTCGGAACGAGCGATTTCCGCACCGTTCAAACGTCCGCTCAACTGAACCTTAATGCCTTCGGCACCCATGCGCATGGTGCTACCCATGGACATTTTGACGGCGCGGCGGAAGGAAATACGGCCTTCAATCTGGCGTGCAATGCTGTCGGCAACCAACTTGGCATCAAGCTCAGGGCGCTTGATTTCATGGATGTTGATTTGAACCTCCTTTTTTGAAAGCTTCTTGAGCTCCTCGCGAAGCTTGTCAACCTCCTGGCCACCCTTACCGATGATGACACCCGGACGGGCCGTGGCAATCGTGACGGTGACCAACTTGAGGGTGCGCTCGATGATGATGCGCGAAACGTTTGCGCGGCTGAGGCGAGCGTAGAGGTACTTGCGGATGGCAGCGTCTTCAGCGATTTTGTCGCCGTAGTTGCGGCCGCCGTACCAGTTCGACTCCCATCCGCGGATGTAGCCTAGGCGGTTGCCAATAGGATTTGCTTTTTGTCCCATGATTAGGCGTTTTCAGAGCTAGTTGAACCTTCTTCGGCAACACGACCCACAACCAGGGTAACGTGGTTAGAGCGCTTGCGCACACGGTGGGCACGGCCCTGCGGTGCGGGTTGGATGCGCTTCAGCATACGGCCTCCGTCAACCGAAATGCTCTGAACTACAAGCCCTGCGTCGACCGAAGCCTCCGGATTCTTGGCCTGCCAGTTGCTCAAGGCAGAAAGCAGCAACTTCTCAAGGCGAATCGACGCCTCTTTGCTGCTGTGCTTTAGGACATACAGCGCTTTGGCGACTTCCATTCCACGAATGAGGTCAGCCATCAGGCGCATCTTGCGCGGCGAAGTTGGGCAGTTGTTCAGTGAAGCCATTGCTACACTGCGGCGTGCCTCTTTGATCGCGTCGGCGCGGTTCTTTTTACGAGCTCCCATCGCTAATTACTTTTTGCCTTTATCTTTTTTACCCGCATGGCCACGGAACACACGCGTCGGAGCAAATTCTCCAAGCTTGTGGCCTACCATGTTTTCGGTAACATAAACCGGAACGAACGTCTTGCCGTTGTGAACCGCAATGGTTTGGCCGACGAAATCTGGGCTAATCATTGAGGCGCGTGACCATGTTTTGATCACCGTCTTCTTTCCTGACTCCACGTTCTCCATTACGCGCTTCTCGAGCTTGAAATGGATGTAGGGACCTTTTTTAAGCGAACGTGCCATGATTACTTCTTGCGTTTTTCAATGATGTAGCGGTTGCTCGCCTTCTTCGGCGTGCGCGTCTTGTAGCCCTTTGCGGGTAAGCCCTTGCGTGAGCGAGGGTGACCACCCGAAGCGCGACCTTCACCACCACCCATGGGGTGATCGACCGGGTTCATTGCGACACCACGGTTGCGCGGACGGCGACCCAGCCAACGGCTGCGACCTGCTTTACCGCTATCAACCTGAGCATGGTCCGCATTCGAAACCGTACCCACAGTTGCCATGCACTCCGTAAGGATCATGCGGCTCTCGCCCGAAGGCATGCGCAAAACAGCGTACTTGCCGTCGCGTGCGGCCAATTGGGCAAATGCACCGGCCGAACGGGCGATGATTCCGCCCTGACCGGGACGAAGTTCAATGTTGTGAACAATGGTACCCAAGGGCATCTCGCCCAGCTTCATGGCGTTACCCACCTCGGGAGCAATTCCCGATCCGCTGTATACCGTCTGACCTACTTGAAGGCCATTCGGAGCAATGATGTAGCGCTTTTCGCCGTCGGCATAAACCAACAGGGCGATGAAGGCCGTGCGGTTGGGATCGTATTCGATGCTCTTCACCGTAGCCGGGATGTTGAACTTCTCGCGCTTGAAGTCGACCAAACGGTAGCGCTGCTTCGCACCACCACCGAGGTAGCGCATCGTCATCTTACCGGTGTTGTTGCGACCGCCTGAGCGCTTCTTGGAAACAGTTAGGCTCTTTTCAGGAGCCGCAGCCGTTACCGCAGCAAAATCATTTACCGAACGCAGGCGTTGACCTGGAGTAATCGGTTTCAGTTTACGTACGCCCATGACTTAGAGGTTAGCGTAGATATCAATTGTTTCACCAGCACGCACCTCAATTACCGCTTTCTTGACCGAAGGCTTGCGACCTTCCATCATGCCGGCTTTGGTGTAGCGTACAATGCGCTTAGCAGGGGCAATCATGGTGCGTACGTTCTCCACGTTCACCTTGTATGCCGCTTCTACCGCCTTTTTGATCTGAACCTTATTGGCTTTTTTGTCTACGACAAATGTGTAGCGATTCGCTCCCTCTGCTGAGGCAGTCGCTTTCTCGGTGAGAACCGGGCGAATGAGAATCTGTTCCATCACTATTTGGCCGTTAAGGCAGTTTCAATTTTCGCAATCGAAGGCTCTACTAAGACCAGTGTGCCACCGTTCAAAATTGCGTAAGTGCTTAATTCAGAAGCAATTACAACTTTTGAGCCCTCAAAATTGCGGGACGACAAATATACTGAATTATTCGGTTCAGCCAATACTACCGTGGATTTCTTGCCCTCGAGACCTAATGCCTTGAGAATCACTCCGTAGTCTTTAGTCTTCGGCGCCGTCATCGCAATCTGATCAACGACCAGGATCTGATTTGAGGCCGCCAGCTGGCTCAAGGCCGACTTGCGCGCAACCAACTTCAGCTTTTTGTTAAGCTTAAAGCCGTAGTCGTGGGGGATGGGGCCGAATACGCGACCACCACCGCGGTACAACGGAGACTTCATGCTGCCGTGGCGGGCACCACCGGTACCCTTTTGCTTGTGCAGCTTCTTGGTTGTACGTGCGATTTCGGCACGCTGCTTGGACTTGTGCGTTCCCTGGCGCTGGTTGGCCAAGTACTGCTTTACGTCGAGGTACATGGCGTGATCGTTGGGCGTGATGCCGAAGATCTCGTCGTTCAACTGAGCCGTGCGGCCAGTTTCCTTACCTTGCTGATTGAGAATACGAACTTCCATTACTTCTCTACAATTACGAGCGACTGCTTCGCGCCGGGAATGGAACCTTTAACCACGAGCAGATTTTTCGCTGCATCGACCTTCAAGATTTGAAGGTTTTGAACTTTTACACGGCTGTTGCCCGTGCGACCGGCCATGCGCATTCCGCGGAATACACGGCTGGGGTCTGAACCCGCGCCGATTGAACCCGGAGCGCGAAGGCGGTTGTGCTGACCGTGCGTAGCTTCACCGACACCGCTAAAGCCGTGACGCTTTACTACACCCTGGAAGCCCTTGCCCTTTGACTGGCCAACGACGTCTACGAATTCGCCTTCTTCAAACATGGCTACGGTGAGAACCTCACCAAGCGCCACTTCCGAACCGAACTCGCGGAATTCAACATATTTCGCTTTAGCAGAGGTGCTAGCCTTTGCAGCGTGGCCGGAGGCAGGTGCGATGGCGTTTTTCTTTTCGCCAAAGCCGATCTGCACGGCTTCGTAACCATCGACATCGTTCGTCTTGAGCTGGGTCACCACGCAGGGGCCTAGCTCAATAACGGTGCACGGGAAATTCTTCCCGTCACCGTCGAAGATGCTGGTCATTCCGATTTTTTTGCCAATTAGTCCAGGCATTTTCAGGAATTCTAGGGGTTATTACACTTTGATTTCGACCTCAACACCGCTGGGAAGCTCAAGCTTCATCAGGGCGTCGATGGTTTTACTTGAAGACGAGTAGATGTCAAGCAGACGCTTGTAGCTGGACAACTCGAATTGCTCACGCGCCTTTTTGTTGACGTGCGGGCTGCGCAGTACGGTGTAGATGCGCTTGTTGGTAGGCAAAGGAATCGGACCGTTGACCACGGCACCGGTGCTCTTCACCGTCTTAACAATTTTCTCTGCGCTCTTGTCTACGAGGTTGTGGTCGTAGGACTTAAGCTTGATGCGAATTTTCTGGCTCATCGATCCTATTATTTGCCTTTAACTTTTTCAATAACGGCCTCAGAGATGTTCTGTGGAGTCTCTGAGAAGTGGCTGAATTCCATGCTCGAAGAACCGCGACCAGAGGTCAGCGTACGCAACGTGGTAACGTAACCAAACATTTCACTCAAGGGCACTTTGGCGCGAACGAGGCTGTCGCCGTCTTTCGTGTCCATGCCTTCAACCATTCCGCGGCGCTTGTTGAGGTCGCCCACAACGTCACCCATGTTCACTTCAGGCATAACGACTTCCATCTTCATGATCGGCTCGAGGATTACCGGGCGCGCCTTGCGGGCAGCCTCCTTAAATCCAATTTTAGCCGCCAATTCAAACGAAAGCGAATCCGAGTCAACCGGGTGGAATGAACCGTCGGTCAGCGTAACCTTCATCGAGTCGATGCCGTAGCCGGCCAAAGGACCGTTTTTCATCGCTTCTTTGAAGCCCTTCTCAATTGAAGGAACGTATTCTTTGGGAACGTTACCGCCCTTAATCTCATTCACGAACTGGAGTCCGCCGGCGAAGCCCTCGTCAGCAGGTCCGATAGAGAAGACGATGTCCGCGAACTTACCGCGACCACCCGTCTGCTTCTTGTACACCTCGCGGTGGTTCACCCCAGCCGTCAAGGCTTCCTTGTACTGAACTTGGGGTGCGCCTTGGTTGCATTCAACCTTGAACTCGCGCTTGAGGCGGTCTACAATGATCTCGAGGTGAAGTTCACCCATTCCCGAGATAACCGTTTGACCGGTCTCTTCGTCGGTGTGCACGCGGAAGGTGGGATCCTCTTCAGCCAATTTAGCCAGAGACATACCCAACTTATCTACGTCGGCTTGCGTCTTCGGCTCAACCGCCAAACCAATAACGGGCTCGGGGAAGCTCATGGACTCCAACACGATGGGCTTCTTTTCGTCGCAGAGGGTATCTCCCGTACGAATGTCTTTGAAGCCTACACCGGCGCCGATATCACCGGCTTCGATCATTTCTACCGGGTTCTGCTTGTTCGCGTGCATCTGGAAGATGCGGCTGATGCGCTCCTTGTTTCCGGTGCGCATGTTTTTCACGTACGAACCCGCGTCAATTTTACCGGAGTACACGCGGAAGAAGCACAAACGCCCTACGAAGGGGTCGGTCGCAATCTTAAACGCGAGCGCAGCGAAGGGCTCGGTTGATTCGGGCTTGCGAATCTCTTCCAATTCGGTATCGGGATTGATGCCGGTGATGGCGTCAACGTCTACCGGTGAGGGAAGGTATTCCATAACGGCGTCGAGCATGGTCTGAACGCCCTTGTTTTTGAAGGCTGAACCACACAGAACCGGCGTAATCTTCATGGCGATAACCGCCTTGCGGATGGCCGCGGTCAGTTCCTCGCGGGTAATGCTCGCGGGGTCTTCAAAAAACTTCTCCATCAAGTTGTCGTCGAACTCCGCAACGGCCTCAACGAGCTTCTCACGGTATTCTTCTACAGTGTCAACCAGGTCAGCCGGAATATCGATTACGTCGTAGGTCATGCCTTGCGTCTCGTCGTTCCAAATGATGGCTTTCTTGTCAAGCAGGTCAACGACCCCGCGGAATTCCGCTTCGGCGCCGATGGGTACCTGAAGGGGTACGGCATGTCCGCGCAGTTTGTCGTCGATCTGGCGAACCACATTAAAGAAGTCAGCACCGGTACGGTCCATTTTGTTAACGAAGGCAATACGCGGAACGCTGTATTTGGTTGCCTGACGCCAAACGGTCTCGGTTTGGGGCTGAACGCCACCCACCGCACAAAGCAACGCCACGGCGCCGTCGAGCACGCGAAGCGAACGCTCAACCTCTACCGTGAAGTCAACGTGACCTGGGGTGTCGATGATATTAATCTTGTACTCTTCGGTTTGGCCAGCGATGTCCTTTCCCTGTACCGTTGGGAAGCGCCAGAAGCACGTCGTTGCCGCTGAGGTAATGGTGATGCCGCGCTCCTGCTCCTGAACCATCCAGTCCATGGTCGCAGCGCCGTCGTGAACCTCACCAATCTTGTGGCTTACGCCCGTGTAGTAGAGGATACGCTCAGTGGTCGTGGTTTTACCGGCATCAATGTGGGCCATGATGCCGATGTTGCGGGTGTATTTAAGGTCGCGTGAAGCCATCTTCGAATTCGTAAACTATTAGAAACGGAAGTGTGAGAACGCCTTGTTAGCCTCGGCCATCTTGTGCGTGTCCATGCGCTTCTTTACCGCTGCGCCTTCTTCCTTGGCCGCAGCCATGATTTCGCCGGCAAGCTTGCCCGCCATGCTCTTTTCGTTGCGGCCGCGTGCGTAGCCGATCAACCACTTCATGGCAACCGAAATCTTGCGCTCGGGACGGATTTGCTGCGGAATCTGGAAGGTCGCACCCCCTACGCGGCGGCTGCGAACTTCTACGTGGGGCATGACGTTGGTCAAGGCCGTCTTCCACTGATCAAGGCCGTTGGCCTCACCGGTACGTTCCGAAACCAAATCAATGGCATCGTAAAAAATCTTGAAGGCCGTCGACTTCTTGCCGTCGAGCATCATGTTGTTTACAAAGCGCGTAACGAGGGGATCGTTAAAACGGGGATCCGGCAGCAAGGGGCGCTTTTTGGCACGGGTCTTTCTCATGATTCCTTAATATTATTTTTTAGCCTTAGGACGCTTAGCTCCGTACTTCGAGCGGCGCTGCATACGACCGTTTACGCCGGCCGTATCAAGGGCACCGCGAACGATGTGGTAGCGAACGCCGGGAAGGTCTTTGACACGACCTCCGCGAACCAGAACGATGCTGTGCTCTTGGAGGTTGTGGCCTTCACCTCCGATGTAGGCGTTGACTTCATTGCCGTTGGTCAAGCGCACACGCGCAACCTTGCGCATAGCGGAATTCGGCTTCTTAGGAGTGGTGGTGTACACCCGGGTGCAAACGCCACGGCGTTGCGGGCAAGCGTCCAGTGCGGCCGACTTGCTCTTCTTTTCCAGGGTGACGCGTCCTTTGCGGACTAGTTGTTGGATCGTTGGCATGCTCTTCTACGTGGTTTGACGTCGGTAGAAATAAAAGTTTACCCCCACTTTTTTGGGGACTGCAAATGTAGAACAAATTCTTGTCTAATCACGAGCACCTAGTAAAAAGAATTTCAAAGTTTTCCACTTTGCTAGCGCTGGGCTCGGGGCCCACCTACTTTTGCAGGACACCATGGAAGGACTATTAAGCGGACTTAACCCAGCCCAACGCAAGGCTGCGGAACATACCAAGGGACCGGTTATGGTCATCGCGGGTGCGGGCTCGGGCAAGACCCGTGTGCTGACGTACCGAATTGCGCACCTCATTCAGCAGGGAGCGGATGCCTTCCAAATCTTGGCCCTGACCTTCACCAACAAGGCGGCGCGCGAAATGAAGGACCGAATCGCCAAAGTGATCGGCCCCGAGGAGGCGAAGAATGTTTGGATGGGCACCTTTCACAGCATTTTTGCGCGCATTCTGCGGGTGGAAGGGGAACGACTGGGATTCCCGAGCAACTTCACCATTTACGACACCGAAGACGCCCAAAAGGTCTTGGCCAACGTCATCAAGGAACTGAACCTCGATAAGGAAGTGTACAAAACCAAATCGGTGGCGTCGCGGATTTCGGCCTATAAAAACAGCCTCATTACGCCGAAGGCCTACGCGGCCCGGGCTGACTTGCAGGAGCAGGACGCCTCCGCGCGAATGCCCAAGCTGGGCGAGGTGTACGCCCAGTACATGGAGCGCTGCTTTCGAGCCGGGGCCATGGACTTCGACGATTTGCTTTTGAAGACCAACGAGCTCTTTGCGCGCTTTCCGGATGCGCTCGCCAAGTACCAGGAACGGTTCCGCTTCCTTTTGGTAGACGAGTATCAGGACACTAACCACGCCCAATACCTCATTGTCAAGGCTTTGGCCTCTCGATTTGAAAACATCTGCGTGGTCGGCGACGACGCCCAGAGTATTTATTCGTTTCGGGGCGCAAACATTCGAAACATCCTCAACTTCCAAAAGGACTATCCCGACGCGGCCCTGTACAAGCTGGAGCAAAACTACCGGAGCACGCAGCGCATTGTGAAGGCGGCCAACGTGCTCATTTCGCACAATAAGGAGCAGCTCGAGAAGGACGTTTGGACCGAAAATCCGCTCGGAGAAAAAATTGTAGTCCACCAGAGCGTCAGCGATTCCGACGAAGGACAGTATGTCGCGCAGACCGTTTGGGATCTGGTTCACCGCGAGCACCGCGGCTACGGAGATTTTGCGGTTTTGTACCGAACCAATGCCCAGTCGAGGTCCTTTGAGGACGCCCTTCGCCGGCGCAACATTCCATACCAGATATACGGAGGGCTGTCTTTTTACCAGCGCAAGGAGATTAAGGACGTTTTGGCCTACGTGCGCCTCGTGGTCAACGCCAACGACGAGGAAGCGCTGCGCCGGGTAATCAATTTGCCTGCGCGCGGAATTGGGGATACGACCCTGGCACGGCTGACCATCGTTGCGAACGAGCGGCAGGCCCCGCTTTGGGAAGCCGTGCGCCACGCAACCACCTGGGACCTCGGCATCAATCGACCCACGGCAGAACGCCTGGAAGCCTTCGCGGACTTAGTTGATTCGTACCGAATTATCGCAACGCAAATGGACGCGTTCGGGACCGTGGAGCACATTGCGCGTACCAGCGGACTCGTCAAACTGCTTGCCGAGGACAAGACGCCCGAGGGAATCAGCCGTTACGAAAACGTGCAGGAACTGCTCAACGGGATCAAGGATTTTGTGGACGAGCAAAGCCAAACCGAGGGGGGCGATCCGAGCCTTGGCGCATTCCTTCAGGACGTCGCCCTGCTGACCGACCGCGACGAACAGGAAACGGACGAGCCCAAGGTCATCTTGATGACGATTCACCTGGCGAAGGGACTCGAGTTTCCGGTCGTTTTTGTGGTGGGCATGGAGGACAGCCTGTTCCCGTCGATGATGGCCATGAATTCGCGCAGCGACTTGGAAGAGGAACGCCGGCTTTTTTACGTTGCCTTGACCCGTGCAGAGCAGCGCGCCTTCCTGACGTACGCCCGGGTGCGCTACCGCTGGGGCAAACTCATTGACTGCGAACCCAGTCGCTTCTTGGACGAGCTTGACGAGGAACATTTGGACGTTCACGTTCCCGAAATGCCCAAGAATTACGGTGTTCCCCGCGAACTTAGGGATGCGTTTGGCGACCCGGAGCAACCCCGAACCTTTCGCGGTCCGGCGGCGCAAAAAATGCGCCCACAGGGCTCCGCACCGACCACGCCCCCACCTGCCCCGATTCGCTTTCGCAAGCCGGAACACCTCACGCCCATGGGTCAGGCCTCGGCGGCGTCGGGAAGTCCCGCAAACGAACTAAATTTGGCATCCGGTATGCGGGTGCTGCACGAGCGATTTGGCGCAGGCACCGTTACCGAAGTGGAACCTGCCGCCGACGGGGGCAAAGCCACCATACACTTTGATAACGCGGGCGAGAAAAAACTCCTTTTGAAGTTCGCTAAATTGCAGCTCCTGGCCTAGCAGGAGCACCCAGATGGAAACCGCCAGTATAACTACGCTTTCGCTTGACTACAACACGGATCGGCCGCAATTGGCCTTAGGTGAGTACGGTCGATTGGTGCAAACCATGGTCGAGTTCTGCTTGACCCTTGACGACAAGGCAAAGCGCACCGAGGCCGCTGCCCACATTGTGGATACGGTCGGACGCCTCAACCCCACCCTGCGCGGCCAGCCGGATTTCGCGCGCAAGGTGTGGGACCACCTCCACGTGATTTCGGGATTTCAGTTGGATGTCGACGGCCCCTTCCCTGCGCCCCAGAAAGAACTGCTTGAAGCCAAACCCGAACGGGTCCCCTACCCGCCCAAAAGTCGGAGTCACCGGTACTACGGGGTTATTCTTCAAAACCTCATCAATACGGTGGCCGAAATGGAACCCTCAGAGGAGCGCCAAGGCATTGAGTACGACATCGCAAACCAGATGAAGCGGGCGTACTTAAGCTGGAATAAGGACACGGTCGATGATGCGGTCATTTTCAACGACTTGCGAATCCTGTCTGGCGGCAAGCTGGGACAGGAAGGCTCCGCCCTTTCGGTAGCCAAAGGCGTGGTGTCCCAAAATGCGCCGCTTCACACGAAGAACCGCAAGAAAAAGAAACCCAATTCCTCCAATTTCAACAAACGCAAGGGCGGATTTTTCCGCAAGTGATTATGGCCTCATTCCGAATTACCGGCGGCACCGCCTTGAAAGGTGACGTACAACCCCAGGGAGCAAAAAACGAAGTGCTGCAAATTTTGTGTGCGGTGCTGCTGACCTCCGAACCCGTTCGGGTCACGAACGTTCCCGACATTGTCGACGTCAACAAGCTCATTGAGATTTTGGGCGATTTCGGGGTACGCGTTTCGAAGAACGGTCCGGGGGACTTCACGTTCCAGGCCGATCAAATTGACGTGGACTTTTTGTTTGGCGAAACCTACAAGAAAAAAGGGGCGTCCCTGAGGGGATCGGTGATGGTGGTGGGTCCGATGCTGGCGCGCTTCGGCAAAGGCTACATCCCCAAGCCGGGCGGCGACAAAATTGGCCGACGCCGACTGGATACCCACTTTGAGGGATTCATGAAGCTGGGCGCCAAGTTCGTCTACGAAGAAGAGGCCTACTTCTACGGCGTAGAAGCTCCGGCCGAGGGACTCCAAGGAGCCTATATTTTGCTGGACGAGCCCTCGGTTACCGGTACGGCCAACATCGTCATGGCTGCGGTGCTGACTCCCGGCGAAACGACGATTTACAATGCGGCTTGCGAGCCCTACCTCCAGCAGCTCTGCAGCATGCTGGTGCGCATGGGCGCCAAAATCGACGGAATTGGAAGCAACCGCTTAATCATTACCGGCGTGGAGCGCTTGGGCGGAACCGAGCACCGCTGCCTGCCCGACATGATTGAAATCGGTTCATGGATCGGCCTCGCGGCGATGACCCAGTCCGAGATCACGATTAAGAATGCCGGAATTCAGCACTTGGGGCAAATTCCCAATGTGTTCCGCAAACTGGGAATCCGCATCGACGAGCGCGGCGACGACCTGTACATACCCGCCCAGAAGCACTACCAAATTGGCGCCTACCTCGACGGATCCATGGTGACGATTGCGGACGGTCCTTGGCCGCTGTTTACACCCGACCTCCTGAGTATCGTTTTGGTTACGGCCACGCAAGCCCGAGGTTCGGTCCTCATCCACCAAAAAATGTTTGAAAGCCGCTTGTTTTTTGTGGACAAGTTGATTGATATGGGCGCCCAAATCATTTTGTGTGACCCACACCGCGCCACGGTGATTGGCCACGATCGCGCATTTCAACTCCGTGCGACGACCATGTCGTCTCCCGACATTCGCGCAGGCATCGCCCTGCTGATTGCGGCACTGAGCGCCGAGGGCACGTCGGTGATCCACAACATTGAGCAAATTGACCGAGGTTACGAACGAATCGACGAGCGCCTTCGCGCGCTTGGCGCCAAGATTGAGCGCATCGCAGACTGATTTTTGAACCGTACTTTTAAGCCATGAAATACCTAGCTGCTTTGGGCATCGCCGCCCTCGTTTTTGCCGCGACTCCCTCGAATCGCATGACCTCCCCCGCTCCGATGGAGCAATTGGCCACGATCAATGTGGGCGACATGGCTCCGGACTTGGCCTTCCCCGACCCTTCGGGCAAGACCCGCAAGCTGTCGGATCTTCGCGGCAAGGTGGTTCTGCTTGACTTTTGGGCCGCGTGGTGCGGACCCTGCCGCATGGAAAACCCCAACGTAGTTCGGGTGTACAGTCAATACAAAGACGCCAAGTTTACGTCGGGAAAGGGCTTTGAGGTTTACTCGCTTTCGTTGGACAATACCAAAGATCGCTGGGTTGAAGCCATCGCGAAAGACGGTCTCGTATGGCCAAATCACGTCAGTGATCTGAAGGGTTGGCGCTCCGAAGGTGCAGCCCTATACGGGGTTAATTCCATTCCGGCGACCTACTTGATCGACGGCAAAGGAAAAGTTGTCGCCAAAAACCTTCGCGGAGCGGCCCTGGAAAACGCCCTCAAGGCGATGCAAGCCAAGTAAGCCAGCTTTGCCGCGCGGCCTGCCATTCTGACACGTAGGTGTCGTTTGGCAGGCTTTGTGTTTTACCGCCACACGGAATACCAAGAATCATGGAAGAGTCCCCCATTACGCCCGAAAACCTCCCCACGGAGGAACAGCACGAACCCGAATTGCAGGCCGAGGCATCGGCCGAACGCGACGTTGATGCCGAGATTCAGGAACTGAAAGATCAGAACCTGCGCTTGTACGCGGAGTTTGAGAACTTCCGCCGCCGGAATGCGCGAGAACGTCTGGATTTGCTGGCTTCCGCCGGCGAGAAAGTGATTAAGTCCGTCTTGCCCGTTTTGGACGATTTTGAGCGCGCGCTCAAGGCGCTGGGCGAAGGTCCGGAGCGCCAAGGGCTTGAGCTGATCCAGCATAAACTCGTTGCAGCCCTGCGCGCCGAAGGCCTCAAGCCTATGGATTCTACTCAAGGCCAGCGTTTTGATGTTGAACGAATGGAAGCCATTACCAACATTCCTGCGCCGACGCCCGATTTGGTGGGTTGCGTCGTCGATGAGTTGGAGAAGGGATACCTCTTGGGCGATAAAATAATCCGCTACGCGAAAGTGGTGGTGGGTCAAGGCAACGAATAGCATGAGCAAGCGCGACTACTACGAGGTTTTGGGAGTTTCCAAGGGAGCTTCTGCCGACGAAATCAAAAAGGCGTACCGAAAGCTCGCTATTCAGTACCACCCCGATAAAAATCCGGGCGATTCAGCGGCTGAAGAGAAGTTCAAGGAGGCCGCCGAGGCCTACGAAGTCCTCTCGAATCCCGAAAAAAAGCAGAAATACGACCAATTTGGCCACCAGGCCTTTGGTGCGGGTTCGGGTGGATTCGGTGGCGGCGGAATGAACATGGACGACATTTTCAGCCACTTTGGTGACATTTTTGGCGACGCCTTCGGTGGCGCCTTTGGCGGATTTGGCGGTCGCGGCGGCGGGGCGAACCGGGGTGCAAACCTGCGCGTGCGGGTAAAGCTGACCCTGGAGGAAATTGCCAACGGCGTTGAGAAAAAAATCAAAATCCGCCGAGCCATTCCCGCCGAAGGACTGACGTTCAAAACCTGCGGAACCTGCGGCGGTTCCGGCCAAGTGACTCGGGTTCAGAACACGATCCTGGGCCAAATGCGCACCGCCAGCGCCTGTCCAAGCTGTCAGGGCGCCGGCAAAACCATCGACAAGCGTCCCGAAGGCGTCGGACCCGACGGGTTGGAGCGCCACGACGAAGTGGTGAGCGTAAAGATTCCCGGTGGCGTACAGGACGGAATGCAGCTTCGCGTTCAGGGCAAGGGGAACCACGGGCCCGCAGGCGGCCCCGCAGGCGACCTCATCGTTTCGATCGAAGAAGAACCGCACGAGGTTCTGGTGCGCGAGGGAAGCAACCTGCACTTCGAATTGCATCTTTCCTTTCCCGATGCGGCACTGGGTACTTCGGTAGAGGTACCTACCGTGACGGGTAAAGTCCGTATGAAAATTGACCCCGGAACCCAAAGCGGCAAAACCCTTCGACTGAAGGGCAAGGGACTCCCAAGCTTGGAGGGGTATGGCCAAGGTGACCAGTTGATTCATGTCGCGGTGTGGACGCCCAAGTCCTTGACCAACGACGAGAAGGAGATTCTGGAAAAACTCAACCAAAGCGACCGCTTTCAGCCCCGGCCGGGTGCGGGCGACAAGAGTTTCTTCGATAAGGTAAAGGACCTTTTTCAGGGCTAATGACCACAAAAAAAAGCGGCCTCGGGGCCGCTTTTTTAATGACTGCACGGGATCGTGAACCTTTAGTACACTAGGGTTACGGGTCCTGAATACCGTAGGCTTCCCTGACAAACCACGAAAAAGTAGTAGGTTCCGCTCGGAAGCAGGTTTCCGTCGGGATCGGTACCGCCCCAATCGTTGGCGTAGGCTTCCTTTTCGTAGACCCAGGTCGTGCCCCAGCGGTTCATCACGCGAAGCGTGCATGCGTCGCCAAAGGTCACCTCAGTAAGGTCCAAAACGTCGTTTTTGCCGTCGCCGTTGGGCGTAATCACGTTCATCACGTTGCTTAGATCGGGGGCAACCTGATCGGGCAACCAACTCACAAAAACGGTGTCGATGCCGCGGCAACCGCGGTTGTCGGTAACGATTACGTAGTAGGTGGTACTGTCTGCGTGCATCAGGGCCTGCGGATTACGCTGCTGCGCGTTATTGAAGTACACGGGCTGATCGGCAAACCAGTAGTAGGCTGCACCCGACGTAACGTCGAGCAAAACCGTATCTCCACGGGCAATTTGGGTATCTTGAGGGGTCGCCGTAACCGGGTAGTACCAGTCAAAGACCTGAACCGTATCCCAAAGCGTATCGGGGCAATAGGCTGACTGAATGACGCAGCGCACCGGGTAGGTTCCCGAGCTGTTCCAGCTCACCCCAGAAATCACCTTACCTGTGGCACCAAAGGTGTTGGCGTCGGGGCCAAAGTCCCAGGAAATGGCCGCGTCGTGGGGAGCGGAACCAACGGCTTCAAAGCGGAAATTCTGCACCTCCACACAGGGAACGCCGAGGTGTTCGATGCGGTAATCGGGCGCATTTAACACCCGGAACGGCACGGTCAAGGTGTCGGTACACACGAGGCCCGGATTGATAATCAGCGTAACCGTATAGGTTCCGGTATCGGGAAACGTATAGGTCGGGTAGGCTTGGGAACTCGTGTCGGCGGTGGTCGTTGTATCGCCAAAATTCCAGAAGTAGGTTAGCGCACCCGTGGTCTGGGGCGTAAACGTAAGCGTTCGACCATCGCAAAACAGCGAGGGATCTTCAACCTGGGTAACCATGTCGGCGACCGTGTTGATGATGCAGTTCGTTACGTTGAACTGGTAGTCGCGACGGACGACGGATTGGAGCACGCCGTTTCGGAATTCACGCACGCAGATACCTACGACGTACTGACCGGCCGTCGTCGCAACGCCGGTAATAATACCCGTTTGTGAATTGATGCTTAGGGCCGGAGTTCCCGGAATGGGTTGGCTCGATGTTGCCGGCGCCACAAATTGAATCGTGGTATATGGCGGAGGCGTAGCAGTCGACGGACTGGGATTGCCGCTGCTTCCGCCCGTAAAAATGTCGCAAAATTCGTAGTACAGCGAGTCGCCGTTGCTGTCGGTGGCCGACGCGTCGATGTTGAGCTGGTCCCCAAGGCAGAGAACGATGGGCGGGACCGTCGTGAAGGCGGGGGTGCTGTTGCAGCTGTTGTCCATGGACGGAATCTGTACCGTGTAGGTGTTGCCGCGCGAACCCGGATTGGTGATGTTGCTGATGGTTGAATTTCGGCAGCAGCGCTGGTACGAAATGGTGTAGCCACCCACCACCGGAGGCAGGGTTAAGGTCGCAATGTACTCGGCGTACTCCGTGCAGATATTGGGCGGCGTCGTCAGGCAGGGATTACCGGTTCCGGCGGGAACCGAAATGGTCGGGCCCTTGGGAACCGACGGATTCGTCACCAGCGTGCCGGCCAAATTGTACACCGAAAAGTTCACCGAATTGTCGAATGCCGCGCCTCCGGAAAAGCAATCGCGGTAAATGCGCAGCTTAACTTGGTACTGATTGGCACCCAAGCAGGTGTAGGTGATTTCTCCACCGACCAAGTGCGCCGCGCTCGACGCAAAGCCGGCAAGTAGGGCCAATACGGCGATTATCCTGCGCATCACTGAATAACCTTAACCCAAAGCTTGCCCGGGTACTGACCGTTCAAGTTGCTTTCGCGTGCCGCCGAGGCTTCGTCGTAGGTTCCGAACTTAAGCAGGTACACGTACACCATGTTGTTCTTGGGATCGCGGAAGGTGCGCGACTGAATTCCTTGAGCCTTGAGCTTTTGAACCATTTTGTCGGCGTTCTCTTGTTCGCCGTACACGCCCGCCGTGACGTAGAATCCAGTACTTCCTGGAGCTACATTGGATGCGTAGGCCTCTTTGGTGTAGCCCTTGATTGCACCCATGCCGCCGGCTTGAGACGGGGCTGAATTATCGGAAGCGTTGCCGGAAGGTCGACCGGTTGCGGTAGAACCGGCGGAGCGCACTCCCCCACCCTGAACACCGGCTTCCTGAAGCTTGAGCGCGGTTGCCTTCGCGAGCTCTTCACTCTGGGCTGCGAGTTGCTTCTTGTTGGCGGCTTCCAGCTCCTCCTTGAACTCTTCAAACTTCTCGTTGAGCAGCTTCTCGCCGTTTTGATCTGCTTGGCGCTGCTTGTCCTTCAATCGCTTGATTTCGGCCTCGATGCGGTCGTTGCGCTTGTCGTCACCAAAGCGGTAGGTCAAAATAAACTCGTTGGACATTCCCAGCGAGGTAGCGTAATCGTTGGTGCTAAAGTCGTGGGCGTACCCAAGGGTGAGCAGCGGCGTCAGGTGAACACCCAATTGCGCCGAGGCTCCAAAGTTGGAACGGTACAGGGCGCCGACATAGCCGTACTCCGTCACGTTGAACATCATTCCCGCATCCACCTGGGGCGTTACGTGGTTTGCTGCGCGGACCACAACCAATGGAGACAAGGTCATTCGGTCCTTCTGAATCGGCAGGTCGTACTGGGTCTGCACCACGTAGTGGCGAATCAAGTGGAATGCCACCGGTCCGGTGTAGTTATTGGAGTACGTGATCGCGGGCGCCAAAACCTGGGGCGCAGCGACTCCGAGTTGAAAATTCTCGACCTTGAGGTTAAGTCCGAGGTTGATGTCCAGGGTTCCGTTGGTGTTGGCCGGAAAAAGAAACGGATCGCCTTCGTTCTTCACCCGGATGCTGGCCATGTCAAAGGTGTTGTTGACGTAGCCCGCCCCAATGCCAAAGCTCAGAACCGAGTTTTCGGCAAGCTGGGCATGGTAGGCATAATGTCCGTACACACCGGAACGGCGAACAATGTCGGTGGCGTCGGTAAATGCGTAAACCGAATACCCGATGCGCTCCTTATTGGTCGCGCCATTAAACAGCATCGCGGAGGTTTCGGGCGCACCCTCCATTCCCTGCCACTGCTGGCGATGGATCGTGACCAGTTCGCTGAATCCCTTGGCCCCGCTGCGCGCAGGGTTGACCATGGCCTGGGCAAAATACAGGTGGCTATAGAGCGGGATTTGCTGGGCTTGCGCGGTAAAAACGAGGCCTAGGAGGCCGGCAAGAAGGGTGGATGACTTCATAATCTTCATAAAAATCAATTCAGGCGAACTACGGTTACGGCGCCGCGGAAGCGGACCACGTCGCTGCAGGTTAGGATGTAGTAATAGGTTCCGTCGGGCAGCGGATCACCGCCGTTGCTTCGGCCGTCCCATCCCGTAACGTACTTCTTCTGTTCGAAAACCTTAGCGCCCCAGCGGTCAAAAATCATGAGGTCGCAGGAATCCGCGCGCACTACTTCCGAAACATCAAAGAAATCGTTGTATCCGTCGCCGTTGGGGGTGATAACGTTCATTACTCCAGACAAATCGGGCACCAAGGAGGCGGGATCAAACAGGTACACCATCATGGTGTCCGTATCAAAGCACCCGTAGCTGTTCAGCACTTCCACCACATACATGGTTGTATCTTGGGTTGGAACGGTCTGTGCATTTGGGTTGTAGGGGTCGCTGAAGTAGGTCGGCACATCGGCATACCAGTAGTAGAGCGCTCCGCCCTGGGCCGCGAGCTGAACCGTTGAACCCGGGAGAACGGTCTGATCGGGTCCCGCGTTGGCGTTCACGGTAAAGAAGTAGACCTTGAGGGTGTCGTAGGCCGTACAGCCGTTGGCGTTGGTGCCCGCCACCACATAGGTTCCCGGGGTTTTTGCGTAAAAAGATGCGCCACTGAAGCTGCCGCCCGGGAAGGTCCAGAGGTAGGACGTGCTGCTGCCGGTCACGCCAACCAAGACGGAGTCGCCCGCACACAGCGCCAAGGAATCCGCGGGTGCCACCGAAACATTGGGCAGGGCCACCACGGTAACAAGCAGTTCGCTCGTCGTGTGGCTGCAGTAGTCATTCGTTATTCTCAATCGGTACTCGGCATCGTCGGCAACCAGGGCTGTGGACACCGTCAAGTTATTTTTAGTGGCTCCGGGAATGGTCGCCCAGTTGCCCGTGCCCGCTGGGAAGCGAACTTCCCACTGGTAATCCCAATCGCTGGACGACGCGATGGACGCCAACTGGGTCGAATCGTCGGCACAAATGGTCAAGTTGGCTTGAGGCTGCCCGGGCCAAGCAACGGCTTGAATTTCGGTGTCGGGCACCGTGTCCACAAACAACCAAAAAGCGGCGCTGGTGTCGGGACATCCGCCGGGCAACCAAGTAGACTGCAGGTAGTAAACTCCCGTCTTATTGAGAGAAACCGCTTTTTGGGTGCCGCCCGCCACGGGTACGACGTAGTTCTGACCGAACAAACCAAGCGAATCGCGAAGCCATTGGTAGGCTACGGACGTGCCGGGGGTGGTGGTTCCGGGACCTTCGAGCTGGATTGTTTCGGTTTCGCAGAAGCCAACCGAGTCAATGGTCGCATCCACGTCCAGGACCTTGATCGTCGACATCGAACCGGGCTTGTGAATAACCGGGGTCGTGGGCGTGTACATGTTTACGATGGTATCCTTCGACATTTTGGTGCAAATGCCGTTGCTCACCTGAACGGAATAGGTTCCGGAGTTAAACACATCGAGCGAAGATTGCGTACTGCCGGGCAGGGGCACGCCGTCCTTGAACCACTGGTATCCGTTTTGTCCCGAGTTCGCGAAGAGCTTCACCGTGTCGCCGGTGCAAAATCCCCAATCTTTGGCGCCGGTGTGGAGGTTGTTGAAGCCACCTGCGATGGACGTGACCGTGGCCGTCGGGCTTACGTTGACCAAGACCTGAATGGTATCCGACCAAAGCGACGGCGCGGTTCCGCGAACCGCGATGCTGTAAAATCCGCTGGTGAGAATCGTCTCCGGAATGACTACCCAGGCGTACTTGGTTCCAACCGAATTGGTGTCGGTGCCCACCGGAAGCGGCAGAATGGACTGCCATTTTACGATCGGCAAGGTCACGGACGCTCCGAGCGTGAAGGAAGCCGGTGTTCCCGGCGCAAACTGCACCTTAAAGGAATTCGTGCCGGACATGGCGTTTCCGCTAACCTGAAGTTCGAGCCGCAGGGAATCCCCCGTGCACTTGGAAAGATTCGCTGTTTGAACAAGGGCAAGGCTTTGACCTTGTGCCGAGAAACCCAATAGAAGGGCTGCCGCTAGCCAGCCAAAAAGTGCAGGGAACTTCATCATAGTACGCGTAACGTTATGCTAACAAAAGTACGATGCCTTGAGTCCGAAATAATGGATTCCGGGGAATGCGCGGCGCGGAACCTTGCCCGACGCGTCCCATTGAACGAACGCGTTCAAAAGCTACTTTAGCGGCATGTTCCACGCTTTTCACGTTGCGTTTCGCGGACTCGCCAAGGCTTGGCTTCAGGAGCGCCACCTAAAGGTGCATACCCTGGCCATGCTCGCCGTAGGTAGCGCAGGTTGGTTCCTAAAAATTCCCCGCGCGGAGTTTGCCCTGCTCATTTTGTGTTTTGGGTTGGTTTTGGGACTGGAGTACGCCAATTCCGCCATTGAGCGTCTTGCGGACCGGGTTACCCTGGACTGGGACCCGATAATCCGCGACGCCAAAGATTTTGCCGCCGCCGCCGTGTTGGTTGCGGCATTGGCCTCGATTGCCGTGGGAATTCTCGTTTTAGGCCCTCCGTTATTTGACCTAATCCTTTCATTATGAGCCACGAAGATCTGTGGTCCGAGCGAAAAAAGCACGCCGATCGGATTTTGGCCGAACAGGGTTGGGACGGCCTTGCCGAGCTCTGCCGGTATTTATGCACCGAGGTTTCGCACTACCAATGGGTGGGCATTTACTGGATGAACGATGCGGAGCAGGCGCTTTACCTGGGGCCGTTTTCGGGGGCGGCAACCGAGCACACCCGAATTCCCTACGGACGCGGTATTTGCGGCCAGGTGGCCTTGAGCGGCGAAACCTTTGAAGTTCCGGATGTTTGGGCTCAGGATAACTACCTCGCCTGTTCCCTGGAAACCAAAGCAGAATTGGTGGTGCCCATTTACTGCGGAACGCGGTTGATTGGGCAAATCGACATTGATAGCCACTACTTGAATCCATTTTGCGCCGAAGACGAAGCCCTGCTCCAGGGCCTAGCGGCAGAAATCGGTTCAATGCCCGAGGCGCAGGCTATTGGATGACAGCTACTGATTGAAGCGAATCGCCTCAACGGGATCGAGGCGCGCAGCCATTTCGGCGGGAGCGTAGCCCGCCACGAGGCCGATAAAGGCCGAAAGTCCGATTCCCGTGAGCACGTTTTCCAGCGATACCGCCAGTTCAAAGTCCGAAACGGCGGCGCCTACCGCAATGAGTATTCCGGCCAAGGCCAGTCCAATAAGGCCTCCGACCAGGCTAAGCAGGACGCTTTCCAGCAGGAACTGCGCCAGAATAAAGCCCCGGGTCGCACCCAGAGCTTTTTGTACGCCAATTTGACCGGTACGCTCCCGAACGCTCACGAACATGATGTTGGCGATGCCAAAGCCACCTACGAGTATGCTAAATCCGCCGATTACGGTTCCGGCCAACCCGATCACGCCAAACATTTGATCCAGGCCCGAACTCAGGGTGGACGACTCGTTGAGGGCAAACGAATCATCCGACGACGGGGCTTGCCGGCGAATCTTGCGCAGTACCGAGCGCAACTGCTCTTTGAGTTGGGCCACATTGACGCCGGGCTGCGCGCGGACCTGAATCGCGGAACCGTTGAGCTCATCGCCCACGTGGCCCACAATCCACTTCGCCGGCACGACCACGCGGGCGTCGTGGCTCTCGCCCACCAGGGAGCTCCCTTCCTGGGCCAAAACGCCGATAACCTGAAACTCCGTACCCAAGATGCGAACGGAACTGCCGATCAAGGGACCCGCCGCCGCAAGTCCTTCGGCGACATCTGCGCCGACGAGGCAGTAGGGCAAGCCGCTCCGCAGTTCGCGGTCGGTAAAGTACCGCCCTGCCTGAAATTTGAGTTGGTTCAGTTGCGCGTAATCGTAGGTAATTCCCCGAACTTCGGTTTGCTCTACCGAGGAGTTACCGCGAGAAACCGTGGCCGACGTTCCGTTAATGAGCACCATGGCATCGGCTCCCCGCACCCCAAATTCGCTCAGGCGTTGGTAGTCTGCGTACCCAACTTCGGGACGCTGGAAGTACTTCCACCACGGGTATTCGCCGCCGCCGCCGCCCCACGGCCACTTTTGAACGTAGACTACGTCGGCCCCAAGTCCCTGAACGCTTTGGCGAATGCTTCGCTCCAGGCTATCTACTACGGCGTAAACCGAAATGATGGAGAAAATTCCGACGGCAATACCGAGCAGGGAGAGCACCGTACGCAAAAGGTTTGCCGTCATGGCATTCCAGGCCAGTCGGCCGGATTCCCAAACCAAAAAAAATAGGTCGCGCACGACCGCAATTTAGTCAAAGTTCATGCCAGCTTCTGCGTACTTTTGCAGCCTTCATTTCTAATTGATCCGCAACGTGCAAAAACTTGGCTCCGCCCTCATTTCGGTGTACCACAAAGACGGTCTTGAACCCGTGGTTCGGCAACTTCACGACCTGGGAGTTAAGCTGTACAGCACGGGCGGGACGCAGACCTTTATTGAGGCGCTGGGCATCCCGGTTACGCCGGTAGAGACCGTAACGGGGTTTCCGAGTATTCTGGACGGCCGGGTGAAGACGTTGCACCCCATGGTTTTTGGCGGAATCCTGTGGCGCCGTGACCGCAAGGACGACCGAGACACGGTCGAGCGATTTGGCATCCCCAGCTTTGACATGGTGATCGTGGACCTCTACCCCTTTGAAGACACGGTTGCTTCGGGAGCCAGCGAGGAGGACATCATTGAAAAGATTGACATCGGCGGAATTTCGTTGATTCGCGCTGCCGCCAAAAATTTTGCGCACTGCTGGATTGTCAGTTCCCGCAACCAGTACGCTGAGGTCCTCGACCTGCTGCAAACACAACAGGGCAGCCTCCGGATGGACCAGCGCAAAGCATTTGCCGGTGCCGCCTTTCAGACCAGCCAGCACTACGATGCGCACATCGCGAGTTGGACGCTCGGGCAGGAACAGCCCTTTGCGACGTTGAGTGGACCGCGCCATGCGCTTCGCTACGGCGAAAATCCGCACCAAAAAGCCTGGTTTGTCGGTGACCTTTCAGCGCAACTGGAACAGATCTCAGGCAAAGAGCTCAGCTTCAATAATTTGCTCGACGTCGAAGCCGCGCTTGACTACTGCGCAGACGGAAACCGTGCGACCGTGGCCGTAATCAAGCACAACAACGCCTGCGGAATGGCCAGCCGTCAGAGCCTTCTTGAGGCCTGGAACGCCGCACTGGCTGCAGACCCCGTTTCGGCCTTTGGCGGCGTGATCGCGTGCAACCAAGTGGTGGACTTGGCGACGGCCGAGGCGATGAACAGCCTCTTCTTTGAAGTGCTGCTGGCGCCCGGTTTTGCGCCCGAAGCACTTGAATTGCTACAGCAAAAAAAGAACCGCATTTTGGTCAAAACCAAAGACATGGCTCCCGCTTCGCACCGCGTTCGCTCGGTGCTAAATGGGGTTTTGATTCAGGAGCGCGACTACCGAACCGATGCCGCGGAAGACCTGCGTGTCGTAACCCAGGTTGCGCCCACGGTGGATCAAGTTGCCGATTTACTGTATGCCTCGGCCATCAGCAAGCACACCAAAAGCAACACCATTGTTTTGGTCAAGGACCAGCAGCTCATTGCCGCCGGAACGGGCCAAACATCCCGTGTGGACGCGCTACAGCAGGCCATCCACAAGGCAAAATCTTTTGGAATGTCGCTAAAAGGTGCCGTAATGGCATCGGATGCATTTTTTCCTTTCCCAGATTGTGTTGAAATTGCATACCAAGAAGGCATCACGGCCGTCATTCAACCGGGTGGAAGCGTAAAGGACGATTTAAGCGTCCAGTACTGCGACCAGCAGGGCATGGCGATGGTAATGACCGGCATTCGTCACTTCAAACACTAAACCCGAACATGGGATTATTTGACTTCCTCACCTACGACATCGCCATCGACCTCGGCACGGCGAACACCTTGATCATCCACAACGACAAGGTGGTTGTTGACGCGCCGTCGATTGTGGCGCTGGACCGCTCGACGAACGCCATCCTCGCCATCGGCCACGAGGCCATGCAGATGCACGGAAAAACGCACGAGAACATCCGCACCGTACGCCCGCTCAAGGACGGGGTGATTGCGGATTTCGTCGCGTCGGAACACATGATCCGCGAGATGATCAAGAGCATTCCGGCCCTGAAAAACAAGTGGTTCGCGCCGTCGCTGCGCATGGTTATTTGCATTCCAAGCGGAATTACCGAGGTAGAAAAGCGCGCCGTTCGCGACTCCGCCGAACACGCCAATGCCAAGGAGGTTTACTTGATTCACGAGCCGATGGCTGCGGCCATCGGTATTGGCGTAGACGTTCTTGAACCCAAGGGCAACATGATCATTGACATCGGTGGCGGTACCACCGAAATTGCGGTACTCGCCCTGGGCGGCATCGTCTGCGACAAGAGCGTCAAGGTGGCCGGTGACGTGTTTACCAACGACATCGCCTACTACATGCGCACCATGCACAACCTCTATGTGGGGGATCGCACGGCCGAGCTCATCAAAATCAACGTGGGCGCCGCCTTGGAAAACCTCGCTTCGCCACCCGACGACATGAGCGTTCAGGGCCGCGATTTGATTTCGGGCAAGCCGAAGCAGGTCGACATTTCGCACAAGGAAATTGCCCGCGCCCTCGACAAATCGCTGATGCGCATTGAAGAGGCCGTAATGGAAGCCCTGTCGCTTACGCCCCCGGAATTGTCCGCAGACATCTACAATTCAGGTATCTACATGGCGGGCGGCGGCTCCTTGCTTCGCGGCTTAGACCAACGCATTTCGGCACGGACCGACTTGCCGGTTTACGTGGCCGAAGATCCCCTTCGTGCCGTGGTTCGCGGAACGGGTATTGCCCTGAAAAACCTGGATAAGTACCGTACGCTTTTGATGCGCTAAGCCATGCAGAACATTCTGCGGTTTTTTATTCGGTACCGCATGGTTCTGTCCTTGCTGCTGCTCCAGGCCATGGGGTTGAGCTTGACGTATGCCCGTTCGCTGGCCCACGAAAACCTGTTTTGGGCCAATGTGCTCGAGCGTCAAGCGCAGTGGCGCGGTTGGATGCACAGCTGGGAGGCTTACCTCAACCTTCGCCAGGAAAACGACGTGCTGGTCGCGGAGTTGGCTAAGATTCGCAGCAGCCAAGAGCCCGACACCACCCGACCTAAGGTTGAATCCTACGAAGAATTTGGATTTGACATGGTTCCTGGACGGCTGATGTTTATTTCGCACAACGCGGCATCGCCCTGGGGGTTAATCGACATCGGTTCGGATGCCGGGTTGACTCCGCCCTTCGCCGTGTTGGGAACCAAAGGAATCATCGGCATCGCCTACGAAACCTCGGCTCACTACAGCCGAGTTACGCCGTTGAGCCATCCGTCGATGCGGATTTCGGCGTCCGTGGAACGAACCGGGCACTTTGGAACCCTTCAGTGGCACAGCGGCACGACGCGCTTGGCGGAATTGGTGGACGTGGCCTACGACGCGCAGCTTAAACCCGGGGACCGAATTGTGACCGACGCACGCTCGGAGCTCTTCCCGGCCGGCTGGCTGATCGGCACGATCGCCGAGGTTACGGTGGATTCAACGCAGTTCACGCAAACTGCGCTGGTCCGGCTTGCCGCCGACCTCAACCGCCAGCAGGGCATTATGGCCGCGTTCAACGTGCGCAAAGTCGAACGAGACAGCATTGCCCCATGACGCGAATTGGTTCCTGGATAACGTTTACGTTTTGGATCGTACTCATCCAGATTTTTGTTTTGAGCTACGTTGAAGTGGGAGGCTACCTCAGTCCCTACCTGTACCCCCTGATTCTGATTCTTGCTCCGGCAAATTTCAACCGCTACGGACTGCTGCTGCTCGGCGGGCTTTTGGGCCTAGGTATTGATTTTCACGAGGGCAGTGGCGGTCTGCACTTGATGGCCTCCAGTGCCCTGGCCTACGGACGTTCTTGGATGCTCAATGCCGTCGTTCCGCGGGCTGCCGAGGAGCAACTCCCCTTTGCGCCCCAAGATTTGGGCCTGGGCAAGTGGCTTACGTTGATCTTTTTGTCGTACGGACTGCACCATGTTTGGCTGTTTTTGTGGGCAAGCCACGACGGGCACCTGTGGTCGCTGGTGGTGGTGCGCAGCCTGCTTAATCTGGTTGTAAGCGGAGCCCTGGCAACGGCCATCGCGTGGTTCATTCCCAAATCCGCCAACGGATGATACGTAGCCGCGTCCTCATCGTCGGGGTTGTACTCGTTTTTATCGTTTTTGTCGTTCGCTTGATCAACATTCAGCTCATCGACAAGCGCTATACCTTGGACGCCGCCAACAACGCGCAGCGAATCGAAAAAATCTATGCCCCACGTGGAATAATGCGCGACCGGAACGGCGAAGTGCTCGCAACCAACCAAATTGCGTACGACGTCGAAGTTATTTCCAGCCGGCTAAACCATTTGGACACGGTTAAATTGGCGAACGTACTTCAGGAACCCCTGGAGGAAGTGCGCAAGCAACTCAAAAAGGCCCGGATTCAGGCGCCGTACCGTCCCTTTGCGATTCTTCGCGGGTTGATGATTAAGGATTACGCGGCCCTGCAGGAACAAATCAACATGTTTGAGGGGGTACAAATGCGCAAGCGAACCTTTCGAAAATACCCGCAGCCCCACGGGGGCAACGTCATGGGCTATGTAGGCGAAGTAAACGACTACATCCTCCAAAGCCATCCCGAATACGACCTCGGTGATTATTTGGGAATTTCGGGCATCGAATCTTCCTACGAAGACGTATTGCGGGGTGAGGCGGGCCGTCGCTACATCATTGTCGATAACCGGAACCGGGATGTCGGGTCCTACGCCCAGGGCAAGTACGACATGAAGCCCGTTATGGGCGCGGAGCTGCAGCTCACCCTGGATGCCAAGCTCCAGGCCCTGGGCGAGGAACTCATGCGCGGAAAGCGGGGAAGCATTGTCGCCATCGAACCCAGCACCGGCGAAATTCTGGCGTTGGTTTCTTCGCCGAGCTACGACCCGAATGCGCTTGTGGGTCGCTACCGTTCGCGCAACTACACCATTTTGTACCGCGATTCCTTGAATAAGCCCCTGTACGACCGGGCCATCCTTGCGGAATATCCACCGGGCTCCCCGTTTAAAATCCTGAACGCCTTGATCGGACTGCAGGAAGGTGTGGTTAGCGAAGAAACGCAGTACACCTGCATTGATGGGTACCACTTTGGGTCGCTGCACATCGGTTGCCACTGTAAGGCCGGAACCCTTGATCTTCGGGGTTCGATTAGCAAGAGCTGCAACAACTACCACTGCCAAATTCTCAAACGCGTACTCGATAAGTACCCCAGCGCGAGCCAAGGTATTGATTCCTGGCACCGCCACGTGAAGAGCTTTGGCCTGGGGGATTTTCTTGGCGTGGACCTTCCTACGGGGCGGAAGGGGTTTGTTCCCGACGGGGCGTACTTCAATAAGGTTTACCGAACGGACCGCTGGAAGGCTCCCACGGTGATTTCGCTGGCCATCGGACAGGGAGAACTGGTGGTTACGCCGATTCAGCTCGCCAACATGGTGGCCGCCGTCGCGAACCGGGGTTGGTGGATTCGACCCCATGTGGTCCGATCGATCAACGGCACCCCAATCGACGACCCCGCCTTTACGACGATCAACAAGACCACGATCAACCCGGAGCATTTTTCGGTGATTATTCAGGGCATGAACGACGTGTTTGAGTCCGGAACGGCCAGCGCCTCGCGCCTGGAAGGCCTCCCCATGGCCGGCAAGACCGGTACCGCTCAAAACCCCCACGGTCAGGACCACTCGATTTTTACGTCGTTCGCGCCCTTGAACAAACCCAAGATTGCCATTGCCATCATCGTGGAGAACGGATACTGGGGTTCCCGTTGGGCGGCTCCCATTGCCAGCTTGATGATGGAGTCCTACCTGCACGATTCCATTTCGCGCCCGGACCTGTACCGCCGCATGGTCGAGGGGTCCCTTACCGGTGAATACCGGGTGAACAGCGTTCAAACCGAGCTCCCCCCCTACTGATGAACCGCACGACCGCTACGCCCTTGGTGGGCAAACTTGACTGGATCAGCGTTAGCCTGGTCCTCTTTTTGGTCGTTTTTGGTTGGCTGAATATTTTGGCCACCGTAACGCCGGTAGCCGACAGCTTCCAGTGGAGCTGGAACAACGAGGCCGGCAAGCAGCTGAGCTTCATGGGACTAGCCGGATTTTTGGTCCTTATGGTCCTGCTGTCGGACGCCCGGCTTTTTGAGGTGCTGTCGTGGCTGGTTTACGGCCTAAGCCTCGTTCTGCTGCTCGCCGTTTTGGCGGTGGGTGTTGAGCGCGGCGGCAACAAATCCTGGCTTAGTCTGGGTTCCTTTGGCCTGCAGCCCTCGGAGTTTGCCAAGCTGGGGACCGCACTGATGCTTGCCCGATTGCTGGGGAGCGGCAACTACGACCTTTCGACCTGGCGCGGGCGAATCCTGCCGGCAATCATCGTCGCCCTGCCCATGGGGCTCATCCTGCTCCAGCCGGATGCCGGTTCGGCCCTGGTCTTTGCCTCCTTCCTACTGGTCTTTTATTTTGCGGGATTACCTTCATTTTACCTATTTGGAACGCTCGGAATCGCCGTTGTTTCTGTGATGGCCCTCGCTTGGAGCCCGGGAACCGTGCGGACCGTGATTATTTCGCTCGCCCTACTGAGCCTCGTTGCTTCGCGGGCCCGTCACCGCATGTCCTTTATACGCTTCGTAAAGCACCCGGCGATTTGGGCAGGCTTCGCGGCTGTTTTATGGGCCGGAGCCGTGAATCAAGTCTTTGACAACGTACTGAAGCCGCACCAGCAGATTCGCATTAAGCTCCTGCTGGGCCAAGTCGACGACCCAAGCGCCGCGGGTTACCAAACAGCGCAGTCCCTGATTGCCATCGGTTCGGGCGGACTCTTTGGCAAAGGCTATATGGAAGGCACCCAGACCCGCCTTCGCTTCGTTCCCGAGCAAACAACCGACTACATCTTCTGTACGGTGGGCGAAGAATGGGGCTTTTTGGGCGCGCTGGTGGTTCTCTTGGCCTTCGCCGGCCTCATTATTCGCCTGGTACTGCTTGCGCAGCGTCAAAAGCACGGTTTTGGCATGTACTTCGGACTAAGTATCGCAAGCATCCTGTTTGTGCACTTTGCGGTCAATGTGGGAATGACTTTGGGCTTGATGCCCGTTATCGGAATCCCTCTGCCCTTTTTTAGCTACGGTGGGTCTTCCCTTTGGGCCTTCAGCTTGATGGTTTTTGTGTTCCTACGTTGGGACGCCTACCGCTGGGAGAGCCTATAAACACCCTGCCTTTTTGCGCACAAAAAAGCCCGAGGTGCTGGCCCCGGGCTTGCTTTGGGTTGAATACCGCTCCGCGCTGCTTAGTAGAAGCTGCCGCGGTTGTCCTGAACCTTGGCGGACTGGAGCAGGGACTGCAGCAGCATTTGCTGTACGCTTCCCGCCAAACGGTTGTTTTCTGCGGCCACATCCGCCGGAGTCATGGTGTTGGGCGCATCAAAGGCATTGACCAACTTGAAGCGGTAGGCTCCGTTGCTTCCTTCAATCACCCCTGACGTGAAGCCCACCTTGGCACCCGCGGCGAGACCAACCACCTTCGCCTCACGGCCCGTAGGCAGGTAGGGCGCTGCAAGGGTCACGCTGGCATCCGTCCACTCGAGGGTTTTCTTGGCAGCCAAGCGCTCGGCAAGCACGCGCACCTTAGCCCGGTTGGTCGCCAACGGAGTCAAATCTTCCTTCACGGACTCGAGGGGCTTGTAGCCATCTTCAAACACCGCCGTCAGCTGAACGACCGCGTAGGACTTGTAGTTGTTGTTCACCACGCTCACGTCCCCTACTTCGCGCTCTTCGTTAAAAATCCAGCGAACGACTTCGCGGTTCTCGGCCATGCCCATCACCGAAGCATCCGTAGCGCGGACGTTGCGCGCTGGAATCAACTGCGCACCCACCTTTTTCGCGGCATCTTCGGCCTTCATGCCCTCTTGGAGCAGCTTGGCGAGCTCGCCGGCTTTGGCGTAGACTTTTTGTTCCGACTCCGGGCTCACCGTTACGCGGCGGACCACTTCCGCTAAGCGGAGTGCGGGGCGCGCGCCTTTTTGTCCGGTCACCTGCACCAAGTGGAATCCGAATTCCGTTTCAACGAGATCCATCGTGCCCGTGTTTTTCTCGAAGCAGAAGGACTCAAAGGCCGGCGTCATTTGTCCGGGCTTAAACCAACCGAGGTCGCCATCCTTGGATGCCGCCACGACGTCGCTGCTGTACTGCTTGCTGAGCTCGGGGAAGGAAGCACCTCCCTTAAGTTGCTTGAGCAGGCTGTCGGCGAGCGACTTGGCCTCCTGGTAGGAACGCGTGGCTTGCGAGCGCTCGGAACCCGCGTAGGCAATCAAAATGTGTTTTGCGCGCGCCGAATCGGGCAACGAAGCACGGCCCATAACCTTTACGACCCGAAACACGTCGCCATCCTGGATGGGCTCCGAAACAAATCCGCTTCCTTTGCCCTGTACGTAGGGTAGCACGTTGGGATTGATGTTGGCCTCGGGACGAAGCGCGATGGGCACGAATACGTCGGTGTTGGCCGCCGCAAAGGCGCTGTCGTCTACCGATGTCGCAAAATCAGCGGCAATTTTCACCAGCTCTTCCTTGGCCTTGGCTAAATCCTGATCCGAGGGAACCAGGGGGAAATCCGCAACCATCGCGTCGCGCACGGGCACATTCACCTTAAAGTTTGGTTTGTACTCGTCGTAAATCGCTTGGTAGTCTTCGTCGGTCGGCGTTGCTTCGCCGTCCTTGATCTCGGAAACGGTCATTGCCGCGATCTTGAGTTGAAGCTGGCGGTTGTTGCGGGTATTCTGGGCCAACTGCAGGCTTTGGGGCATGCGCATCCCGGCCGCAACGGCGTCGTAAATCTTGCTGCTCAAGGCCTGGTTTTTCACGTCCTGTTCGTAGGCCACCCAACTTGCCCATTGCGCTGCAGCTTCGGGCGAGCTCTCGCGCTGGTCGCGGAGGTTTTGGAGGGCGCTGCGAAGCAGGTCCGGACGGAACTGGCCCGTGTTGGGGTCCTGCAAGCCGGGCATTTGCTGTACCGAGGGGGTCATTTCGATCACCTTGGTCAGCTCCTCAGTGGTCACGGTAAAGCCGAGTTCGCTCATGGGGAGCACCAAAAGCTTCTCGTTCAGGAGGTTGTTCCAAACTAATTCACTCAGCTGAAGGGGCGTGGCTTGGCCATATTGGGGGTTCTGCCGCAGTTCTTCGACTTCTTTGTTGAATTCGAGGTACGAAATTTTTTCGCCGTTGATGCGCCCAACGACGTCGCGATCACCCTGAAACAGCATGTTCCCTGAGGTGAGAAAGTCCGTCAACACAAAGGCAACCAAGGAAATGCCAATGACTCCAATAACCAAACCCGAACGGCTGCGAATTGCTTCAAAAAGTCCCATAACTACGTGTAAATAAGGTCGCGAATATACAACGACCTGACGGCACTACAACCCCCTTTTCAGTCGTCGCGGCGCACCAGCACTTGCTTCACGCGCTGCACCTCCATGCCCTCGACTTCCAAGCGCCAAGCGCCAACCACCACCGATTCACCGGGCTCCGGGAGTTTACCGGCCAGGTCGGTTACCAGTCCGCCAAGGGTCGTAAATCGATCGGATTCCGGCAGGCCCAGGCTGTACTGGTCGTTGAGGTAATTGACCTCCAATCGGCCATCGAGTCGAAACGCGTGGGGTCCCAGCACCTGCTCCACCAGGGAGTCTTGATCGTGTTCGTCGTCGATTTCGCCAAAAAGCTCTTCAATAATGTCCTCTAGGGTTACCATGCCCACAAGGTCGCCGAGGTCGTCAACCACAAGCGCCATGCTGCGCTTTTCGCGTATGAGCTGCTGGAAAACCTCCTGCGCATTCATGGCTTCGGGAACCAACGAAAGCGGAGTGAGAACGGACTTAAGGCTACGGGGTTTCTTGAAGAGCTCAAACTGGTGCACGTAGGCAAAGGCATCGTCGAGCTCTTCTCGGTACACGATGAGGCGGCTAAATCCGGTCTCAACAAAGCGCGCCTGCAAGTCGTCCAAGTTGATGGTCACGGGAACGGCCACCAATTCGGGGCGGGGCACCATACAGGCCCGAATTTTCACTTCGGCAAAGTCCAGGGCGTTTCGGAACAACTCAACTTCGGGATCTTGCTCCTCTTTTTGGCTCGCTTCGTCGACCAAATTGGTTAAGTCGGCCAACCCAAAAACACGGGCATGTCCTTCTCCACCGGAACCCGGTCCCATGGTGCGGAACACCCAATCGTTGAATTTGGCCAATCCATAGGAAATGGGCCAAAACAGTACGTAAAAAATCATGGCCGGAATCGCACCCCAAACGAGGGCGCGGTTAGCCTGCTCCCGAAAAAGGGCTTTGGGAATGTACTCCGCCAAAAACAGCACAACGACGGTGGAAACGAGGGTTTCCAGAAGCAGCGCAAGGGGCAAGCTCATGAATGGCGCTACCAGGGGATGCAGGAGCACGGCGCTTTGCGCACCGACCACGACCAGAGCCAAGGTGTTGCCAATGAGCAAGGTGACCAAAAACTGCTGGGGATTGGTGATCCAGCGTTCGACCCAAAAGGGTACCGCTTTGCGCTTGAGGTCTATTTCTAGCTGGAGCCGGTTCGCCGTCAAAAACGCAATTTCGGTTCCCGAGAAAAAGGCCGAAGCCGCCAGCGAGGCGACGAGCATCAAAAGTGCCGAAATCATTGCTGGCCGCTGGATTTAAGGCGCTGCGACCTCCGCCAAAGGGCCATCGCGATGGAACCGACCGTCAAGGCAATAAAAATCCATGCTCGTTGGGGTTCCGTAGAAAAAAGGGTCCAGGCCGCTTCGGCAGAAAGTATGGCCGTAATGTAGTAGATCCACTCAAGGACGCGCCAGCGCTTGCTCGTATTCATTTAGTTTGGACTTTTCTGTTCATCAAATTGCCCGGACACCTCAAAGATGGTGTAGACCGACAAATCTTCCTTGGCTTCAAATCCGGTTCCGCTGAGTTTTTGGCCTTCATCGGTGATTTCTACCCATTCGGAGCCCTTGATGGTGCCCAATTTGCGGTCCCACTCCAAGGATTCCGTGGTTAACGACTTGGAGCGTCCCTGGCGAACCCGGACACCTCCCGACAAAATCCAGCGCTGCTCGCGCACGTCGCGAATGATTTGGTCTGCGTACAGCGCCCGACCCGTGGGTTGACCTTGGTGCAGCTGAACGGCCGAAACCTCACCCCGAAAGACTTCGCGGTTGGCCGCGCCGCCGGAACGTACTTCCTCCAGCTCGCGAGCCTGCAGCATCCACTGGACCACGGACGTGTCGGAATACACGACACGAATACCGTACTGAATGGAGCTGGGTCCGGTGACGGATGCGCGTATTTTTTTAACGTCTTGGGCGTCGTTCCGACACGATGCCAGAACGACGCCCAAGATTAGGATGGCCGCGCGTTTAGAAGCGAACAACTACGCGCTCGTTGATCCAACAACCGATCGTGTACGTATCTCCCTCCTTGTAGTTGAACTGGAAGGCGATCGACTTATCGGGCACGTTCTTGCGGAAGGCAGAGGCCAACGACTCGGCACGGGCAGCAAGGTCGGGCTGGACCGAAGCCGCGCGGTTGGCCATGTTGATGGCCGCCCAGTACACCGCGTTCTTCTCGAAGGCATTGCTTCCACAAGTTCCAGCGGCCTTGCCGTACACCGAAGCGAGGAACAAGTAGGCCTCACCCGACTCGGGGTTGGCGCGGGCAGATTCCAAGCAGGCGCGCTTGGCCTCGGCCAGTTGGCCTTGCTTCTCGGCGATTACGGCTAGAATCAACCAGTCCTCTGAACGATTCTTGGGGTCGACATCCTGACGGATGGCATCCTCAAAGTACTTTTTAGCCTCGGCGTACAATCCGTTTTTCACGCTGAGTAGACCCATAGAACGGGCCGCTTGAGCACTGGGTTCCAGCTTGTAAAGGGCTGAGGCGGCCTTGAAGTACATTGGGTTGTCGGTACAGTCTGACTTGCTACCGTCGGCAGCAATGCGCTTCTTGGACAGCATTTTCACCGAGCGGTACAACCACGATTTATCTGTGGTATGCAGCGCGTAGGTAGAGTCGTTGTAGATCAAGGTCAATCGCTCACAAGTAAGGAGCGGAGCGATTCCTTTTTCAATGTTTCCAAGCAACTTCTCGGACTGGGCCAAAAGCTTGCGGTTGGCGTCCAAATTGCGCTTTTCGCGTTCCGAAATCGTGCCGAGTGTGTCCTTCTCGGTCAACTCCGCGATGAGCTTGTTGCGGTCGTTGGACTGCAGTTCAATGGCTTCGGACACGTCGTTAAATCCTTCAACCAAACCGAAGGAATTGAGCTTTTCGTCCTTGTAAAGTTTAATAACCACGTTGAAGTAGTTATTCAGGTAAGAGGGCTGCAGGGCCTTGGGGTCCATGGCAAACACCTTTTTGTACATGTCGTAGGCCTTGGCGGCGCTGTCGGGGTAGTAGGTCCAAAAGTCATCGGCCTTCTGAGCGAGAATTTCAGCTTCTTTACCCGGGTAGAGCTCGTTGCGGCGGTCGTAGGTAGCCAGCAGCAACCGAATCAACTCCTGCTTCGCTTTGGGGTCGGTTGCTTGGTTGATTTTGGCCTCCAGAATCTTGGGCGCAAACTTGTAAATGACTTCGGTAGCCTGCGGGCAGGTTTCGTAGACGGCCTTCCACGGCTCGTACGCTTCTACGTACGACTTGCTGTTGTACAGGGCACCAAAGGTGTTGTACTTCTCAAAGCACACGGTGGAATCCGTGGCATTCTTACCCCATTTGCCGCTTTGAGCAAGGACGGTACTCGAACCAAGTACACTTACCAATAAAAGACCTAAGACTCGTTTCATCATTACCGGAATTTTGCTTTCATAAACCATTGGTCATTCAACGTTAGTCCAACGGCCGCGCGAAGATATTGTTCCCGTACTAAACCATTGTTAACTGAACCTGTACTTCCAAAATTGAGGCCAACGTGAACCGTGGCGACTTTGACATCCCCTGGAATGAAGCTCCGACCGCCCACGGGCATGGCCATACCCAGGTTGCCGCTCCAGCCCCTGACCTCCTGTCCGCCGAGAAAAAGTCCGAAACGGTCGTGGCGCAACGACGCCACGTACTGAACCTGGCTGAAGTAGCCCGAAAGCTTGCGCTTGGTAATCAACAGCGAGGGCACCACACTCGTTTGGGCAATGAACGTTTGAGAATATCCCCGGTAGAATCCGGACTGGACTGCATTGAAGTCGCGGTGCTCGCCCACGTTGGTTCGCTCGTAGTGCCCACTCAGCGTCCAAGCAGGAAGCAGGGCATTCTTGCGGTTTGTGGCCCAGCGGAGCCCGACCGCGTTGCGCCCTCCAAAGGCGATATTACCCGTTGCGCCATTGACCGCCGTGATGGTATCCAAGGGCAGTTCGGCCCCGTCGCTGTTCGTTTTAAAGCTATACCAGTTGTAGTTCTGTATGGCCGCAAGCTCGGCCCTTGGTTCGTACTGCACTCCCGCAACCAGTTCGTTGCTACCTAGGGGCAAAATGAGTTGGGCACCGGCATTCCAACGCCAGTCGCTTACGAGAACCCGCTCGACCTTACCCGCAAAATCAAAGCGGCCGTCGGTAAAGTAGACTTTGGTGCTTCGGTCGGCGGATCCGAAGAGGTAGCGCGCCGTGGCGCCCACCGACAGGTACTTAATCGGCGACCACGACCAGGTCAGGGCGGCGGCGCTGAGTCCCCCGCGGCCGACGTACTTCTGTATCCAATCACCAAAAGCGGAATCCTTGCCCGACTGCTGAAAATCGTAGCCCACTACCGTGTAGGGACGGAGGGAGCCCGAAATACCCATGCCCTTGATCAGGGGGACGGCTATTCCGAACGCATTAAATCCGCCCGTTCGATTGAGCAGGCTTTGGTCGCCGTTGCTCTGGTTGATGGCGCTCCACTGACCGCCAAAATCCAACGTGGTATACTTTATGGCCGACAAGGACGCAGGCTGGTCGGGATTCAGGTACCAGGGGTTGCGGTCTGCCGCACTGGCGCCGCCGAGGAATTGCTGGTAGGCATTCGCCTGCGGCTGGGCCCAACCGGCACCAAAGAGGGAGTACGGACTCACCGAGAGTTGCTGGGCGTGCAGCGACAGGACGGCCGCCAGGAGTGCGGTAGTGAGAAAGGTTTTTTTGCTCATGAACGTGTAGCGACCGACCACAGGCCGAGGGCGATCCAGTTTTCGTCGGCAAAGATGCCGTTTTTAATGTGACCCACCAACGCCCGCGCGTCGCCGCCGTGCAGGATTAGTTTGAGGTCGGGATCGAGGTGCTGAAAACGCTGCACTTCAGCCCGTACTTGATCGATCATGCCCATTAAGCTTCCGCGGTGCATGCTTTCTTCGGTGGACGCTGTTCGCGGATCCATTCCAGAATGCGAGGACCATGCGGCCTCGTCCGGAACGCCCAAGGGGGGCAGGCTGCCGGTGTAGTCCACCATGGACCGCAACCGCGCCAACCAGCCGGGGGCAATGCCTCCGCCCTGAAACCGCTTCCCCTGATGTAGGTAGCTGAACGTGAGGCAGGTACCACAGGAAACCATTAAAATGGACGCGCCGGGGTAGCGCACCAGGGCACCCTCCATTCCGGCCAATCGATCGCTGCCCACGCGCTCGGTGTAGTCCAAGGTAAAGGACCAGGGTGCGCGGTAATCAACGACGGTACCCAGCGGCCAGGAGCGGCCGGCGGAATCGGAAATCCAAATGGGTTCGGACTGCGTCGAAAGCCAGGTTGCGCACTCTTCCCACCGCGAAGCGGGCCATTTTTGTAGGGGCCCGGCTTCGCCCGAAGCACTGTATTTCAGTACTTTGATGGTGGTATTCCCGGCATCGACAGCGATCATTTGAATAAATCAAAGTTAGTTCATGATTTTTGCTTAAATTTGCACTCCCGATTTTGGTTCGGTAGCTCAGTTGGTAGAGCAATGGACTGAAAATCCATGTGTCGACGGTTCGATTCCGCCCCGAACCACCAAAATCGTCAAGCCCTGCAGCCATGCTGCGGGGCTTTTTTTTGCTCCATGAAAGCCCCATCGCGCTGGGCTACCTAACTTTGCCGCATGCCTACCCAGCACAAATGCACCTCATGCGGCGAATGGAGCACCGAGGTGGACCGATGCGGAACATGTTCCGAGCCCCGAACGATCCACAGCACCTTTGCCAACCGCCAAAATCCGGAACGATTTAATGCGTTTAAAATGCCTGAAATGGAATGGAACCGCGACCCAAACCTGTCGAGTTGGAAGCGCAACCTCAGCAACCTGGGCAAGGTCGCCAATTGGACGGTGCTCGCGGTAGGTGGATTTTTTGCATGGATGGCCTACTGGGTCGCCGTATAAACGCGGTTTTTGCGGTCGCCTTGATCGCTTTTTTGGCGCACCAGGTGCTGATTCATCTGGGCTGCTCTACGGCCGTTCTGGACGCCTACTTGGATCCGCTGTGCACGGTACCGGTTGTATTGGGACTCCCCAGCGCCGGGGCGCAGTATGTCTGGCCTGGCTGGCGGCTTCCTTGGGCGCACACATTGGTCTTTACCCTGGTTCTCGCGGTTGTTTTTGAATGGGCGGTACCGCGGACCGACCTGAGGTTCACGTCGGACCGCTGGGATGTTTTGGCCTATGCCCTTGGGGCGCTTGCCTGGCGTTGGAATGAACCGAAGCTTCGCTGAGGGGTTACCTTTGCAGACGGAACCTTATTATGAAGCGCAGCACCCTCCAAATTCGCGGCTTTTCGAAGCTTAGCAAAGAAGCCAAGATTGCCTGGCTTACCGAACAGCACCTGAAGAATCCCGCGGCCGGACAGGCCCTGATCGCGTCCTACAACCACGGCGACGAAGCGGTACAAAAGCGCCACGACGAGTTCATCGAAAACACCGTGGCGAACTACTTTTTGCCGCTCGGCGTAGCGCCCAACTTTTTGATCAACGGCCAAGTGTACACGGTACCTATGGCTATTGAGGAGAGTTCGGTGGTCGCGGCTGCAGCCAAGTCCGCGCAGTTTTGGATGGACCGCGGCGGCTTTACGTCGACCGTACGGTCGTCGACCAAGGTGGGCCACATTCACTTTACGTTCACCGGCGATGCGGCTGCGCTGACGTCCTTGGTCGCGCGCATTCAACACGAACTGCTGGCCGCCACCGAATCAATTACGGCGAACATGCGCGCTCGTGGAGGCGGTATTTTGGGCATGGAACTTAAGGACCGCCGCGAGGCCATGGACGACTACTTCCAGCTGGAAGTGCGTTTTGAGACGCGCGACAGCATGGGCGCAAACTTCATCAACTCCTGTCTTGAGGAAATGGCCAAGGTGCTTCGCCTGGAGGCCGCGACCGACGCCGGCACCGCCTCGGGCGACCTCGAAGTGGTGATGTGCATTTTGAGCAACTACACCCCCGAGTGCATTGTGCGCTCCGAAGTGCGCTGCGCGCTGGCTGACCTCGACGACGGCTCGGGTGTCGACGTGAACGAGTTCGCCCGCAAGTTTCAGCGTGCGGTGCGCATCGCCGAAGTGGAGCCCTACCGGGCCGCGACCCACAACAAGGGCATCATGAACGGCATCGACGCCGTCGTACTCGCCACCGGCAACGACTTCAGGGCGGTAGAGGCCGCCTGCCACACCTACGCCTCGCGCGACGGCCAATACCGCTCGCTGACCCACTGCAGCGTGCGCGACGGGGAATTCAGCTTTTGGATTGAAATTCCGCTTTCGTTGGGCACGGTAGGCGGACTGACCAAGCTTCACCCCATGGTGCAGCTCGCGCTGGAAATGCTGGGCAACCCCGGCGCACACGAATTGATGGGTATTGTAGCCGCTTCGGGATTGGCCCAGAATTTTGCGGCACTCCGCGCGCTCACGACGACGGGCATTCAGAAGGGTCACATGAAAATGCACCTGCTGAACATCCTGAATCAGCTCGAAGCGACCGAGGCCGAGAAGGCCCATTTGACTGCGTTTTTTGCCGATAAGGTTCCGCATCATGCCGATGTGGTGGCCGCGTTTTGTTCGCTGCGCGGAATTCCCGTGCCGGCCGCAGAAGGCGTGCATTCATGAATTCGTTCTGGAGCTCGGGTAAGCTGCTGCTTTGCGGCGAATACTGGGTGCTCCACGGCGCAACGGCCTTGGCCGTGCCCACGGTTCTTGGTCAAGGTCTTGAGTTTACCGAATCCAACGAACCGCTGCATTGGACGGCCTACGACCGGACCGGTGCTGCCTGGCTCGATGTGCCGGCCTTCCAGGATCCCCATGTAGGGGCGCTGCTGCGCGCTGCCCTCGATCTCGGGGGACGGGTTCCGCCGTCGGGGCATGCGGTCACGCACCTGGAGTTTGACCGCAATTGGGGCTGGGGGTCGAGCTCGTCGCTAACGGACCTCATGGCGCAGTGGACCGGCGTAGACCCCATGCAGCTTCACTTTGCCACTTCGTCGGGCTCGGGGTTTGACGTCGCCTGTGCTCGGGCGCGCACCGCCATTGCCTACCATAAAACGGGCGCAAAAACCGCGGCCTGGTCGGCCGTTTCGGCGGCGCATTGGCCCGTGGACCACTTCGCACTGGTGTACCTTGGGGCCAAGCAAGACAGCCAGCTGGAGGTGCAACGAACGCGCCCTAATCCAAGCGAGGCCGAGCTCGAAGCCATGAGTGCGGTAAGCAGAAGCCTTGCGGCGGCCTCGGAGGTGGGAACTTGGATTGACGGGATTCGGGAAGCCGAGGCGCGCACCAGCCGGTGGATTGGCCAGCCGAAAATTCAGGATCGCTTCCCGAACGTTGGCGCAACGCTCAAAAGCCTTGGCGCGTGGGGCGGCGACTTTGCCTTGGCGGTCGCCGAAGACCCCGGCGAGTTGGCGTACTTTACCGAACACGGATACCTGTGCTTGAAATGGTCCGACTGCGTTCCGCCCTTGCCGTAATTGCGCTGCTCCTGTCGAGCATCCGCGGGTACTCTGCGCACTTAGTTGGCGGAGAGCTGACCTACGTGTGCTTGGGCAACAACCAGTACCAAATCAAGCTGGTCGTTTACCGCGACTGCAATTCTACGGGCGCGCAGCTCGACCCGGAGTCCTCAATCGGCATTTACGACGGCGTCCAGCCGATTTTGCTGCACAACCTCACGGTGTACAAAGGGCCCACGATTCCGGTGCCCGCCAGCACGGGCAATCCCTGCCTTCAGGCTCCGCCCAACATTTGTACCGAGTACGCGGTGTACACCACGACCATTACGCTTCCGCCGCGGGCCACGGGCTACGTCATCAGCTACCAGCGCTGCTGCCGAAACGCCACCATCAACAACATTCCGACGCCGGACGACTGGGGCTCGACCCTTACCACGCGGATTCCAGCCAACGACGCCTGCACGAGCAGCCCGCAGTGGAACAGCCTTCCGCCCATTGTGCTCTGCAACCAAGAATTTTTGAGCATTCCCACCTCGGCTACCGATCCCGACGGGGATTCCCTGCACTACAGCCTGTGCAACCCGCTGCACGGCGGCGGCAAAAGCAACGGAACGGGATTCACCTCACCGGCACCAAGTCCCCCAGCACCCCCACCCTACACGCCGATTAGCTTTTTGAACCCCTCGACGCCGAGCAATCCGATTCCCGGAACGCCGCCGCTGAGCATCAACGGATCCACCGGGGTCTTGAGTGGACGCCTTAGCGTTACCGGCCAGTTCGTGGTTGCCGTGTGCGTCGAAGAATGGCGCAACGGCGTGCTGCTGAACAGCATTCGGCGCGACTACCAGTTCAACGTGACCTCGTGCCAGGCAAACATTGTGGCCAAAATCGTTTCGGAAGTAGACGACCCGACCCAGATCTGCATCGGAGCCACCGTGCCGTTCAAGCACCAGAGCATCAATGCGTCGTC
The DNA here is from genome assembly GCA_021298655.1 of Cryomorphaceae bacterium. GTDB lineage: Bacteria > Bacteroidota > Bacteroidia > Flavobacteriales > Schleiferiaceae > TMED14. The sequence goes on along the minus strand of JAJTFK010000002.1, from coordinate 12,688 downwards.
GTTCCGTTGGGATTTCGGCGACCCGGGGCGGAGCGACGACACGTCGCGCTTGGCGTTCCCGACCTGGACGTTCAGCGACACCGGCGTGTATTGGGTGACCTTAATTGCCAACCCCGGCTGGCCCTGTGCCGACACCGACCGCGTCATGTTTCGCATTTACCCGCCGATTAACCCGAGTTTTACCCACAACGGCGGACCCTGCTTCGACCAGCAGCCGGTGAGCTTCGTGGCTCAAGGCACCTGGTACGACGGAGCCTTGTTTGACTGGACCTTTGGGGCACCGGGCGACGCAAACCTCGCCGTGTTTTCGGGCTTGAATCCACCGCCCATTCAGTTTGCGCAGCCCGGAACCTACCCCGTCACGCTTCGGATTCGGTCCAAGTCCTGCGACGAAACCTATGTAGACTCGGTCATCGTGGATCCGAGACCGCGGCTCGACAGCCTCATTGGGCCCTGGGTCGGGTGCGAACCCTATACGGTGACGTTTGATGCCGGGGCATTTAGCCGGCGTACTCGCTCTTTTGAATGGGACTTTGGGGACGGATTCAGCGACAGCGTCGAGGTTCCCGTTCACACCTACCGGGTTCCGGGGCTGTACGACGTTCGGGTGCGCATGTGGACCGCTACGGGCTGTAGGGACACGGTAGAACGGGTTTATCCGGGGGCCATTCGGGTGAATCCGCGCCCGAAGGTGGCCATGGCGATTGCGCCCCAGCGCGTGACGATTTACCAACCCTTGATTCAGGTTCGAGCTGACTCGGTGGATGCCGACGAGCAGTTTTGGTTCGACATGGACGACAGCACGACCTATGCGCAGCAGGCATTTGTGGTGCACACCTACCGCGACACGGGGTGGTACGCGGTGAAGATGCTGGCACTAAACCAATTCGGATGCTGGGATACGCTGGTGGACTCGGTGCGGGTCGATCCGATTTACAATGTGTGGTCGCCCACGGCGTTTACGCCCAACGGCGATGGCGGCAACGAGGGCTTTCGTCCCGTGGCCACGGGTATTCGGGCCTACCGATTGCGCATTTTGGACCGATGGGGCAACGTGGTGTTCCAAAGTTCCGACCCGCAGGCGGAGTGGAACGGCCGCGTGGGGAACGACGGCGCCGAATGCCCTCAGGGAGCCTACACGTGGAGTCTTTTCACGATTGACTACGGGGATTCGCCCGTGGAGCAGCAGGGCGTCGTGCTACTTATTCGCTAGCGCGTAGGCCGCCGCCGCCGCACCCAAGCTGAGTAGCATGGTTGCCGAGATGTAGCCGAAGGCCAGCAGCCAGGATCCCGTTTTGGCCCACTGCAGCGCTTCCCAGCTGAACGTGCTCAGGGTACTGAATCCACCGCAGACGCCGGCAGCCAGTGCCAGTTGGACGCGCGCGTCCGCCGGGGGACGGGCCATCAGGTACCCCAAAAAGGCCGCCGCGGCGACGTTGGCAAGCAGGGTTGCGGCCGAGGCGGTCAGCAACGGGGCGTCTGCCCGCCGGAGCAAAAGGGTCAGGCTCCAGCGAAGAAGGCTGCCAAAGGCTCCGCCCAAGGCCACGGCGAGTGCGTTCATGCGCGGGAAGGTAGGGGACGGATTCGCAGGATGAGGGCACCCAGCGCGATGCCCACGAGGGCGCCCGCGAGCACGTCGCCGGGGTAGTGAACGCCGAGGTAGATGCGCGAAACGGGCACGGACAGCGACCAAAGCAGGGCCAATGCCGCGAGGCCTCGAGGCGGTTGGCTGCGCCAGAAAACGGTAAGTAGGGCCCAGGTAGTGGCCGCATGGCCCGACACCAGTCCAAATTGGCCCTTGCATCGGCCCACCAAGCGAAACCTGCCTTCAAGTTCCCAGCAGGGACGGGGACGAGCGAGAAGTTCTTTGAGGGCGCTGGACGTCCAATCGGCGAGCGCATAGGCGGCGAGCATCGCGATCAGCAGCCAAATCCATGAGGCCATATCGACGTCGCGGCGGCGCATGGCCCATAACAGAAACCACACGGCGACGGCGGCCCAGGTACTGGAAATCACGGCAAAGACCGTGTCGGCCATGGGACCGCCCTGCCCGGCGAGGGCGAAGAAGGCCTCGCGGTCTAGTCGATCGAGCGATTCAAGGAATCCCATAGCAAATCCTTCAGGCGGTCGAGACCCTGACCCGTCACGCTGCTGAACGTAGTAAGGGGCAGGTCCTTGGGCAAGCGCGGCTTCGCCTCGTTCAAGAGCTGGCCCAAAAGCTCTTCGTCGAGCATGTCGGTCTTGGAGATGGCGAGCACGCGGCGCTTGGTGAGCAGTTCGGGATTAAAGCGCTCGAGTTCTCCGAGCAGAATATGGTACTGTTCGACTACGTCGGGGGCGTCGCAGGGCACGAGAAAGAGCAGCAAGGCGTTGCGCTCAATGTGCTTTAAAAAGCGGTGACCGAGTCCGCGCCCCTCGGCAGCTCCCTCGATGAGGCCAGGGATGTCGGCCATGACGAAGGAGGTGTAGTCGCGGTGGGCCACCACGCCCAAGTTGGGCACCAAGGTGGTAAAGGGGTAGTCCGCAATTTCTGGTTTGGCGGCGCTTACCGCGCTCAAAAGCGTGGACTTGCCGGCATTGGGAAAGCCCACCAGTCCCACGTCGGCCAGCACCTTGAGCTCGAGCAGGAACCAGCCTTCGTGACCGGGTTCACCGGGTTGGGCGTGTTCGGGGGCTTGGTTGACCGAGTTTTTGAAGAAGGCGTTGCCGCGGCCTCCGCGACCTCCAGGCAGGAAGACCTTGCGCTCACCGGCTTGGGTGAGTTCGCACAGGAGTTCGCCGGTTTCGGCGTCCTTAACTACGGTACCGAGCGGAACTTGGAGCACGATGTCTTCCCCGCTGGCCCCGATGCGCAGGTTTCGGTTGCCGTTTTCGCCCGGGTCGGCTTTAATGTGCTTGCGGTACTTGAGGTGGATCAGCGTCCACATTTGGGGGTTTGCCTCTAAGATGATGTGGCCGCCGCGACCGCCGTCTCCGCCGTCGGGTCCGCCCTTGGGCAGGCCTTTGGCGCGAAAGAAGTGGCGGCTGCCGCCGCCTCCGTGGCCCGACTGCAAGAAGACCTTGACGTAGTCAATAAAATTGGAATCGGCCACTTAAGTAACGAGTTAAAGCGATTGAATGAGGCTGCGAAGATTCGCGGTAATGGAGTCGATGCTGCCCACGCCACTGAGTCCACGGTACTTGCCTTGGGCTTCGTAGTAGGACTGCACGGGGGCGGTTTCGCGGTAGTACACAGCAAGGCGCTGGCGAATAACGTCTTCGTTGGCGTCGTCGGCGCGGCCGGACGTGGCGCCGCGCTCGAGCAGGCGCTTGACCAATTCCTCGTCGTCGACCTCTAGGCCAATCATGGCCGTTACGCCCGTTCCCGAGTCGGCAAGCAGCTCGTCCAGGGCCTGGGCCTGTGCGGACGTGCGCGGAAAACCGTCGAAAATGAAGCCAGCCGCCCCGGGGTGCTTGGACCACTCGTCCTTGAGCATGGCAATGGTTACGTCGTCGGGCACCAACTGGCCTTGATCCATGAACGACTTCGCCCATCGACCCAACTCGGTGGCTTCGCGAATGTTGCGGCGAAAAATATCGCCCGTAGACAGGTGGACCAGCGCAAATTCGTCGACGAGCAGCGCACTTTGCGTGCCCTTTCCCGCCCCTGGAGGGCCAAAGAGTACAATGTTTTTCATCGGATGGTGCGTAATTGACCGAAAACAGTCGAGGCGGCAAAGGTACGACCTCGGGGACTTCCCTACCTTTGCCGACTAACCCAACGGGCTATGGAACACAACTATGCCGTAATCATGGCGGGCGGAGTCGGTTCGCGCTTTTGGCCAACCTCGACCTCGCGCAAACCCAAGCAGTTTCTCGACATTTTGGGCACCGGCGAGACCCTCCTTCAGCAAACCTTTCGACGGATGAAGTCGGTCGTCCCGGCCGACCACATTTACGTGGTCACGCACGCGGACTACGCAGCGGCCTGCTTGGAGCAGCTTCCGGAACTTGACCGCCAGCGCATTTTGGCGGAACCCGCTCGGCGAAACACCGCACCCTGCGTGGCGTATGCCGGTTTTGTATTGAAAAAGCGCGACCCCTTGGCCAACTTCGTGGTGACGCCGGCCGACCACTTGGTCACCAACGAGGCGGAATTTACCGCGAGGCTGAAGTCCGCGTTGCGCACTACGGCGGAACACAACGTCTTAATGACCCTGGGCATGAACCCCATCCGTCCCGAAACGGGCTACGGATACATTCAGTTCCGCCCGGAAAAGAGCGAATACGCCGCCGACGTGCACCCGGTTAAAACGTTTACCGAGAAGCCGAACCGCGAGATGGCCGAGCAATTCATTGCCACCGGCGAGTTTTTGTGGAACGCCGGGATATTTGTGTGGAATGCCAACGCCATTTTAAGTGCGTTTGAAAAGCACATGCCCGAGATGTACGCGGCCTTCAACGCCGGTTGGGCGCACTACGGCACGCCGACGGAAGCGGACTTCATCGATTCCATGTACGGCGAGTGCCCCAACGAGTCCATTGACTACGGCATTCTTGAAAAAGCCAAGCAGGTTCTGGTTATGCCGGCCGAGTTCGGCTGGTCCGACCTGGGAAGCTGGGGCGCCGTCCACGAGCAGCGCGCTACGGATGCAGCGGGCAATACCGGCGGAGGTTCGCACGTCCTTTCGTACGACGCCACGGGCAATACCTACCTAATACCCGAGCATGTGGTGGCGGTGGTTGACGGCCTGCAAGACTACATCGTGATCTTGAGCGAAAACCGACTTCTGGTGTGTCCGAGAAGTAAGGAACAGGAAATCAAGCAGTTCGTCAACGACGTCAAAATGCGGCGGGGCGAAGATTTTGTCTAAACACGACCCCGACAAACAAAAAAAGGCGCCCAATGGGCGCCTTTGTACTTTTTCGCAGATGGATGTTAGCGCTTCGCGCCTTCGAGCCACTTGTAGATGCGCTCGGGCATCACGCGCTCCAAACCGATGAGGGTCAACCAGTAACCCACAAACAGCGCAAGAAAGACCAGCATACTGAATCCAGTGAGGATGATCATAATGGCGAGAAGGAATCCGAGAAATTTCATAGTTGCGCTGGGTTGACAGGGACAATCAATTCGTAATGGCGCAAAGATAGGTGACATCCACCAATTCTTTGCGCCCCAAGTCGGGCGTAATTTTGCTCCATGAGCACACAAACCCGCATTGAGCGCGACACGATGGGCGAAGTCCACGTGCCCGCTTCCGCCTACTGGGGCGCCCAAACGGAGCGTTCGCGCACCAACTTTAAAATTGGCCCCGAGGGCAGCATGCCCAAGGAGATCATTCGGGCCTTTGCCTACCTGAAAAAAGCTGCCGCCCTGACGAACCGCGACCTGGGTGTTTTGGCCGCCGACAAGGCCGAGCTCATTGGCCGGGTTTGCGACGAAATCCTGACGGGTCAGCACGACGGGGAATTTCCGCTGGTGATTTGGCAGACCGGCTCGGGCACCCAGAGCAACATGAACGTCAACGAGGTCGTGGCCTACCGCGGTCATGTGCTGAGCGGCGGCTCGCTCCTTGACGAAAAAAAGGTGCTTCACCCCAACGACGACGTCAACAAGTCGCAGTCGTCCAACGACACCTTCCCTACGGCCATGCACATCGCGGCCTACCAGCGAACGGTCGAAACCACGCTGCCCGGCCTGCGCCACCTGCGCAACGAACTCGACGCCAAAGCCAAAGCCTTTAAAGACGTCGTTAAAACCGGGCGCACGCACTTTATGGACGCCACGCCGCTCACCTTGGGCCAGGAATTCAGCGGCTACGTACAGCAGCTCGACAACGGAATCCGTGCCATCGAAAACGCGCTGGTCATGGTTTCGGAGCTCGCACTGGGCGGAACCGCCGTCGGAACGGGCCTAAACACCCCCAAGGGATACGACGTGGCGGTGGCCGCAAAAATCGCGGAACTCACGGGTTTGCCGTTTAAAACGGCTCCGAACAAGTTTGAGGCCTTGGCGGCCCACGATGCCATGGTGGAACTCAGCGGCGCCTTCAAGCGCGTGGCGGTTTCGCTGATGAAAATTGGCAACGACATCCGCATGCTGTCTTCGGGTCCGCGCTCCGGAATTGGCGAGATTGTTATTCCCGACAACGAGCCCGGATCGAGCATCATGCCCGGCAAAGTCAATCCGACCCAGCCCGAGGCACTGACCATGGTTGCGGCCCAAGTGATCGGCAACGACGTGGCGGTTTCCCTCGGCGGCGCAACCGGACATTTCGAACTCAATGTGTTTAAGCCCCTGATTGCGGCCAACGTGCTGCAGAGCGCCCGGTTGATTGGCGATGCCTGTGTTTCGTTCACCGACAAGTGTGCGGCCGGAATCGAACCCAACTACCCGGTGATTCAGCGACACCTCGAGAATTCGCTGATGCTGGTGACGTCGTTGAACACCCACATCGGCTACGACAAAGCGGCCAAAATCGCCAAGACGGCCCACGCCGAGGGCAGCACGCTCAAGGAAGCTGCGCTCAAGCTGGGGCACGTAACGGCCGAAGAATTCGACGCCTGGGTTCGCCCCGAGGACATGGTCGGGCACTAAGGCGCATCCGCTCCTCCTCCACGAAGCGCAGCTCCGCAAGGGCTGCGCTTTTTTTGTGCCATGGGGCCTAAAGGTTAAGGGTCAGGGCTCCGTGCTGGTCCCCGCTGCTGCCGCAGGCGCTTTGCCAGGTGGCGTGGTAGAGGTAGACCCCGGGCGAAAGCAGGCGTCCGAGGTACCGGCCGTCCCAGGCAAAGTTGGGGTCGCTGGTGCGGTAGACTTCCTGACCCCAGCGCGTGTAGATAACCAGAACCAATTGGTCGAGCGCCTGGCCTTCGGCAGCGCGCAGTGCCAAAGCGTCGTTGATGCCGTCGCCGTTGGGCGTAAAGACGTTGGGCAGGGTTAGGCTATCGAGGTCTTCGCCCAAAATCTGGTAGGTGACCTGGACCGAGTCCTTGGTGCCGCAGACCGTGTCGGCGACCACAAACCACGCCGTTTGGGTTCCTGCTGCGGGCAACCATTGAACGTTAAACCCGGGAATTTGGCCCCCGTCCGGAAGTCGCCAGTACGAGGCCGTCGCGTTGCCCGGAATGCCCAGTCCGCGCACAGGGCTGCCGTCCAAGCAATTGGGCGCCGAAACCTGGGCACCCGGAACGCTCAAGGGCGGACGAAATTCCGCTTGAATGAAGCTGCTGTCGCGCCGTCCGCAGACGTCGTCGTAGGCCACGAGCCAGGCCGAATAGGTATTTGTGAGCGACGTGCCCGTCCAAGAATAGGGTGCCGGAATCGTATCCACGGAACCGTTAATCCCATAGAGGACCAGCCATTGGGCGCTCAGATTGGGACCGGGCGCCAGGCTTAACTCCCGATTGGGGTCGCAGGGGTCGAAGGCCAAAACGGCATCCGCCAGTACCGACGTGCCGGGCAGCACGTGTACGGTGAAGGTTTGCTGCGCTTGGGTCAGGCAGAGCGTGTCCAGCCCCAGCACGGTCACGGTGTAGGTCCCGGGGACCAGCATCTGCTGGCTTGGGAGCGGAATGGGCGCGCCGTTCCACGTGAGCCCGTTGCCCCAGTTGACGTTGAGTTGGTCGACCCGGCTCAGGGTGCCGCTGAATCGAAGCGTATCGCCCGCGCAGAGCGTGTCGGCGCTCAAGTTCAGGTCCAACTTGGCCTCGAGGAGTTCAAACGCAATTTGCAGGCCCGCCATGTTGCAGTTGCTCGAATTGTTGACCGCGGAATGGGCGTTGGGCGGAAAAATGGGAAGGTTGTCGCTGCCCCCGCAGCCCGCGCAGATCGCTTGGTGGATCACGCCGTTGGGGTCAAAGCGCGACGTTCCTCCGTCGACGTGCTCGTCCACTGGACCCGTTCCGCCGAAATAGGAAGCGTAGGCAGGGTCGCCACGACGGTCCAGCACCAAAAAGTAAAAATCACGCCCGTCGGTGGTCGGCTGCTGGGCGTTGGGCGTGGTGTAGAGACCGGTTATGGTGCCGCCATTAAGCCCACCGAACCAGCCCGAGAAGTAGGCTGATCCGCATTCGTCCACTTGAAGGGCAGTGGGGGAAATCCGGCGGTTAAGTTGGCCGTTGCCCAGGTATTGGGTGCGGTAAATGCTGTCGCCTTGTGCCGAAATCCAGCAGAGTACCTGGGTGGAGTTCGGATTTTGCCAGACGCCGGCGGTTGGGGCCAAGGGGCCCGAATATCCGCCCGACCCGGTGCAGGCGGGGCCCAGCCCGAGGGAAAGGAGCACCGCCCCCGAATCGCCAACCGCCGCGTAGGCACCCGCGGGGTTTTGGGCGGCCAAAAAGCCGTAGGACGTGCAAAATTGGGGCTGTAGGTAGGTTTCGGCGAGCCGCTGCCCGGTTTGGGGGTGCACCAGCGCATAGTAGGCTTGGCTCTGGGGAACCGGCACCGAAAACACCGCGTTGCCCGACAGCGTGCCCATGCCTTGGGTCCAACCGACTACGGCAAGGCGAACTCCCTGGGCCGTTGGCGTGGGAATCAGCGACGTTAGGCCGTCGAGGTCGGGTCCGCCCACGTAGGTAGCCCAGCGAAGGCTGTCGAGATTGGGACTAAAGTGGGCCAAAATTCCGTCGACGGCACCACCCCGAGACGTGTCCAAGGGCCACGTGGCCATTCCGCGCGAACGCGAGGCCGAAGCAATCCAAATGCCCTGGGAATCCACCCACAGGTCGCCTCGGGCCGGATCGCCGTAGTGGGGCAAACTCGGGTCCTGTATGCCGTCGAATCCCAGTCGACCGTAAAAGGTTGATGCCTTGAGGTTGGTACCCGTCGAATCAAGGCGAATCAGGGCCAAATCGGTCGCGGACGAATAGGAAACGCCGCCGCCATTCTGGCTTCCAGCCCCGGTATTAACGGCCATGCTGGTGTCGAAGGCCGTGGCCGACACCGGGAAGTTCACGGAATTCGTGATGCCCTTGATCACGAGGTCCCCGTTGGGCGCAACGCGCAGCGAGTGGGGCTGCTCCATTCCGCCGCCGCCGAGGTAGGTCGACGAAATGATTCCCGTTCCGCTCGGATTAAAGAGCATCAAGACCATGTCGACGCCTCCGCCCCCAAAATTGGCCTGGACGCCGTTTTGGGTCGGATACTGAGTGCCAAAGGCCACGCCGCCAAGCCAGGTTCGGCCCTTGAGGTCGTAGGTGGCGGTGTACCCAAAGTTGTCGCTCAACGAACCGCTGAAGCTGCTGAACACGTAGGTTGGATCGATGCGCACCGCCCCGGGTGCGGCAATCGTCCAGTTGGCCCCGCGCGCAACCCATCTGGGTTTGACTTCCCGATCTTGGGCATCCAAGGCCACCGGGGCCCGAACCACGGCCGTCCCGGCCGGGGTGTGAACCTCGAGGGTGGTGGGATCCGAACGCCGTGCCGTCGCGCCTTCGAACGCGACCTCAATACGCTCCAGGTCCGCGCCCTGCCACCAGGTTTTCAGGTGGCCCGATTCGATGCGGAGCTCGAGATCAATTCCCGGATAGACGTTTCGAAGCCAAGCGGTTGCGGCGCCGCGCACCGTTACCGACGGCAACCTGCCCTGCATAAATGCGACCGGCGACCCCGTCGGATGGAGCTCGAGCCTTCCGCCCGGTGCGCCCACGTAGCGCTCGGTCCACACCGCGACGCTGTCGGATTCGCCCGGGGTCCGCGCCACAAAACGCAGTCCGTCGGCGAGTACCCAAACGCGAGCGGCGTCGACGTTGACCATGGCTAAAACCTCATCGGGCCATTGACCCGCGTTCGGCAGGATTACGGGAGACGGGCGATCCAGCACCTGGGCCCAAACCGAGGGCAGGGCAAGTGCCAAAAAACCAAGGAATACCGCGATGCGACGCATACCCCCGAAGGTACAAAAGCGCTTGGGCGTGAACGCGGTCCGCTGAGGGAACGCTCGCAGCCGACTATAGGCCGTCGTCGTGGAAATCTCCGGACGCCTGGCCGTCGGACATCAGGTATGCCTTGAGAAAGGCATCGAGTTCGCCGTCGAGCACCGAGTCCGGGTCGCTGGTCTCAACCCCGGTCCGAACGTCCTTGACCAACTTGTAGGGATGAAGCACGTAGTTGCGAATCTGTGAACCCCACTCGATTTTCTTTTTGCCGGCCTCAATTTCGCTGCGCTTGGCGTTGCGCTCCTCAATTACCTGCTCGTACAGGCGCGACTTGAGCAGCTGAATGGCCTTCTCCTTGTTCTGGAGCTGAGAGCGCGTCTCGGTATTCTCAATGACAATGCCCGAGGGCTTGTGGCGAAGGCGCACACCCGTTTCAACCTTGTTGACGTTTTGACCGCCGGCCCCACTGGAGCGGAACGTATCCCACTCAATGTCGGCCATGTTGACCTGGATGTCGATGGTGTCGTCGACCAAGGGGTAGACGTACACGCTGACAAACGACGTGTGGCGGCGCGCATTGGAATCGAAGGGACTGATGCGCACCAGGCGGTGCACCCCGTTTTCGCCCTTGAGGTAGCCAAAAACGTATTCGCCTTCGATTTCGAGCGTCACCGTCTTGACGCCGGCTACGTCGCCCTCCTGAAAGTTGAGTTCGCGCACTTTGTGGCCGTTGCGCTCGGCCCAGCGCAGGTACATGCGCATCAGCATTCCGGCCCAGTCGCAGGACTCGGTACCGCCGGCACCCGCCGTCACCTGAAGGACGGCACTCATCTTGTCTTCTTCGCCGCTGAGCATGTTGCGGAACTCCATCGTGCTGAGCTGCTCCTCAAGCTGGGCGACTGCGGCGTCGACGTCGGACTCCTCGATAATGCCCTCGCGGTAAAATTCCACCGACGCCTCTACCTCGCCCATCTGAGCTTGTACCGCCTCGTAGCCCTGAATCCAGTACTTGAGTTCGCGAATCTTGCGCATCGTCTGTTCGGCCTTTTTGGGATCGTCCCAAAAACTCGGATTGCCCGTCTTTTCCTCTTCGTTCGCTGCAGTGATGCGCTTTTCTTCGAGGCGCAGGTAGCCTTTTAGGTCGTGGATGCGTTGGTGGTATTCCTTAATTTTCTCGGGCGAAATCATGGCGGCAAAAGTACGCCACCCCCTACCTTCGGACCTATGAAACCTTTGAATGCCGATTTCCGTTCCGATACCGTTACGCGCCCCACCGAGGGCATGCTCCGCGCGATGTGCGCCGCGAACGTGGGCGACGATGTGCTGGGCGACGACCCGACCGTTCAGCGGCTGGAAGCCGTGCTCGCCGAGCGCTTCGGCATGGAGGCCGGACTTTTCTGCCCCTCGGGAACGATGACCAACCAAATCGCCGTCAAGGTGCATACCCGCCCCGGCGACGAACTGATTTGCAGCAAGCTGGCGCACGTGTACAACTACGAAGGCGGCGGTCTGGCCTTCAACAGCGGCGTACAGGTGCGCGTGGGCGGCGACGACTACGGACGGCTGAGCGCGGCCGAGGCCGAATCGCTTTTGCAGCCGATGGACAACGTGCACGCGGCCCCTACCCGCCTGGTAGTTGCTGAAAACACCTCCAACAAGGGCGGCGGAACCACCCTTGGCCTGCCCGCCCTTCAGGAATTAGGCGCCTTTACGCGAACCCACGGGCTCGGCTACCACCTCGACGGAGCGCGGCTCTTCAACGCCTTGGTGGCCGACCGAGAGCGCCCTGAGGACTACGGCCGCGTTTTCGACTCCGTATCTATTTGCCTTTCCAAAGGCCTGGGCGCGCCCGTAGGCTCGGTGCTCCTGGGCTCGAAGGACTTTATTCACGAAGCGCGGCGCATCCGAAAGCGACTCGGCGGCGGCATGCGCCAGGCCGGCTACCTCGCCGCAGCGGGACTCTACGCCCTGGAACACCACGTCGACCGCCTTGCCGAAGACCACGCGCGCGCTGCGGACCTCGCGGCCTTCATGAAGGACCTCCCCTACGTGGCCGAACTCAAGCCCGCCCCGACCAACATGGTCCTGTTTCGGTTGGCTCCAGGCCACGACGGCGGACCCCTCCTCGCCCATCTTGAAGCTCGGGGCCTGCGGCTTATCGCCATGGACCGCCACTGGCTAAGGGCGGTGCTTCACTACGACGTGGGCGACGCCGAAGTCCGGGAACTGCGCGACGCGCTCGCCGCCTGGCCGGGCTAATCTTCGGCGCGCCGCACCGCAAGGGCCGCATTCCGATCGTATCCCTTACGGCAGCACCAAGCAATAAAATCCTGCTCGTCGGGAAAGTCTTCGTTTTTTCTAACCAAATAGGCCCGCACTTCCGCCTCGTCGAGCTCGTCGAGCCCCAGTGCGATGCAGGCCGCCGAAACGCGCTTGGCCTGAAGTCCCTGCGCAATCTTGCGCGGACCCCAACCCTTAATGCGGAATTTTCCGCGGGCGTAGGCCCGGGCGAAGCGTTCTTCGCTGAGGTAGCCGTCGGCCATAAGCTCCGCCACGAGGTCGGCCTGGGCCTCCGGCAGCACACCCATCGACCTGAGGCGTTCGGCGACCTCACTCTGGCAACGTTCCTGAAACGCGCAGTAGCGCTGAATCGCCGCCCGCGCCGCGTCGAGGGTATAGGTTTTGGTCCGCGCAAATGCCATGCTGCGAAGAAACAAAAAAGGCGGCCTTCGCAGGCCGCCTTAAGCGTTTAAAACCGGTTTTATCAACCGATTTTTTTACCCTCGGCATCCGCAAAACGGTACTCCAGCATCTTGAAGGCGTCGCGAGACAC
>JAJTFK010000041.1 GCA_021298655.1 Cryomorphaceae bacterium | reverse complement strand
ATCGTAAAACCTTGAGCCGTTGCACCGGTATTCGTGGTGCTGGTTCCGGCAAGCGATGAAATCGAGATTCCGCTGCCCGTGGTGTTGATGCTGTTGTTCGTAATCGAGATACCTGCGTTGGTACTTGACACGGAAATGCTACCGCAAACATTTTGGTTGATTGCAGCCAACGAACCGTTGCTAACGGAAATGGTGCTGTTGGGGCTAAGGGTATTATTAGATACCGTTGCCGCCACCAAAGCCGTAGATGCTCCCCCTACCGAAATACCTTGTGCAAATGAACCACCGGTAACGGTATTGTTTGTTGCCGTAACGGTAGTAGCCGACGTAAAGCTTGCGCCACTGTAGTTATTCAAGGTGTTTCCGGTTGCCGTAACTGTAGCAAGTGCCGAAATCGACATAGAAAAATATCCAAGGCTGGCAGCGGGTGCAGTAAACGTGTTGTTGGTAATGGTTGCTGTTGAGCCCGCAACGACAGCGAACCCATTGGTTGCCGTAATGGCGCGGTCTAGGGTGCTGAACGTACATCCGGTAACCGTCAAGGACGTAAGCGAGCTGGTCGCAGATGCGTTCAGGTTGATACCGCGTGAGGTATTAACAAACTGACAGTTATTGAACACCCATGCTCCGGTTTGCAGCGAACCCGTTTCAAAGAAGAACGCGTGGTTTGCGCTTCCTAGGTTTCCTGAGCCCGTGAACGAACAGTTAAGGAACGAGATGTTAGAAGTCGTTCCATTCATGTTCACGTTACACGAAAACGGGAGTGCCGTACCAACCGCTGGGGTGGTATTCGAAAACTTAATGCCATCAAACTCGAGGTTGTTTACCCCGTTGAGTCGAAGAGTCCAGTTGTTCGTGGCGGCCGTGGCGCTCGCAAACGTGACATTCACCGGCAGCGTATTCGCCGTGGCCGATTTGAATGTGACTTTGTTGGTCGCACTTGTTCCCGTAATGGCGTTGATGGTAACCTGCTCGGTGTAGGTGCCTTGAGTTACGTTAAACGTAACGGGGCCACTGACACCTGAAGTCGTCAACGCGGTAACTGCGGCAGAGAATGATGCGTAGTTCGTCGTTCCCGTTCCGTTGGGATCGATCGTGTACGTACCGCTCAGCTGCGCAAACGCAGGCATGGTCAACAGCACGAGGGCTGCAGCGACCAGTCTACGCAACGATTGAGTAAGGTGGTTCATGTTTAAGTGATTAATAGTTGGGCGTTAAATCTATGACAAATTTTCGCACGTTCGTACGACAGATTGTTAATAAAGTCAAATTTTCGTTGCGCAGTCCGCAGCGAGGCGGTTAATTACCGCTTGCGGGGCGCATAGCCTTGGGCGGCTCTGGGGCGGTCCTCGCGGTCCGTTTCAAGCGGTTCGCAGGGCTCAAGCGTTTGGTCGCATTCGCGCGGAAGTCGCTGGTACCAGGCCGTTCCTTCGGTCTTCCAGGCGAGCTGTTCGTCGCTGACTTGCTTGACGATCTTGGCGGGATTGCCCACCACAACGGACCTCGGCGGGACGTTCATGCCTTGGGGAACAAAGGCGAGCGCGCCCACAATGGATTCGGCGCCGATTACGGCCTGGTCCATCAGGACGGCATTCATGCCGATTAGGCAATTGCGGCCAACGTGAGCTCCGTGAACGATGGCGCCGTGGCCAATGTGGGCGGACTCCTCGAGCACCACATCAAGGCCCGGAAAGACGTGGACGATGCAGTTCTCCTGGACGTTGGCCCCGTCCTTCACGGTAATGCGGCCCCAGTCTCCGCGCAAAACCGCGCCGGGACCGATGTACACGTCGCGGCCAATCCATACGTCGCCCGTCACGTTCGCTTGAGGGTGAACGAAGGCGGTCGGGTGGACCACGGGGCGCATGCCGTTAAACGCGTAAAACATTTGGTAAACTTAAAGGTCTACGCCCCAGTGCACAAACTGCTTGCGGTCCACCCAGGTGGAAAGCACGCCGCCGAGCCGCACGAGGAATTTATCGCGGCGAATTTCAAGAACCTCGCCCTGCTGGCGTCCGCCGCCGACAATCTTAACCTTGTCGCCAACCTTGACGGGCATGGCCAGGGCGGCCTCTAGTTTGTGGCGGGCCTCGACCTGCTTGGCGGTCTCCTTGCGCTGCGAGGCCTTCTTTTCGGCACCGTTGCGTTCGGCGAAGAGCTTGGTCGCCCGCTCAATGACCTCGTCTTTGCCTTTTTTGCTCTTGGCCTTAGCCCAGGACGCCGACAGCTGTTCCAAGCGCTTGCCCCACATCAAGCGGTCGGTGCCCGAGGCGTTGGCCTCGGCAGCCTTCGCCAACTTGTCTTCGAGCTTGGAAATGCGCTTGGATTGATCTGCTTTCAGTGCTTCAAGGTCCTTAAGGCGCTGGTCCAGCTCGTTCCGCGCCCGATCGAGGGCGCTTCGCTGCTTTTGCAAGCCCACCAACAAGCGGTCGACGTGGTGGGTTTGTTCGTTGAGCGCGGACCGGGCCTCGTTCATCAACCGCTTGGGAATTCCGACCCGCTGCGCCACTTCAAACGTGTAGGACGAGCCGGGTGAACCCAGTTCCAACGTGTAGCGCGGTTCAAAGCTCTGTACATCAAAGGCCATGTTGGCGTTTTGGGCGCCGTCGAGCTCCTCGGCCAAGGCCTTGATGGAATTGTAGTGCGTAGTAAAAATGCCCGTTGCGCCGGATTGGTGGATCTCGCGCAGAAACACGCCCGCCAGGGCCGCGCCCAGGTCGGGGTCCGATCCGGAACCGAATTCGTCGACCAGCACCAGGGTTTCGGGGTCGCACCACGCCAGGATTTCGCGCATCTTCGAAAGCTTGCCGCTGTAGGTTGACAGCTCGTTCTCGACCGATTGCGCGTCGCCGATGTCGGCCATGATGCGGGCAAACCAGCGCATGGTGGTGCGTGGGTGGGCCGGAACCAAAAATCCGCTTTGCAGCATCAGCTGAAAGAGGCCGACGGTTTTGAGGGCCAGAGATTTTCCGCCCGCGTTGGGACCCGAAATCAGGAGCAGTCGGTGGTCGGGGTCCAGGCGCACGTTGAGCGGAACCACCCCGCGGCCCTTCTCGCGCTGCACCTTGCGCAGCACCGGATTCACTCCCTGCTCCACGTAAATCACCTCGTCGCTCCACTGCGGAAGCACCCCGCCTTCGGCGCGGGCAAAGCGAGCGCGGGCCGCTAGACTGTCCCAATCGGTAAGCCGTTCGTCGACCCGGGCGATGACCTCGCGAAACGGCCGAAGTGCGCGGGTCAAGGCCTTGAGAATCCGCCGGACCTCCTTGCGCTCGTCCTCGATCAGCAAGCCCACCTCGGCGTTCACCTCCAGGCACTCCGAAGGCTCCAGGTACACCAGGGAATTCTTGGCGCTCGACCCGTGAAAGGCTCCGCGGGCCTTGTTCTTGTGAGAGGAGGACAGCGCGAGCACCCGGCGGTCGTTGCTCACCGACTCCCGGATGTCGCCGAGCCAGCCTTCGGCCTCGTAGCGCCGCAGCACCTTGTAAAAAATACGGTCGGCCGCTACCCGCGCCTTCGCAAGCTCGGCGCGGATCCGCGCCAGCTCGGGCGAGGCATTGCTCCGCACCAGCCCGTTGCGCTCAAAGACCCCCTCGATGAGCCGGGGAACCTCGTCCTCGGGCGGAAACGGGCGGGCCAGCGCCTCCAGGGTGGGCGCAAACTCCGCGTGGGTCAGCACAAAGCGGTAGGCGTTGGCGTAGGCTTGGGATTGGGCCAAAATGGCCAGGCACTGTTCCGAAGTCAGGACGGCCCCCTCGATGCGCAGCATGGGGAGCGCGTCGTCCACTTCTGCGGCCGCGACCGCCGGAAAAAAGTGCCCGCGCTCCATGAGCCGCAGCAGCTCGTCGACCTGCAGCAAATCGGGCTCCACGGCCGCACGGTCCGCCGAAGGCATGGCTTCGCGCAGCCGCAGCCGGCCCTTTCGGGTTGCCGCGTGCTCCGCCGCAAGGTCTTTTACGGCCTGAAAGTCAAGCAGGTCGGCAGCCTCCGGCGGGTAGAGCATGAATCAAAAAGCTTATTCCGCCTTCTCGGGGCGCATCTGCGGGAAGAACAGCACTTCCTGAATGCTCGATTGGTCGGTGAAGAGCATTGTGAGGCGGTCCATCCCAATTCCCATGCCCGAGGTCGGCGGCATGCCGTACTCCAGTGCGCGTACGAAGTCCAGGTCAATGAACATGGCCTCGTCGTCGCCCTTGGTACTGAGCTTGAGCTGCTCCTCAAAGCGCTCAAGTTGGTCGATGGGGTCGTTGAGTTCCGAGTAGGCGTTGGCGATTTCCTTGCCGTTGATGAAGAGCTCGAAGCGCTCCGTCAGGCGCTCGTCGTCGCGGTGGCGCTTGCACAGCGGCGACATTTCCACCGGGTAGTCGGTGATGAACGTGGGCTGCACGTAGTGGTGCTCGCAGCGGTCGCCAAAAATGGCGTCGATGATCTTGCCCGAACCCATTTCGTCCGAAACCTCCACCCCAACGGACTTGGCGGCGGCGCGAAGTTCCGCCTCGGATTTTCCAATAAGGTCCAGCCCGGTGTGGGTTTTGATGGCCTCCAAAATGGGCACGCGGGCAAAGGGGGCTTTGAAGGAAATCTTGGCTCCGCCCACCGTGATTTCGTGGCTTCCGGTGACTTCGAGCGCAATCTGGGCCAGCGTCTTTTCAGTAAAGTCCATCATCCACCGGTAGTCCTTGTAGGCCACGTAAATCTCCATGACGGTGAACTCCGGGTTGTGGGTGCGGTCCATGCCTTCGTTGCGGAAGTCTTTGGCAAATTCGTACACACCGTCGAAGCCGCCCACAATCAAGCGCTTGAGGTAGAGCTCGTTGGCAATGCGCAGGTAGAGCGGAATATCGAGGGCGTTGTGGTGCGTCACAAAGGGCCGGGCAGCAGCTCCGCCCGGAATCGGTTGAAGAATGGGCGTCTCCACCTCCAGGTAGCCGGCCTCATTGAACATGCGGCGCATCGTGCTAAAGATCTTGGTGCGCTTGACAAACACGTCGCGCACGCCTTCGTTGACGACCAGGTCGACGTAGCGCTGGCGGTAGCGAAGCTCCGGGTCGCTGAATGCGTCGTACACGGTGCCGTCGGCGTCCTTTTTCACCGTCGGAAGCGGGCGCAGCGACTTGCTCAGCAGCTCGATGCGCGTAGCGTGGACGCTGATTTCGCCGGTTTGGGTGGTAAACACGTGGCCGTACACCGCGACAAAATCCCCCAGGTCAAGGTGTTTTTTAAAAACGTCGTTGTACTGCGTTTTGTCGTCGCCCGGGCAGATTTCGTCGCGGTTGACGTAGGCCTGGATGCGGCCCGTGCTGTCTTGAATGCTCGCGAACGAGGCCTTGCCCATGATGCGTTTGGCCATGAGTCGGCCGGCCACGCACACGCTGGCGTAGTCCTTGGGGTTGGCGGGAAATCCGCGGAGAATGTCGGCCGCGTGGTGGGTCACGGGCACTTCGGCCGCCGGAAAGGGATCCACACCCAGGGTGCGGAGCTCGCCCAGTGCTTGGCGGCGGAAAAGTTCTTGTTCGCTGAGTTGGCGGTCCATGGCGCAAAGATAGGGG
>JAJTFK010000040.1 GCA_021298655.1 Cryomorphaceae bacterium | reverse complement strand
CTCCTTCTGCTTCTCGAGGAGCTTGCGCTTGCGGCTGATGTCGCCACCGTAGCACTTCGCCGTAACGTCCTTGCGGAGCGCCGACAGCGTTTCGCGGGCGATGATCTTGGCGCCGATGGCCGCCTGGATCGCAATCACAAATTGCTGGCGCGGAATCAGTTCCTTCAGCTTTTCGCACAAGCGGCGACCGATGTCGTAGGCCTTGTCTTTGTGGATCAAGGCCGAAAGCGCGTCAATGGGGTCGCCGTTGAGCATGATGTCGACCTTGACCAGGTGCGAAGCCCGGTAGCCGATGGGGTGGTAGTCAAACGACGCGTAGCCGCGCGAAATCGTCTTCAGTCGATCGTAGAAATCGAACACAATCTCCGCCAGCGGCATGTCAAAATTCAGCTCGACGCGGTCGGCCGTCAGGTAGTTTTGGCCCGTAATCACGCCCCGCTTGTCGATGCAGAGCGACATTACGGCTCCGACGTAGTCCGATTTGGTAATTACCTGGGCCTTGATGAAGGGCTCCTCGATGCGGTCCAACCCAGACGGGTCTGGGTAGTCCGAGGGGTTGGTCACCAGCAAGGCCTTGTCGACGTCCGCCTTAGTGTAAGCGAAGTAGGACACGTTCGGAACCGTGGTAATCACGGTCATGTTGAATTCGCGCTCGAGGCGTTCCTGCACGATTTCCATGTGGAGCATGCCGAGGAATCCGCAGCGGAATCCAAAACCGAGTGCGGCCGACGTTTCGGCCTCAAAGGTGAGCGAAGCGTCGTTGAGGCGCAGCTTTTCGAGCGCGGAACGCAGTTCCTCAAACTCTTCGGTCTCCACCGGGTAAATTCCGGCAAAAACCATTGGCTTGACATCTTCAAAACCCGAAACAGCGGCCTCGGCAGGGTTAGCCACGGTGGTAATCGTGTCGCCCACCTTGACCTCTTTGGCTTCCTTGATTCCGCTGATGATGTAGCCCACGTCGCCGGCGGCCACGTGGTCGCGGGGCTCTTTGTTGAGGCGCAAGATTCCGATTTCGTCGGCGAAGTACGTCTTGCCGGTGGCCATGAACTTCACGGCCTCGCCTTTGCGGATCACGCCGTTTTTCACGCGGAAAATGGCCTCAATACCGCGGAACGAGTTGTACACGCTGTCAAAAATCACCGCCTGAAGGGGGGCGTCCACCACGCCTTTAGGGGCCGGAACCCGATCCACGATGGCGTCGAGCAGCTCGGGAACGCCCAGGCCCGTCTTGGCCGAAACGCGCAGGATGTCTTCGCGCTTGCAGCCGATGAGGTCGATGATTTGGTCCTCCACTTCTTCGGGGTTGGCGCTGGGCAAGTCCACTTTGTTGAGCACCGGAATGATTTCGAGGTCGTTCTCGATCGCGAGGTAGAGGTTGCTAATCGTCTGTGCTTGAATTCCTTGGGCTGCGTCAACCACGAGCAGTGCGCCCTCGCAGGCCGCAATACTCCGGCTTACTTCGTAGCTGAAGTCGACGTGGCCCGGGGTGTCGATGAGGTTGATTCGGAACTTCTCAGCGCCCCGCTGGTAGTCCATCTGGATCGCGTGGCTCTTGATGGTGATGCCGCGCTCGCGCTCCAGATCCATGTTGTCGAGGAGCTGGTCCATCTTTTCACGCGACGTAACGGTCTTGGTGACGTCGAGGAGCCGGTCCGCCAAGGTGCTCTTACCGTGGTCGATGTGGGCGATGATGCAGAAGTTCCGAATGTCGTTCATGAAGGCTGCAAAGGTAACCTTCGGCGTAGCCTCTTGTTCTTCGGAACTTCCGATATTTGCGCATGGCCACACCGAAACGCCCCGCCCTGGGCCGCGGACTCTCCGCGCTCCTCAACGACAACGCCGCCGTGACGGCGCAAGACCCCGGCGCGCGCGACGTCGTATCCAGCATTTTTGAGGTGGCTCTGAGTCAAATACAGGCCAACCCCAAGCAGCCCCGCACCCAGTTTGAGCCGGGTCCGCTCGCGGAACTGGCCGAATCGATTCGCCAGCTCGGCATCATTCAGCCCATTACCGTCCGCCGCCTGGAAGCCGACCGCTTCGAGATCATCTCGGGCGAACGCCGATTCCGCGCCGCCCAGCTCGCGGGTTTGGAACGCGTGCCCGTGTTTGTGCGCCTGGCCGACGACCAGCAGATGCTCGAAATGGCCCTGGTCGAGAACATTCAGCGCCGCGACCTGGACCCGATGGAAGTTGCCTTTTCGTACCAGCGCCTCATGGACGAGTGCAGCCTCACCCAGCAGCAGGTTTCGGACCGGGTGGGCAAGCAGCGCTCCACCGTCGCCAACTTCCTCGGACTGCTCAAGCTTACCCCGCTGATTCAGGCCGGACTCCGCGACCGCACCATCAGCGCCGGCCACGCCAAAGCCCTTGTGGGCCTCGACGACCCCAACGCGCAGGACGAACTCTACATGGATGCCGTGGCCCAGCAGTGGTCGGTGCGCCAGCTCGAAGAAGCGGTGCGCCTCGTGCAAAACCCCGACGGAATTCCGGGCGCCGAAGTGCCTGAACTGCCCGCCGGACCCGCCCGCGGCCGCAGCATCAACGACGTGGCGTCCGCCCAAGCCTTTAAAAACATTTTGGGCCTGCACGCCAAGGTGACCAAGACCGCCCAGGGCTCGGGCACGGTCACCCTCAAGTTCCGCAGCGAAGAGGAACTGCAAAAAGCCCTAAAGAACCTCGGGTTCTAAGGCGGACCACCGCGACCCCATAAAAAAAGCCCGCCGTCGCCGGCGGGCTTTTTCGTTTAATCGGGCCAGCGGCCTAGCGCAGCGTCATCTCCTTCACCAAGTGGCCGGCGCCGGCGTACTTGTCGATGATGAAGAGCACGTAGCGGATGTCGCAGGAAATCGTGCGCTGCAGCTTGGTTTCATAGAATATGTCGCCCGACATCGCCTCCCAGTTGCCGTCGAAGGCCACGCCGATCAGCTCGCCCTTGGCGTTGATCAGCGGCGACCCTGAGTTGCCGCCGGTGATGTCGTTGCCCGAAATGATTCCGACCGGAACGCGGCCCGTGTGGTCCACGTAGGGCCCAAAGTCCTTGGCATTGTAAAGCTCCTTAAGGCGGGCCGGCACCACGAACTCGGGGTTGCTGGGGTCCTCCTTCTGCATTACGCCGTCGAGGTAGGTAACGTAGTCGTACTTCACGCCGTCGCGGGGCTCGTAGCTGCCCACGTGGCCGTAGGTCATGCGCATCGTCGAGTTGGCGTCGGGCGACCACACGCGGTTCGGGTCCATTTCGCGGACTCCGGCCGTCAGCAAGCGGTAGGCCTTGGCCTTTTTGGCCGCAAGCGAAGCATCTTGGCCGCCGAAGTAGGTAGCGCGGAAGTCGTTGGCCACCTTGGTCAGCGGGTCGTTGGCCAGCGCAGCGGAATCGGGGTTGTCCAGGAAGGCCGCGAAGCGCTTGGCATCCATGAAAATGGACGTCGCTAGGGCGTTCTGAGCAAACGTTTCAAGAGCCGCCTTGCTGCCGCCAAAGGCCTGAAGGAACTTGGGCTGCTGCGCCGACGGAATGTCGTTCATGTACATCGACCACAGGGCCACCATCATGTCGCGGTCCGCGCCAGCGTGGAACTCGGCGAAGTTCTCCTTGGCCATCTCCTCGATCATGGGGCGTGCCTTGGCAAAACCCGCCTTGTCCTTGTAGGCGCGCTCCAGGCTGCGCACGTTGCGGTAGGCAAACAGCACCGACGAAGGTCCGCGCAGCACTGCCTCCATCAAGAAGACGTTGTTTTTCACGGTCGGGTTCGTCGCGTCGTAGTACTCGGCCATTAGCTTCAGCGCCTCGCCGTACTTGGCCTTGCGCTCGGGCGAGGCCGCGATCCAGGCTTCGAACTGCTGTTCGAGGGCGCGCTTCTTGTCAAACACCTTGTTGTTCTTGAGCTGCTCGGTCTGGCCGATGTAGTACTTCCAGTAGTTGGCCGTCGACGCGTAGTTCGACGCCATCAAAATGTTGAGCGCGGGGTCGGACTCCATGTACTTGCGCAGCACCGCGAGCTTTTGGTCGCGGATTTTCACCACGGTCGGGTTGTAGTGGTCAATGGCCTGCTGCACGCCCCAGCTGCTGAGGTAGCGGTCGGTGCGGCCCGGGTACCCAAAAACCATCGTGAAGTCGCCGTCCTTAACCCCTTTGGTGCTCACGGGCAGGTGGTGCTTGGGGGTGAGGGGCACGTTCTCGGCACTGTATTCGGCGGGCTTGCCGTCCTTGCCGGCGTACACGCGGAACATCGAAAAGTCGCCCGTGTGGCGCGGCCACATCCAGTTGTCGGTGTCGCCACCAAACTTACCTACGCTGCTCGGGGGCGTTCCCACGAGGCGCACGTCGGTGAACTTTTCGTAGACGAACAGGTAAAACTCGTTGCCGTGGTAGAAGGTCTCGACCGAAGCTTCGTAGTGGGTTCCGGCTGTGGCGGCCTTGGCCAGCTCGGCGCCCTTGGCCTGGATGGCCTTGGTGCGCTCGGCCTCCGACATCTGGTCGTTGAGCGTCGCGTTGACGGCGGCGGTCACGTCCTCGATGCGCACGAGGAAGTTCGCGAACAGCCCGGGGTTCGGCAGTTCCTGAGCGCGGTTCATGGCCCAAAATCCGTCTTCGAGGTAGTTATGCTCGACGGTCGAATGCTTCTGGATCGCGTCGTAGCCGCAGTGGTGGTTGGTCAGCAGCAAGCCCTGAGACGAAATGATTTCGCCCGTGCAGAATCCGCCAAACGACACAATCGCGTCCTTCAGCGAGCCGTGGTTGATGTCGTACAGGTCTTTAGCCGAAAGCTTTAGACCCTCCTTCTTCATTTGGGCGTAGTTCAACTTTTGGATCAGCAGGGGGATCCACATTCCTTCGCCGGCGCGAAGGGTCGTGGGCAGCGCAAGCGCCACCGCGAGGAGAAGTGCAAATACCTTTTTCATAGGGCGTTAAAGGTACGCCGCGCGCGGCAATCAGCTCACCAGTTCCCCGGCGCGTACCGAGGCGGCAATGGCGTCCCAAAGCTTGAGGCGCGCTTCCAGGGCCTCCACGCAGGCGTCTTCGGCCTCGAGCCAAAGCTCGTCGTCTTCCTTGCAAAGGTTGTTCATCATCTGAATCGCCATCGGGCCGTGTTCGTCGCCGTCCAGCTCAATGTGGCGGTCGAGGTAGTACACAAACGCGCTGAGCTCGGAGGGATGCTCCGCGTACAGCTTTTTAATGAGCGCAGTGAACATGTCGGGAATCAGGTCTTCGCGGCCAAACGTAAAGGCCGCCGCCGTTTGGTGCAGCTTGCCGCGCTTGAGGATGCGGTCCGTTGCCTTTAAAAATTCCATGGTCGCCTCGTCGATTTCGGCGAGGTTGAAGCGCAGCATGTCCTTGGCCTTGAATCCGTTTTGAAGCTTGCTCACGAAGCGCACAATGGCCCGGGTGTCGGCGCCCGCTTGGCGCATGGCGTCGAGGTAGAGCTCGTAGTGGCTCGCGTCGGACTCTTCGGCGACCACTATTTCGTTGATCAGCCGGCGCGACGCGCGGTCCTCGGTCGGAACCCAGGCCTCGTCTACACACGTCAGCTCGCGCTGCAGCGCCTTGAGCAGGCGCATGAAATCCCACACGGCAAACACGTGGTGCTCCATAAAGATGCGCACCTCGGTCATGCTCTGCATCATCGGGTACAGCTCGTGGTTCAAAATAGCCTGGCGCAGGGGCTCAATGCGGCGCTTCAAAGACAGAATTCGAAATTCCATAAACTGGTTGCTGGTTGCTGGTTGCTGGTTACTGGTTGCTAGTTGCTGGCTAATGTTCGGTTCATGTCTTCAAAAAACGAGAAACTAGAAACCAGCGGCTTTATAGAGTGGAACATTGCTGCAGGCTTCGCCGTACATCACTTTTTGGGCGACTTTGGCCAAGTGCAGGGCCGCGGCCGCGTAGGCGGAATCGGGCACCGGGTGCGTTCCGCATCCCTTGAGCAGCACCTTGGTGCCGCGGTACGCATTCCAATCGGCCTGGGCCAGCGTTTGGGCATAATAGGCCGAAAGCACCTCGGGGGCGCTGCCAAAGCCCACATAGGCTGCGTGGGAGGCCAGCGCCGTAGCGAGCATCGGGCCAAACCACTGGGGAACGATCACGTCGTCGGCCCCTTCGAGGCAGACCACGACGCCTTCGTACGTATGCTTTTCTAAATTCCGTACGTATTCCCGAACGTC
>JAJTFK010000039.1 GCA_021298655.1 Cryomorphaceae bacterium | reverse complement strand
GGCGGGAAGCGTGCCGACCTTCTCCTTCACTTCTTCGGGAAGCGTTTCGGCCACCGGGCAGTTCGGAGAGGTGAGGGTCATGAGTACGTGAATATCGCCCTCGTCGCTGACCTGCACGTCGTAGATCAGCCCCAGTTCATAAATGTCCACGGGGATTTCGGGGTCGTAAATGGTCCGCAGCACGTCCACCGCCTGTTCCCCCATCGATTGCATCTCTGCGTCGCTCAACATAATTCTAGTTTACCGCTTGAAAGGCAACGCCGTAGAGGCGAATTTGTTTCATCATGCTTTGCAGGCCGTTGGCGCGCGTCGGACTGAGGTGCTCGGTGAGTCCGATTTCCTGCAAAAAACCAAAGTCCGCCTGGGCCAGCACCTCGGGCGCCAAGCCGTTGCACACGCGCAGCAGCAGCGCCACCAGTCCGCGCGTAATAATCGCATCGGAATCGGCCGTGAAGTACACGAGGCCCTCGCGTTTTTCGGCCGTAATCCACACCTTGGACTGGCATCCGCGGATCAGGTTGTCGTCGGTTTTAATGGACTCACTGGCCGCGGGCAGTGTTTTTCCCTGGGCGATAAGGTGCTCGTAGCGGTCCATCCATTCGTCAAAAAATTCGAATTCTTCGACGACTTCGGCCTCGCGGGCTTTGAGGATTTCGAGGGTGCTCATGGCGGAATTTGGGTTAGCGGAGCATGCGCAGCGCGCGTTCCACCCCGTCGCCCAGGCGGTCCACGTCTTCGCGCGACGAGTAGGCCGCGAAACTTGCGCGGACCGTGCCCGGAATGCGGTAGTAGTCCATAATCGGTTGGGCGCAGTGCTGGCCGGTGCGCACCGCGATTCCCTGCTGGTCAAGGAGGGTTCCGAGGTCGTAGGGATGCAGGTCCTCA
The DNA here is from genome assembly GCA_021298655.1 of Cryomorphaceae bacterium. Classification (GTDB taxonomy): domain Bacteria; phylum Bacteroidota; class Bacteroidia; order Flavobacteriales; family Schleiferiaceae; genus TMED14. The sequence goes on along the minus strand of JAJTFK010000039.1, from coordinate 4,829 downwards.
AACCCAAAACTGAGCACGGCGGACTTTTCGGGAGCCGTCCCAAAAAGCACCAGGCCGTCAATTGCGCGCAGGCGTTCGGTCCCGTAGGCCATCAGGTCGGCTTCGTGGGCCATTAGGGCGTCCATGCCGATGGCGTTCATCCAGTCAAGGGCTGCGCCCCAGCCCACCACGGCTTCAATGTTGGGCGTTCCGGCCTCAAACTTGAACGGCAGGCCCGCATAGGTGCTCTGGGCCATGGTCACGGTCGAAATCATTTCGCCGCCGCCCTGATAGGGAGGCAGTTTTTCGAGCCACTCGGTGCGGCCGTACAGCATGCCAATACCCGTCGGGCCGTACATTTTGTGGGCGGAACCGGCATAAAAATCCACCCCGAGTTCCTGCACATCCACCGGTCGGTGGGGAAGGCCTTGGGCCCCGTCGACTACGACGCAGGCGCCGACCGCGTGGCCCCATTCCGTGAGCTGCTTGACCGGGTTGACCGTGCCCAACGCGTTCGAAATGTGGTTGAATGCCAGCAGCTTGGTGCGCGGGTTCAGCAGGCGCTGCGCCTCGTCCAGATCCAGGCTGCCGTCGGGTAAAATGGGAATGTAGCGCAGCGTCGCCCCGGTGTGCTGGGCCAGCATCTGCCAGGGAACCAGGTTGCTGTGGTGCTCGAGCTGGCTGACGAGGATTTCGTCGCCGGGACCCAGCAGGCTGCGAAACCCGTGAGCCACCAGGTTGATGGAGCCGGTGGTGCCGGTTGTGTAGATGATTTCGTGCTCGTGGGCGGCGTTGACCAGGCGCTGAAGTTTGCCGCGCGTGGCCTCAAAGGCGTCGGTGGCGCGCTGGCTCAGGGTGTGGACGCCGCGGTGCACGTTGCTGTTGATGCGTTCGTAGTAGTCGACGACGGCCGCAATCACCGCTCGCGGCTTTTGGGTCGTCGCCGCGTTGTCGAGATAGACCAACGGCTTGCCGTGCACTTGCTGGTGCAAAATGGGGAATTCCGTGCGAAGTGCCGCTGCGTCAATCATGCTGCAAAGGTCGGATATAATTGGTAACTCCTGGGTTTAACCCCAGGAATTGCCCGCGGTTCTCGGGGCGCATCCGTCGGCTTTCGTTTGCACGCGATTGGGCCTCGGGGGATGGGCGCAGCTTTGGCCCATGAAGCACACTGTTCTCTTTTTCGCATGGCCGCTCGCGGCCACCCTACTCTCCCATTCGGCCGCGGCCCAATCCAGCTTTTGGACGGCGACCGAAACCACACTCCGCGGCAGCCGCCTGAGCGACTTGGCCGATACTTCCTACCTCCTCCCCTGGGACCTTGAAGGACTTAAACTCCGCGAATCGCGCGTGGCCCGCCAGTGGTGGACCGACGACGAGGGGCGCCACGTCACGGTCGCCCAGCCCCTGTTGAGCGAGCGCGACCCCTGGATGGGTGCCCCGCCGGCTGCTTCGGAGCAGCTCGGAGCGCCGCCGATGCGCGCCCAGGTTCCGCCGCAGGGCGCCCCACTCGGCCAGCCCATCGAACTCGGTAGCGGCTGGACCCTCACCTGGAGTTCGAGTGCTCCGCAGCAGGTTTACGCCAAGGGCGACAGCAGCATCGCCTTCACCTGGGGTCGCTGCGGCAGCCACTGGTCGGTGCGGGCTGAGGAGCGACGTTATCCGCGCACCGCCCAAAACGGAATCTGCCTAGAGGACTGGTCCTTTGTCGAGCGCAGCGCGCTGGTGGGCTACGCGGCGGGCGGGGCACAGTCCGCGCCGAGCTTGGTCATCAAACCCAACCCGCGGAGCCGACAGGAACTCGAACTCAGCGTGGCCGGCTCCTCGGGAATTTGGCCCACGGGGGTCCGATGCGTCGACAGCTACGGCCGCTTGACCTCGGAACAGCCACCCCAAGGTGCGTTGCCCGTGCGCTGGACGCCCTTAAGCCTGACTCCGGGCAAGTACAGCATTCAAATTCAACTTGGTAACCAAACCTACAGCAGCAGTTTCATTCAACATTAAACCTCCAAATCCATGCCTACCTCTAGCCGGCGCGCCGACTCGGCCGCCCCCATTGCCCTCGTCGTTGGGCTGATTTTTACCCTGACCCTTGTGCTCACCGTTTCGGCGTCGGGCCAACCCTGCAGCGAACCCAACATGCTGCCGACGTTGGCCGCGGGGCCTGCGCAGCACGAGGCGGTCCCGTCGACCGTTCCCAACCTTTCGTGGTCAGGCAAAACGGGAACCACGGGCTACCGCATCATCCACTTTTTGCACGGCTTGGGCGGAACCTCCGACAGCTGGAACTTGGTGGCGGCCCGTACGGCCTTCATGGGCGCTCCAGGATACCCTGCGCGTCAGGTCGTCTACCTGAATCCGCACAGCTACCTTCAAAATGGAAGCCCCCTGGCCTCCGCCATGGACATCCACGCCTACCTCGGTTCCACCGGTGCGGCGGCCTCGGCAGCTCAAAACATCAGTGTGCTGGACAACTTTATCGTAGGCCATTCCTACGGGGGCGTGCTTGCGGTCCTGCTCGACAGCTTGTACCAGCACCGCTTCATTTTCAACCGGCAGTTCGGCGGCATCGTGGCCTTCGGATCGGCGGTCAACGGCGCCTACCTGGCCAAGGCCATTCACCCCGCGGGCGACAACCTCGCCGTGCCCTTTGTGGAAAACGCCTGCGAAATCCTGAGCAACCCACGGCTTTGGGCGCCGCAGTTCCCGGCCATGAGATGGATTCCCGGCCTAGATCCCGTGCTGCGCGACGCGGTAGACCAAGCCTGCGGACTGGGCAGCAGCTACGTGCCCTTTGCGCTTAAAAAGTTCAACAGTCCGGGCATGGTCGAGCTCTTTCCGAGCGCGCCGCTCGCCCAGCGCTTGGGCAAGCGGGTGCCGTCGGTACCGGTAGTCCTGGCCTACGGGGTCGAAGACGAGCCCGTGTTCTGGCGGACCGCTACCTCCATGCTGGCCACGGATTCGGTCGGACTCGCCCTGGCCCAAGACCCCTTCGCCATGGACGGAGACCAGGACCTCGTAACCTTCGCTACCCAGCAGTACGACCGCCACAGCAGCCAGCGAACCGACGCGCTGCAGCGGGCCTTCCAGTACCGCATTGCGGCCTGGATTCTTTCGCCCACGGGGATTGGTTCGCTGATTGCGGAGTGGCAGGCCGTACAGGCCGAGCGCGAAGCCGCCGCCGCCGACCGTGCCGCCCGCTGGTACCTCGACGCCAACGACAGCTACAAGCAGCTGATCGGAGCCCGCCGCACCCAGCTCATCCAAGACGGCTACTGGTGCCGCTGCCGTTTTGACGAGAGCGATCCCAGCTGGACGCAGGTTGCGAATGCCAGCGACTGCGCCACCGACCAGGGCTGTACCGTGCTGCCGCGCTACGAGCACCTCGTTGTGGAGAAACCCAGCGACGGCGTGGTGCTTGCGGAGTCCGCTGGGGTGCTGAACGGCGCGGTGGCGTCCATCCAGATGCCCGGTACCAACCACCAGCAAATGCGCAATTCGTCGGTCACCAAATCCGTGCTCAACCGCCTGATGAACGGCCAAATTCCCGGCGGAGCCTACTTCGCCACGCCGGTGCGATGAAGGGCTCCGCAGCCGGTTGGCTGGTTCGCTCGGTAGCTCATTGGTGGGTTGGTGCCTTGGTCGGGTTGGTCGGGGTCGGCTGCGAGGGCCCTGGGTCGTCCAAGGGACCGGGTGCACCCCATGAACTGCCGCCCGGAATGCCGCCCGAAGCCCGCTGGGTCCGGAACCTCGGCGCCGTGGAGGTGGGACCGCTGCCTTGGTACGGCGCAGACGGCACGCTGCTCGGGGCGGTCTACGCCAGCGAAGATTCGCTGGTGGCCCTTCGCGCGGAAGACGGCCGGCCGCTGGCGGCCTGGCCTTGGCCCGAGGGGTTCAAGGTCCTGAATTGGGGCCAAGAATCCACGGCGTCGAGTGCATACGGTTTGGCGCTTTTTGGGGTTCGCTCGGTGCAGGTGCTGCGGCCCGACGGCCGTGTCGAAGTGCGCGATTACCCCGCGGGCGGCGCGAGCTTTCGGAGCGGGAGCATGGACGCATCCGGCGGCATTCTGATCAGCTGGCGCCGCGATTCCAGCGCCGACGGGCCGGAGTCCAACGAGGTTTTGGTCGGTAGCCCGGAATCTTGGAATCTGGGCGCGGGACTCCCGGCAAAGGGTTGGTCGGTTGAGGCCAGCGCTCCGGGCCGTTCGGGGCTTTTTGATGCCCCGCGGCATTGGAAGCGCGGATGGTTTGCCGTCCTGAGGCGCGGTTCGGCCTGCGAGCTGTGGTGGACAGACCGGGGGCGGAGCCGCCAACTTCGGTTGGTGGGCGGCGACGGCACCGGGCATCCGGCGGCCCAGCGGGGTACGGACCTTTGGTACGCCAGCCAAGACAGCGCCATCCACGTCGACCTCCAGCGCGGAACCCGCACCTGGGCCACGGCCCTCCCGGACGGACTGGACGTAGGAGTGCATGGGCTTCGCCCCGACGGAACCTGGTCGCTCCTAAGCAGCCGCGGATGGTGGCTCCAGCTGGACCCCGCCACCGGAAGCGCCTTGGGTCAAGGGCAACTCGAGCCCGTGTGGCTCGAGCGGCTCTACGGAAGCCCTTGGACATTTACACGATCCAAATCGCTGTATATCTGGAGTTATGACAAACCTACCGAGGTGGTTTTGATGCCAGAAGTCCTTGCGCCGCAGTCGGTCTCCGCCCAGGGAATCGCGCTCGTCCGCATGGGGCCCCGTGCCGTCGGAATTCAGTTGCCGTGAACGAAAAAGCCCAGGGCGCGCTGCGCCCTGGGCCCTTCAAATGGATTAATCGCCCTACTTAAACTCGGCCAAGCCCTGTTCGGT
>JAJTFK010000018.1 GCA_021298655.1 Cryomorphaceae bacterium | reverse complement strand
GCCGCCTCGAGGACGCCTCAATTCGCAGATTTACTCCGCTTCGCCGACTGGCAGCAGCAGGTGGGCGTGCTTGACCACATAGGAGCCGGGCTCGAGCTTGGCGATGCCGATCGCCGCGTTTTGGCGGTAGCGCACGTCAACCGCCACAGGCGTGATCTTTGTGCCCTCGACCCGAAGCACCGAAGCTTGGTCGTTGTAAAACACAAGCGCCTCTTCGGGCAGCGAAGCGAGTTGTTCGGGATTGCTTTCGATTTGAGCGCGAACAAATTGCCCCGCGCGCAGCCCGGGCTGGGCCCCTTCAGGATGGGCATGGACCAAGTACGAACCGCCGGCGCCCTGGGCCTTACCGACCTGCATGATGCGGCCGCTATAAACCTGCTCGTCAGAACCCAAGCGGTAGGTAAGCTGCTGGCCCATCGTCAGCTTGGAGACATCGGGCCCAAAAACGTGGAGCTCGAGGTGGCTGTGGCTCGGGTCCTCCACCGTCATCAGCACATCTTCGGGGCGAACGTAGCCGCCCAGCGTGGCCTTCAGGTCGTGCACGTAGCCGTCGAACGGAGCCCGAACGCTGATGCTGCGCTGAATGCCCTTGCGCACCACCACGTCGGGGTCGATTCCCAGCTGCTGGAGCTGGGCTTTGGCCGACTGAAGCCGCGCACTCCAGCTTCCGAACTCGGCCTTGCGCTGCTGCACCTCGCGGCTGCTGGCGGCGTCTTGAGCTTGCAGGTTGGTGCTGCGCTCCAGTGCCGATTTGGCCATTTCGTACTGGCTTTGGGCCTCGAGGTAGGACTCTTGAATGCGCACGTAATCCGGGTGCTCCAGGGTCACAAGCACCTGGCCCTTGCGCACCAAATCACCTTCGTAGGGGGCAATGCTGCGCACAAATCCGCCAAGCGGAGCATTGATGCTCGCCTTGCTTTGGGGCGGAATTTCCACACGGCCGTTGCATTCGATGACGGTGCTAAACGTTTCGGTGCGGCTCGAATCCAGGGCCACTCCTTGAGCGGTCATTGCCGAATCGTTCCAATCCATGAATTCGGCGGCGGCAGGATCCGCGTCAGCAACGGGTCCCGAAGAACATGCTGCGGCCAGTGCGGCCAAGGTGAAGAACGTAAGTAAACGGTTCATAGCGAAGTAGGATGCGTTGATTGGTAAAACTGAATTTGGCAAACGGCCGATTGGGCCGACAACATGGCGTCAAAATGGGCCTGAGCTAGGCTCCAGGCATTGGATTGGGCTTGGCGGTACTCAAAAAAGTTGATTTCGCCTTCGCGCAGCTGGGCCGAAAGGCCCTGGAACAGCCGATCGAGGGTCGACCAGTCCGCTTCGCGGGGAAGCCGATCGGCCCACCGTGCGGCGTTGCGGCGTTGGGCCTCGAAGTCGTAGCGCATTTGCCGAAGGGCATAGGCCGTCTCGACCTCGGTTGCTTCGGCCGTCAGGCGGGCTTGGCGCTGCCGAGCTTGGGCGGCAGGGTCCAAGGGCACGGCAACGCCGACAATGAGTCCCTGGTAGCCCGGAACCTTCTCGAGTTCCTGGCGGAATCCGCCCACGGACCATTGCGGGCTCCAAGCGCTCACCGACGCCAAGCGGGCATCGGCTTGGGCCGTGCGCTGCGCGCCCTCGACGGCGGCCACGAGGGCAGGGTGGAGGGCGGTGTCTCCGTTCAGCGCCAGTGGAACCTCCGAAACGACCTGAGGTCCCTTCGGCCACGAGAGTCCGGTAGCGGCACTCAAGTCGGCAGCGAGCTGCTCTACCTCGTTTTCGAGCGCAGTCAGGGTAACCGACCACTGATCGAGCGCGAGTTGGGCCGAAATGCCCTCGGTGCCCGACCATTCGCCGGTGGCCACCCGCGCGCGGATGCGCGCGGCGTCGTCCGCCAGCTGGCGCTGCACCGACGACGCGAACGCCAAGCGTCCGCGGGCCACCTCGTAGGCCGCGTGAAGCAAGCGCACGTCGCGCTCCAAGGCGCGGAGCTGAACCTCGGCCTGCGCCTCCTTCCAGTCCACGTTGGCCGCGTTGCGTTGCCCGCGCGCCACGTGCTGGGCGACCGACCCGAGCGGTTGTTCGTACGAAACGTAGCGGTCGAGGTCCACCGCGTTCATCTGACCGTACTGGGCGGTCACTTGCCCGCTGCCAAGCACCACCGTAGGCTCTGCCTTGGCCAGCCTTACCTGAAGTTGGGCGAGCTGGGCACTGGCGTGCACCGTTTGGGCTGCCTTAATCGCCTCGGCCGCCGTGGGTGCGATTTGGGCCAAGGCGCCGGAGCTCGCCGCCAGCAACAGGGCCACCGCGAGGTGGGACGGCTTCAGCCAGCGCTTAAACCGAATCAGCAGCAGCGGAAGGACTCCGAGCGTGAGCAGCGTGGCCGAAACCAGTCCGCCAATGACGACGGTTGCGAGCGGCTTTTGGACCTCGGCACCGGCCGACGTCGAGAAGGCCATGGGCACAAACCCGAGCGCGGCCACGGTGGCGGTCATGAGCACCGCGCGCAACCGGTCTGCGCTGCCCTGAACCACGGCTTCGTTCCACTCCAGTCCTTGGTTGGCCAGTTCGCGCACCCGGCTGGCCAGCACGATTCCGTTGAGCACCACGACCCCAAACAGGGCGATGAAGCCAATGCCGGCCGAAATACTAAAGGGCATTCCGCGCAACGCCAAAAACGCCACGCCACCCACCGCCGACAGCGGAATCGCCGAGAAAATCACGCCGGCATAGGCCACGCTGCCAAAGGTGAAGTAAAGCAACACCAAAATAAGCGCAAGTGCCACGGGAACAGCCACTTGAAGACGAGCCACCGCGGCGCGAAGGTTTTCAAAATCGCCCCCAATGTGCAGTCGGTAGCCCGCCGGCAGCGGAACGTCTTGCTCGAGCTTGGTTTCGATGTCGGCCACGACGCCGGCGATGTCGCGTTCGCGCACGTTGATGCCCACCGAAATCCGTCGACTGGTTTGCGAACGGCTGATCTGCGACGGGCCGACCGTTTCGATGCGCTGGGCCACCGCGGTAAGCGGGACCAGTTCGCCGCTGCTGCTGCGCAGCATGACGTTCCCGGCGTTGGCTTCGCGGCGGTGGTCTTGGTCCAAGCGCACCGCCACGTCAAAGCGACGTTGGCCTTCGTACACGGTTCCGGCAATGCCCCCGGCAAAGCCGTGTTCAATCGCTTGGCTCACCTGACTGAGCGCGATGCCGTGGTAGGCCATGGCCTGGCGATCGGGCACCCAGCGGTGAAAGCGCATGCCTTGGGTCGCCTCGACCTTGACGTCGGCTGCACCGGGAATCCCTTCGACCGCCACGGCCATGCGGGACGCAATCGACGCCAACGTATCGAGGTCGTCGCCGTACACCTGAAGCGCGATGTCGGACTTGGAACCGCTAATCAACTCATTAAAGCGCAACTGAATGGGTTGGGTGAATTCAAATACGGCACCCCAAACATTCGACAGTTCGGCCTCCATTTTGGCCACGAGTTCTTCGCGGGATTCGGCGCTGGTCCACTCGGACTTCGGCTTCAGCAAGATCATGACGTCGGCTGCCTCCATGGGCATCGGGTCCGTCGGAACCTCGGCGGTTCCAATCTTGCTCACCACGTGCGTGACTTCGGGGAACTTCGCCATCAGGCGCTGCTCGGCCTGGGTGGTGATGCGCGTCATTTCGTCCAGGTTGCTGCCGGTCGGAATCGAAAGCTGCATTGCCAAGTCGCCCTCCTCGAGGCTCGGAATGAACACGCTTCCGAGTTGCTGAAAGAGGACCAGTGCGCCCAAAAACAAGCCAACGGCCGCCGAAAGAACCCATCCACCCTTGGGGATGCTGCGGTTAAGCAGGCCCTCGTAGCGCAGGCGAAGCCGGTGCATCACCTTCTCGGAGCGGTTTTCGCCCTCGCCGGGCTTGAGTACCAAGGCCGCTAGGGCCGGAACGTAGGTTACGCTGAACAGCAAGGCCCCGATGAGCGCAAAACCCACGGTTTGGGCCATCGGGCGAAACATTTTGCCCTCAATCCCGGTCAGCGAAAGGATGGGCACAAACACCACCAAAATAATGACGACCCCAAAGGCGGCGGATTGGTAAATCGCTCCGGCGCTCTTGGCCACCACGGCGTCGCGTTCCCCAGCCGTCATGCGCGGCCTACCGTGCATCGCGGCCAGCACGGCCTCGACGACAATGACGGCCCCGTCGACCACAATCCCAAAATCAATGGCCCCCAGCGACATGAGGTTGGCCGATACACCGGCCAGGCGCATGCAGCTCAGCGCGAACAGCAGCGACAGCGGAATTACGCTGGCGACGACGAGCCCAGCACGCAGGTTTCCGAGCAGTAAAATCAGCACGAAGACCACGATGAGCCCGCCCTCAATGAGGTTGCGGCTCACGGTTCCCAGTGCGCGCCCCACCAGGTCGGAGCGGTTGAGGTAGGGCTCGATGCGGATCCCGGGTGGCAGGCTTTTTTCGATGGACGCGATACGGTCCTCGATGGCCTGAGTCACCTCGTAGCTGTTCGCGCCCTTGAGCATCAAGAAAATGCCGCCAACGGCTTCGCCTTGGCCGTCGCGCGTCAGTGCGCCGTAGCGCGGAGCCGCGCCAAACTTGACCTCGGCGATGTCGCGCACCAATACCGGGGTGCCCAGTACGGGACTGCGCAGCGAAACCTGCTCAATGTCTTCGAGGGTTTGGTAGAGGCCCTCGAGGCGGATGTACCAGGCCTCTTCGGACTTCTCGATGTAGGCTCCGCCCGCATTTTGGTTGCCCTGCGCCACGGCATCGTAGACGTCGGCGAGCGTTAAACCCACCTCCGTCAGGCGATTTGGGTTCACGGCGACCTCATACTGCTTGAGGAGTCCGCCAAAGGAACTCAGCTCAACGACGCCCGGAATTCCGCTGAGCTGCCGCTTGATTTGCCAGTCGTGGATGCTGCGCAGGTCGGCTAAATCGTAGCGATGGCCTTCGTCGACTTCAAGGGTGTACTGGTAAATCTCGCCCAATCCGGTCGTAATGGGCATGAGTCCAGGGCGTTCGATGCCGGCTGGAATCTGCCCTGCGGCTTGTTCGATTTGTTCGTTAACCCGCTGGCGGGCGGCTAAGTTGTCGACGTCGTCGCGAAACACAACCGTGACCACCGAGAGTCCGTACCGGGAAACGCTGCGCACCTCTTCGACGCCGGCTAGATTGGCCATGGCCAGTTCCACCGGGTAGGTTATGAACTGCTCGACCTCTTGCGGCGCCAAGGCCGGGGCCGTGGTGACCACCTGAACCTGGTTGTTGGTGATGTCGGGTACCGCATCAATGGGCAGGTTGGCGGCGCTGTAGAGGCCCCAGGCCGCAAGGACCGCAGTCCCCAGAAATACGAGCATTTTGGCTCGCACCGAAAAATTTATAATACGTTGAATCATAATGGTATAGCGAAGTTAACGGACGAATTTCAGGCCGCCAAGGCAGCCAAAGGGTCACGCTAACGAGCTGGGCGGTGGCCTTCGGGACCACGAACTAAGGTGGCCTTGGGGAACGCGCGAAGGCGAAGCCGATGCGCCGCAGCGGGCTGGTGAATTCGACTCCAAGGCGAAGCCCAAGCGGAGCGACGGGCTGCGGTCCGGAAGCTGGACCTGGTCGACATCTTCTGGGGCCACGTCGCAGGAAGCGGGCGCAAAGTGCTGCAGGTGGTCTCCGCCCAAATCGACGCTAAACAGCTGCCACAGTATGAATTTGGGCGGGTTGCTGCCGCTGTGGTCGTGCGGAACCAGGCTGTGGCCCAGCATGAGCAGGGCTGCGAGCCCCAGAAGCAGGTTGCGAACGCTCGGCGCCTTCATGATTCCGAAGGCGTTGATCGCACAAGGTGCCATACGCGCCAGGCCAAGACGGCGTTGACTAGGTAAAATACGTACTTCGCCACGAAGGCCACGTTGCCAAAGAGCAGGTTTTGGTAGAGTTTGAGGGAATTGTAGATCAACCAAAAGACCCAGGTGTCGGCGTACATGCGGGGCATGTTCAGGGTTCCGCTGAAGGTGAGGCCGGTAATGAGGGCCGTTACCCAAAATTTGGCCACGTCTTCGTGCGCAATGGGATGCGATAAAAACCCCGTAAATCCCACGTAGTTCAGGGCAAACGCGAGCGCAAAGGCGCCGGCAGCTACGGCGAAGTAGTAGCGGTCCAGGCTGCGCGGAATCCGGTGGTCCGATCGGCTCCAAACCAAAAAGCTGAGGGCGTTGCCGAGGAGCGACACGGGGTAGGTGAGGAAGGCGGCCTTGTTGCCCAAGAAGTAGTCGACCACGGCGGAGTTGACGCTGGTGACCACCCCCACGGCGTTGCCCCAGTTCTTGCGCTTGGTTGCCCAGCGGGTGCCCATCATGCTTACGGCGGCTCCGACGGTGCTCAGTATTCCGATGGGAAGCCCCGCGACCACCGTTTTGTGGAAGCCCAGCGCAATCGACGCGGTCAGTACCGTGGCCACGCCGAGGACGTCCATCCACGTGCTTTCGGTGATCTGCTTGAGTCGCGTCGGCATGCTGCTAAAACAAAATTTGGGCGAAATGGTGCGCGCCGGGAGTGCAGGCTGCGATTCGCTCCGCGGCCAAAACCGCGCCGAGGGCAAAGCCGCGGCGGTTGTGGGCGACGTGGGTCAGCTCAATTCGGTCGATTTCAGACTCGTAGCGCACAGTGTGGGTGCCCGGAACGGGATCCTCTCGGCGCGCAGTTATCGGCAAGGTGCCCGGTTGGGTTCCGTCGAGGGACCAGCCCTTGAGTTCCGGAAAGTAGGGCAGGAGCCCTTCGGCGAAGCTGAGGGCGGTGCCGCTGGGCGCGTCTTTCTTGGCCGTATGGTGGATTTCTTCGATGCTCGGGCGGTACTGGTCGCGGTAGGGGGCGAGGAGTTCCGCCATTTGGCGGTTGAGCTGAAACGCGAGCTGAACACCCAAGCTAAAGTTCGAGGCGTAAATCAGGCGGTTGTGCGCATGGAGAAACGCAGCCTCGACGCCCGGCAGGTCCTGAAACCACCCTGTAGTTCCGCAGATGACGGGCTTTCCACGTTCCGCAAGCCGTGTCAAGTTGGCTACCGCCGATTCGGGTTGGGTGAATTCAATGACGACGTCGGCGTCAGCCAGGTTCCACTCGTCGGATGAACGAATCCGCGCCACGACGTGGTGGCCGCGCGCGACCGCTTCAGCCTCAATGGCTTGACCCATTTTTCCGTAGCCAACTAGGGCGAGCTTTAGTGCCATACAAGCGTCAAATTCGCACCAAAGGTAGCGTTGGGTCCAAAGGCAGGGCGGAATCGACCGCTCAAGCTCGGCGATACGTCAAAATCCACGAGGTGTCCGGCCGCATAGGCGTCTAGGACTTGAAACAGGTACCCGGCTCCAACGCCGAGGAACGCATAGTCTCTGCGTCGACGGTAGTCGTTTTGAAGCGAAAAGAGCTGGTTAACCGTGAATTGACCTTCAAATTCGTCGACCGTTAGGGGATCGCCGTCAAGTCGGTAGTCGATCGCAGTGCTCAGTCGACGGTAGCTCGAGAAGTTTTGGTAGAAGTAGTACCCGCTCCCGGCTATTATGCCCCAGGCGATGGGTGCTTTCCAGAGTTGCTTGTTGGCGATCTGGCCTGCGCCGGGCAGCAGCGCGCTCGCCAGGGCTGCTTTTTCAGGCTGGCCCCAGGGTTGGCGGGTGTGCACGGAATCTGGCTGCGCCCAAAGGGTACTGGCGCTCAGTAGGGTGATAAGGAATAGCGTGCGCACGGCGGGTCAAAAGTAGGGGTAAGGCTCTGAACGTGCTTAAATTTGTAGCCCACCAGTTCACAGAGCGCCACGGCCCCGTAGCATAACTGAATAATGCATCGCACTTCTAATGCGACGAGTGCAGGTTTGAATCCTGCCGGGGCTGCGCTCTTTGGTGGTGATGGTGAAGCCGGTGGCAGTTCGCACAAAGCAGTCGGCAATACGTGAGTTCATTTACGATGTACTCCTCGGATCGAAGTCGCAATTTTTCCCATGTAAACGTCTTTAAATCAGGGCGTTCATGGTGGATATCAAAGACGACGTAGTTATCACTGGTCAACGTCAATTCGCAGTCGGAGTATTTACCACCCAGGTAGCGAATCACGGCTATTTTTCGATCGCGCCACCGGCCCTGCGCAAATTGATTAAAGCACTTCTTACCGTACGAGCTCTTGCCGCTTCCACGGTCGTTTTGATTATAAAAGTTGCTTATATCTAGTGTGTTGAGGCATTTTGCGCACCTTCTAAGGTTGGCATCATTAATACGTTAATGTACGAAATTTTGCCACAAAAAAAGGCGCCGAAAGGCGCCTTTTTACGTCGGGAAGACAGGATTCGAACCTGCGACCCTCTGGTCCCAAACCAGATGCGCTACCACCTGCGCTACTTCCCGAGGGCTGCAAAGGTAAACAATGTGGCTGCTTCGTTTAGTGCGCGCACCGAAATCCATAAACTACATGCTCCAATGTTCGTTGGTTCAAATGGTATCCGCTCCGTATATTGTCTGTCCGTTTTTAACGCCAACCACCATGAATAAAATCGCCTACGCACTCCTCGGACTCCTTATTCTTCCCTCGACCTGGGCACAGATCACGCTGAATACCACCACCGGCAGTACCGGGTACACCGGTTCAAACAGCTGCGGAACCGGTGCAACGGGGGCGTGCTACATCACCTTTCTGGTGGAGAATACCACAACCTCGCCCATTCAAATCACCCAAGTTGGCCAATGGACGGCAACGACCAACAACAGCAACACTGCTGATTTGTACACCAGCACCACCTCGTTGGCGGGCCCCATAACCGGTAATTTTGTGTCCACGGCACCCCCTTCGGGTTGGTCCCTAGCGGCCAGTGGCACGGTGTCGGGCATCACCGCCACCGGAGTGAATCCGGTCCTATCCAACATTAACGTCGTTGTTCCCGGCGGCAGTTCCATCCGGTTTGCCTTGGTTTTATCAGGAACCATGAACTACAGCGGAACAGGAGTCGGTACCGCTTCGCCCAACACCTTCAGCAACAGCGGAATCAACCTAAAGGTAGGTGATGCCCAAATTAGTGGGGCCAATATTGGCTACGGCGGGACCGTAAACAACCCGCGATTTTTCACGGGTTCAGTGAGCTTTATACCGCTCACTCCGTGCGCGGGAACTCCTTCGGCGGGTACCACCAACACCAGCCTTTCGGCGGTATGCCCCCTTCAAAACTTCAACTTGAGCCTGACGGGTGCCACCTTGGCCTCGGGTATTTCCTATCAATGGGAATCGTCCTCGTCGGCCTCCGGACCCTGGACGGCCATTGCCGGGGCTACGTCCATGTCTGCCACGGTTTCGCAGACGGTGAATACCTTTTACCGCTGTGCGATCACCTGCAGCAACTCCGCGACGACGGTGTATTCCAATGCGGTGCAGGTCACCACGCTTCCGAATTTGGCGGGCGGAACCTACACCATCGGCTCGGGCGGAACCTACCCCACGTTTACTGCGGCTTTTGCGGCCGCGGCCTGCGGCGTGGCCGGTCCGGTTGTTTTTCAGGTTCTTACGAATTCCGGACCCTTTAACGAACAAATCGTCATCAACGAGATTCCGGGCATGTCGGCGACCAACACCATCACGGTTAAGGGCAACAACAACTTGCTGTCGTTTGCCTCATCCAACACGAACGAACGCCATACCTTGTTTCTCAATGGGGCGGACTTCCTTCGGTTTGAAGACCTAATTATTGAGGCCGCTGGCACCACCGTAGGTTGGGCGGTTCGCATGGGCAATAGCGCCAACAACAATACGTTCAAGCGCTGCGTCATTCGGACCAGCGAGACGTCGACCTCGTCGAGCTTCGCTGCATTCACGCTAACCCAATCGGCTACCGCCGCCACGGGCACCCAAACCGGGACGGCATCCAATCTGCTCATTGACTCCTGCCAAATCGTGGGTGGATACTACGGCCTTTGCTTGAACGGAAGCGGACTGAGTTTGGCCTCGCAGCCCACAAACAACACGGTGCGCAACACCAGCATCAGCAACTTTTACATCTACGGGGTTTATTCCTACGGTCAAAACAACCTAACCTTCGAATACAACGACATCAACCGCCTGACCCGGGCCACGGTAAGTACCTGCTACGGTCTGTACAACTACGGGCGAAATCCGGGCCTCAAGGTGGTAGCCAACCGAATCCACGATTTGGGCGGCAGCAACGGAACCACGGCGTTCGTATCCTACTTGATTTACTTTTCGAGCACCTCCGGAACGGCCGCCAGTCCGGTGCTGGTAGCCAACAACGCCATTTACAACGTGAACAACCTCGGAAGCACGCTGTACGGCATGTACATGCTCACGACCGACACCATCAATGTGCTGCACAACACCATCGACTTTAATTCCAATTCCGGAACGGGTACGGCCACCGTGTACGGCGTGTTTTTCAGCGGCAACTTGACCCAGGTCAACTTCAAGAACAACATCATTCAAATTGCGTCGTCGGGAACGGGCAACAAGTTTGCGCTCTACAATTCGTCCACCACGGCCTTGATGAATTCCAACCGCAACGGCATTCGGTTTACGTCGACGGCTGGGGGTTCGGGTAACTTCGTTGCCGCCCGAAGTGGAACGATTACCTACCCAAGCTTGGCTGCGTGGACCGCGGCGACGGGACGCGATTCCAACAGCATCTCGAGCGACCCCATTTTCACCAACGTGCTGACGGGCGATCTCACCCCCATTTCGTTTGCCTATAACAATTCGGGAGAGAACCAATTGGCCCTGGTGCCCCTTGACCTCAATCGCGCGGCGCGCTCGACGACTCCAGATATTGGCGCCGTGGAGTACACCCCCTCGGGCTGCCCCGCTCCGTTCAACGTTTCGGTGACCAACGTTCGAGCAAATTCCGCAACCGTTAGCTACACCTCAAACGCAACCGCAACCAACCTGCAGTGGGGGCCCAAGGGCTTCGTTCCGGGTACGGGACAGGGAACGACGGTGTCTACCCCGTCGCACACCATCACGGGCCTCAACGGATACGCCGAATACGACGTGTACCTCCAAGGCAATTGCGGAACCCAGACCTCAGTATGGGTTGGTCCCTACTCATTCAGCACCCCGGTACAGGTCGGTTGGGTAGAGAACTTTGCCAACGGCTACGACCCGCTGGCGGCGGTCCCCAAACCGCGTGCTTGGACCGAGCGCAACGCGGTGGCGGCAAACCCAACTCCGCTGGGAACCAATACCTCAGCCTGGATGCTCGACGGCTTCCTCAACGTCGGCACAACGGGAGCCGTGCGCAACCAAGTCCCCGTCACCTCAGTGGCCACCCAGGGTTGGACCATTACCCCCTCAATTGACTTGGGCAACGTGGCGCATACCACCTACTTCGAGTGGGATATGGGCGCCAAGGTGGCCAACGGTACCACGGCGGCTGTTTTGGGCAACGACGACACCCTGTTTGTCTTCATTTCGACCGACAACGGCACCACCTGGAACCGCAACCAAGCCCTCGCCAAGTACCACCGCGGTTCAGGCCTGAGTCCGTTTGGCGGAACCTATTCGGTAAACTTGAGCAGCTACACGGGGCTGGTGAAAATTGCGTTCTACATCGAGAGCTTGACCAACAGTTCGACCCATATCGGAGCAAACGACTACGACCTGTTCCTCGATAACGTCGCACTAAAATCGACGCCGACGCCCTGTCCTGCGGCCACGGTTTCGGTCGTCCCCTCCACCAATTCCGCAAGCGTTTCATGGACCGTGGGCGGAACAGCGACCACCCCAGCTACGGTAGCTTGGGGTCCGTTGGGCTTTTCCATTGGTTCGGGAGGTTCCGGTGCAAACCAGACTTCCGCTACGGTGAATCCCTTCACGCTAAGCGGACTTCAGCCCGGTACGACCTACCAGGTTTACGTGCAGTCTACGTGTGCTGCCGCCCTGGGGCAGTGGGTGGGGCCGGTGACCTTCGTCACTCCCTGCGTTTCGACGTTGATCGGCAACTACACCATCGATTCCAACGGAACGGGTACTTCAAACTTCGTTAACCTTCAGAGTGCCCTGGCCGCGGTTTCGACCTGCGGAATCACGGGCCCGGTAACCTTCACGCTCGCACCCTACGTCCATACCGGCGGAATGTCTCTTGCAACGCTCAACGGCGCTTCAGCGACCAATACCGTGACCTTCCAAGGTCCGGCAACGGGAACGGCCACTATTCAGGGTGTGGCGGGGCAGTTCGCGGCGGTCACCTTGAACGGAACGGACTTTGTGACCCTGCGCAAGCTGCGGATTATGCACCCCACGGCGTCGGGCATCATTTTGACGGGCGGAGCCCACGACATCGTTATTGATGAAAACGAAATTCTAGCCGATACGACGGCCACCGCCAGCACCATCGCGGGCATTGCGTCAACTTCGAGCTTGACGTCGGTTACCGGGTACGGAGTAAACGCCAACAACATTACCGTGACCGACAACGTCATTAAAGGCGGTTACTACGGGGTGCGCTTTAACGGCAGCAGCACCACATCGTTCAATACCGGCATCAATCTTTCGGGAAACACCATCACGAAGGCCTACTACTACGGCACCTACTTCTACTACATGGGTAACCTTACGATCAACGACAACAAGGTTCGTAATCTGCGCAATACGAGCAACTACGGACACTACCTCTACTACGTGGGCAACGTGAACATGGAGCGCAACGAGACCTATTCAGCCTTGGCGGGCATCACAATGGGTTACCTCAATAACAACGTGAAGCCGGCGAACAACAGCGTGATTGCCAACAACATGTCGGCGGCAACCAACAGCTACGGAGCCTACTTGCCGTACCCGCGCCACGTGAACATGTACCACAATACCTTCTCGGGAAGCACCTACGGTCTGTACCTGGTGTCGAGTACGGCCACGCTGCAGTCGAAGAACCTGAATCTTCGCAACAACATCTTCCGAGGTGGCACGTATGCGCTGTACCAGAGTGGATTGCCCGATTCGGTGACCATGGACTACAACCTGTATAACTCGGCCGCCACGGCAACCTTTGTTTACTACAATGTGGCGCAACCGAGCCTCGCGGCTTGGAAGACGGCCTATCCGCTGCTTAACGTGAATTCGACCGACAATCCGGTTCTCTTCGCCGCGGCCAACGACCTGCGCGTGGTGAACAACGGGCCCAACAACATGGGAACGCCCATTGCCACGGTCACGACCGACATTGACGGCGACCTTCGTTCGACCACCGCACCCGACCTGGGCGCCGACGAGTTTACGCCCTTGGCCAACGACCTTCAGGTGACCGCGCTGCTTGTGCCGGGCAATAATTCGTGCGGAGATTCCAATTCAGCGGTTTCGGTCGTTATTCGAAACCTCGGAACGGCCTCGCAGTCCAACTTTGGTGTGGGTGCCCTGGTCAGCGGCGCCGCTACGGCATCGCTTTCATCCACCTACACCGGTACCCTGGCGTCCCTCGCCGTGGACACGGTTCAAGTAGGTACGGTAAATACGGTGGTTGGCGGAACCTTTGCCTTCAAAGGCTACGTGGCCTTGGCCAACGACGGCAAGACCTCCAACGACAGCTTGACGGCGTCGCGCAACCTGCTCGACGCGCTGCCCCGCATTCCGACGGCGTCGGCCGATACGCTTTGTGCGGGCGGGTTTGCCACGCTGTACTTCCCAAGCGGAGGGGCGAGCACCGATTCCTACATGTGGTTGAGCACCGCGGGCGACACCCTCGGCACGTCGGACAGCCTGCTCGTTGGTCCGATGAATGCGGCCGACACGACCTTTGTGCTCCGCCCGACGTCGACCTCGGGCCAAGTTGGACCGCTCGACAACACGATTGGTGCGACAGCAAACTACACGGCGATGAACCACTACAACCTGTTCACCGTCAATTCCCCAACGACCATTTACTCCGTGGATGTGTTTGCCACGAACATCGGATTAATTGACGTCGTGGTTCAGGATGCGGCTACCCTGGCTACCGTTCAAACGGTAACGGTTTCGTCGACGGCTCCCGGATTTAACCGCTTGGTGGTCAACATTTCGCTGCCCCCGGGTAACTACCGCATGGGCAGTACGACAACCAACAACGCCGGCGGCCTGCAGCGCAACTCCTCGGGGGCGGTATTCCCGTACCTGTCGACCGACGGCAGCGTGACCATTACTGGAACAACGTTTAACGCCACGTCGTACTACTACTTCTACAACTGGCAGTTGGGAAGCGGAGGATGCCCGCGTCCCGACGGCGAGGTTACACTGTACCACCAAGCGGGTCCGGCGGCAAGCTTCACCAGCACGCCTCAGGCGGCCACGTCCACCGCAATGGCGGTCGATTTCGATGCGAGTGCCTCCACGAACGCTACGTCCTACGACTGGAACTTCGGTGACGGATCGACCGGAACCGGCGCGATCACCAGCCACAGCTACGCCGCCAACGGAGGGTACAACGTGACCCTAATCGCGGGCGGAGTCTGCGGCGCCGATACCTTGGTCATTCCGGTAACGGTGGCGGGCATCAACGTAGCCGAAACACCACTTGACCGCAGCCTCAGCGTGTACCCCAATCCAAATTCCGGCGTGTTCCGCGTCGACTTTGAGCTGGGTTCCGCCCAACGCGTGGAAGTCAAGGTACTGAGTGCCACCGGTCAGGTCGTTTGGGTGCGCAACCTGGAATCGGCCAACGGCCTGCAGCGCCACGCGGTCGACCTCAGCGAGGCTTCCGCTGGATTGTACCTGCTCCAGATTACCAGCGAAGAGGGCGTGGTAACCCGCCGCATTGCGGTTCAGAAGTAGGCCGAAATCAACGCCCAAAAACGAAGACCGCCCGGTAACCTGGGCGGTCTTTTTATTTTGCGTACCTTTGCGCCCGCATAACGTCCGCCTTGCCGCCTTGAGGGGCTTCGGTTCCGAGGGGAGGAAAGTCCGGACATCACAGAGCACCGCGCTACCTAACGGGTAGGCAGTTGGAGGGGCAACCCAAGGGCTGACAGCTAGTGCCACAGAGAGGGAAACCGCCAACGGAACGTCGTATGAGTACCGGGGGCAAGGGTGAAAAGGTGGGGTAAGAGCCCACCAGCGTCGGAAGCAATTCCGATGGCTTGGTAAACCTCGCGGGATGAAATGCCATGTAGGCTGGCGCTTGAAGACGGCTCGTCTGAGCCAGCGGGTAGGCAGATAGAGCAGTTGGGTGACCAACTGCCCAGATCAATGGCAAGGGCGCAACGCAAGGGGCGAACAGAATCCGGCTTACAGGACGATATGCTTTTCTACGACCGAAGGCTCCGCGGGTTGGGGCCATTTTAATAGGGCTTTAACACATCTACGCGATGGCTACATTTACTGAACTCGGACTCCGATCCGAACTCCTCCAAGCGATTCAAGCGCTTGGTTTCGAGCAGGCTACACCTGTTCAATCCGAAACTATCCCCCTTCTTTTGGGTGCCAACGGGCAGACCGACATGGTCGCACTGGCCCAAACCGGAACGGGTAAAACCGCAGCCTTTGGCCTGCCGCTCCTGCACATGCTGCTCGAAGACGGCCAGCCTTCGGCCAAAAACCGCCCTAAGGCGCTGATCTTGGCTCCGACCCGCGAACTCTGCGTGCAGATTTCGACCGAAATGGAGAAGTACGCAACCGAAACCGGCCTTCGCATGCTGGCGGTCTACGGCGGTGCCGCGATGCGCACCCAAGTGACGGCGATGAAAAAGGGCGTCGACATCTTGATGGCTACCCCCGGTCGCCTGCTGGACTTGAACCGTCAAGGTCAGGTGCTTTTTGATGACCTGGAGTACATCATCCTGGACGAGGCCGACGAAATGCTCAACATGGGCTTTTGGGACGACGTTCAAGAAGTCCTCAAGCAAGCCCCCGAAGGCCGCAACATTTGGTGCTTCAGTGCCACGTTGCCCAAGCCGATCGACGCCATGACCAAGACGCTCATGAACGAGCCGATCCGCGTACAAATTGGCCAACGCAACTCGGGTACGACCACGGTGACCCACAAGGTGTTTGTGGTGCCCAAAGAGCACCGCTACAGCGGACTACGTCGCCTGCTCGACAGCGCGCCCGGGCTGTACGGCATGATTTTCTGCCGCACCAAGATTGAAACCCAGGAACTTGCCGAGCGCCTGGTGGCCGAGGGCTACACCGCGTCGGCCCTGCACGGCGACCTGAGCCAGCAGCAGCGCGATCTGGTCATGCAGTCCTTCCGCCACAAGCGCGTCAAGTTGCTGGTGTGCACCGACGTGGCCGCCCGCGGCATCGACGTTCAGGATCTGTCGCACGTAATCCACTTCGGTTTCCCCAACGATACCGAGAGCTACAACCACCGCAGCGGCCGTACCGGCCGTGCCGGAAAGTCGGGGGAGAGCTGGGCGCTGATCAACCCCATGGAGCGCCGCAAAATCGCCTTCATTCAGAAGATGATTCAGCGCGAAATGCTTCAGTGCACGCTGCCGACCCGCGACGAAGTTTTGGCCCGTCAGGTCAACCACTTTGCCGAAGAGTTTGCCGCGCATCCCGAGGCACCCGAGGTCATCAAGCCGTTGGTGGAGGCCGTGATGCCCCAATTTGAGCACATGACGTCGCGCGAGCTCATCGAGCGCTTTTTTGCGGCCGAGCTCCACGAGCTGGTGCAGCACTACGTGAACGAGCAAGCGGAGATTCCGTCGGTTCGTGCCCAAAAGGAGCGCAAGGAACGCGGAGACGGAGGTTACGAAGAGCGCGGAACCAAGCGCCAACGCGGCATGGACGCCCCGATGGAGCAGCGCTTTTCGATCAACGTGGGTGAGGCCCAGGGCTTTACCTGGTTTGCGCTCAAGGATTTCTTGCGCGAAACCGTTCGCCTCGGCGAAGGCGAAGTGCAGGGTGTGAACTGCGGACCGGACGTGAGCTACTTCAATGTGCCCCAAACGCGCGTCGACGACGTGCAAATGGCGCTGAACGGGGCGCACGTCAAGGGCGTCGAAGTCGAGTTGCAGGCGGTTGAGGACCAAGTTGGTCGCTTTGAGCGCGACCGCGGACCCCGCAACGACCGCTTTGGCGGCGGACGTCCCCAAGGTCGCTTTGGCGACCGCGGCGGCAACGACCGTGGACCGCGCGGCGGCTACCAAGGCGGCGGAGGCGGTTACCGCGGCGGCAACGACCGCGGCGGCTACCAAGGTGGCGGCGGCGGAGGCTACCGCGGCGGAAACGACCGCGGAGGCTACCAAGGTGGCGGCGGTGGCGGCTACCGAGGCGACGACCGCAAGCCCTACGGCGCCCAAGGCGGCGGCGAAGCACGCGGTGGTTCGTGGACCCAGCGCCAAGAAACCCCGGATTGGGCGCGCGGCAACGACGACCGTGCCGACGCCTTCAACCGCGGAGCCAGCGATACCGGATTTGAGGCGCGCAAGCCACGCCTGAGCCCAGGCGGAAAACCCAGCTTCGGCGGGGGCAAGCCCGGTTTTGGCGGCGGAAAGCGCTTTGGCGGAGGTAAGCCCGGCTTCGGCGGGGGCGCTGGCAAGCCCGGAGGCCGCAAGCGCATGTAAGCGACCCGGAGTACTAACGAAAAAAGCCGACCCTCACGGGCCGGCTTTTTTGTTGCGTTAACGCGGGTGCGATCAGTGGAACTCGGCCAGGTAGCGCTCGGCGTCAAGTGCCGACATGCAGCCGGTTCCTGCGGCCGAAATCGCTTGGCGGTACACCTTGTCGGCCACGTCACCGGCGGCAAAAACACCCGGCTTGCGGGTTTTGGTGCTGCCGGGCTGGACTTGGAGGTAGCCAACCTCGTCCATGTCTAATTGGCCTTTGAAAATGTCGGTGTTCGGCTTGTGGCCAATGGCGACAAAGAATCCGGTGGCCGGAATCACGTCCTCGACGCCGGTTTGTAGGTTGCGCACCTTAACCGCTTCTACGCCTTCGTTGCCCAGAAGCTCGAGCGTTTCGGTATGCCAGCGAACCTCGATGTTGGGGGTGCTCAGGATGCGGTTTTGCATCGCCTTTGAGGCGCGCAGCTCGCCCTTGCGCACCAGCATGGTGACCTTTGGGCAGAGTTTAGCCAGGTACGAGGCCTCTTCAGCGGCCGTGTCGCCACCGCCCACAATGACCACTTCTTGACCCTTGTAAAAAAATCCGTCGCAGACGGCGCAGGCGCTTACGCCGTGGCCCATAAACTTCTCTTCGCTCGGCAGGCCGAGGTACTTCGCCGTCGCGCCCGTGGCGATCACCACCGTCTGCGCCTGAATTTGGGTGGTCTCGTCGACCGTGAGCGTGTGGAATCCGCCGGGGGTGTCCGAAAATTCAACCTGGGTAATCATGCCCCAGCGAACGTCGGTACCAAAGCGCTCTGCCTGATTTTTAAGGTCCTCCATGAGTTGGTTGCCGTCTACGCCCTGGGGGTAACCGGGGAAGTTATCGACCTCGGTGGTGGTCGTCAACTGGCCTCCGGGCTGCAGTCCAACGTACATAATGGGCTTAAGGTCAGCGCGTGCCGCGTAGATGGCGGCGGTGTATCCGGCGGGTCCGGATCCAATGATCACGAGGTTGTGTTGTTCCATCTGCCAAATGTACGCGCCGGCGGCGATCGGCTGCGGAACCGAAGTCCCATTTTACTGATGCATTTCGCGTATATTTGCCGCCCTAATCGGGATGTAGCTCAGGTGGTAGAGTACACGTCTGGGGGGCGTGTGGTCGCAGGTTCAAGTCCTGTCATCCCGACAAAATCCCTTCAACTTCGGTTGAGGGGATTTTTTTATGCCCGTTTTTTTGGTTAAACATGTAGTTTTAACTAATTGAAAATGAGAAGCTAAATCCTAAAATTCACGGTTTGAAAGAACTTATTCACAAGCCTTTGAACCATGAGAATTTATGCTACCTTCAATGAACGCAGCAGCGCGTTCTCACCCCTAAAGTGAAGCGAACTGAACGGCTTAGTTCTTAACTAAGTAGTTGGCGTTGATGTAGATAGGTGCATTTCGGTGCACCCAAGTTGGGTAAGCCTTGCTTGGTAGCCAATAATCTACGTCATTGACCGCTTCGGCCCGGCGACGGCCGGAACAGCTGGAGCAGGTCCACGGGAGGTAGCGCCTCCCAGCCAAACGGAAGCGCCTCCGGGCGTGGGAGCTTACTTCCGTCCGTTTGCTTGACCACGGAGTCCGGCGTTTAGGCGCAGGTGCTCCGAGCGGAATGAGCCGCTTACCGACGCAGCAGCGCGGTTGGATCAAGGTGAACTGCCGTCCACGGGACCTTGGGATAGAGGTCCGGCTGCCCTTGGCGAAGGGATGAAGCTTGGGCGAGTGGATTCAGTGCTGGGTGCGCCGAAGTCAGGCTTTTGGCACATGCACCGGGCAAAGCCGTCCCACGGGACGTGCGGGGTAACGCATTCCCTCCGAGTGCGCCTGCTGAGCGCGGTTACGCAAGTGGCCGCGCTTGCTTTTTTTACCCGAGGGTAACGTCTGCTTTAAATTTGTGTATTTCGGTACACTTCTTGGTGGGGCAAGCCTAGTTTTGCATCCCGATCATGAAGATTGATTTTACGCCCGCCGACTTTAACGTTGCCCTGGCCACCTCGGTGGTGGTTTACGGATTTAGCGGCGACGAACTGCTGACCTTGATTGCCCAAAAAGACGGCGAACCCTTTCACGGGGCTCATATTTTACCGACCGCCATCATTCGCCCGGACCAGGCCCCGGAAAACGTCGTGAAGTCCCTGCTCCGCGATCTCACGGGACGGGACGACTGGCCCTTGGAGCAGCTCAATTCCTTCGCGAATCCGTACCGAAATCCGTCGGGCCGTGTGGTGAACATAGCTTACTACTGCCTGGTGCGCCTGAGCGACGACCTCAAGGCGTCCCTTGAGGCACGGGGCTGCCGCTGGATACCCGTGACTAAGGTGCCTTCGATGGCCTACGACCACGACGAGGTGATGGCCTATGCCCGCGAACGCTTCAAGCGCCGGGTTAAGCGCCGCCCGGTGGGGTTCACGCTGCTTCCGCGCGAATTCACGCTTAACGAGATTCAGCGCCTGTACGAGTGCGCATTGGGCCGAAAATTTGACAAGCGGAACTTTCGCCGCAAGGTGCTCAAAAGCCAACTACTCATCGAGACCGGAAACACGGTGCGGTCAAGCGCCAAGGCCAAGCGCCCGTCGCGCCTTTACATGTTTGACGAGAAAAAGTACCAGACCCTTACGCTGAAGGGCTACGACATCGTCTACTTCTAAGTCCGGCCGCAGGCGCAAAAAAAAGGGGCCCGCGAGGGGCCCCTGGTTGTTTTGGCGAATTCCGATTAGTGAATTCCGCGCATCAGCTTGCGCAGCAGGGGCGTCAGCGCAAACAGCAGCGCGGCACCCACGGCCGACGAAATGGTCAGGAAGACAAACAGGTTCATGTCGGGGGCGATCGAGTGGAGCAGGCTCTCCATAATTCCCGCGAGGTAGTTGGCCAGGGCCATGGACGCGAACCACAGGCCCATCATCACGCTCACAATCTTGGGTGGAGCCAGCTTGGTCACCATCGAAAGTCCGATGGGCGAGATGCACAGCTCACCAAAGGTGTGCAGCACGTACACGCCGATCAACCACAGGGGGCTGATGAGTGCGTCGCCTTCTGCGGCAAAGCTCGCGAAGGACATGACGATGAAGCCCACGGCCAACAGGGTCAGTCCAAGGCCGAATTTCGCCGGGGTAGACGGGTTCATGTTGCGCGCGGCCAGGGTGACCCAAAGCGACGCGAAGAGGGGCGCAAAAATGAAGATGGCCAACGCGTTCACGCTCTGAAACAGCGAGGCGGCGATTTCGTAGCCAAACACCACGCGGTTGGTCTCTTCGGCGGCGAAGAGGTTGAAGGTGCCGCCGGCCTGTTCAAATCCGCTCCAAAAGAAAATGTTGGCGATCGTGAAGATCAGGATGGCACTCACGCGGCTCCACTGCTCGCTGCCGGAGGTGCCGTTATAGATGATGTAGGCGATGCCGGCCGCACCGAGCAAGCCGACTACCTTAAGCGCGGTCGACATGGCGGAATCAGAAATCGCCGCCTGCAGGGCAAAAAAGCCATAAACCGCGGCCACCCCTCCGACGACGAAGGCGGCGATCGTACCGAAGTCGGCGCCACCCAAGCGCACGCCTTCGCGCCCCGGAGGCATTCCGCGGCCCTCGAGCTTGGGCTCTTCGACGTACAGCCACACCGTGGCGAGCAGCATGCCGACGCCGGCGCTGCCGAAGCCCCACATCCAGCCTACCTGCTCACCGAGGGTTCCGCAAATAATGGGCGACAGGAAGGCGCCCAGGTTGATTCCCATGTAGAAGATGGTGAAGGCCGAGTCTTTGCGCGGATCGTTGTCGGTGTAGAGCGAACCCACGATCGTTGAAATGTTCGGTTTAAAGAAGCCGTTGCCCAAAATGAGTAAGCCAAGGCCCATGTGGAACATCCACTGGCGCAGGGCTTCGTCTGCGGCAAAGGCGTGGGAGCCCGCCAAGGCAAACTGGCCCAGAGCCATCAGGAATCCGCCGATGTAAATGGCGCGGCGCTGGCCGAGGATGCGGTCGGCTAAGGCTCCGCCGATGATGGGGGTGAGGTAGGCCAAGCCCGTAAATATGCCGTAGATCTCCAGTGCCGACGCGCGGTCCATGCCGAAGCCGCCGCGGAGGTATTCCGTCGTTAAGTACAGCACCAAGAGGGCGCGCATGCCGTAGTAGCTAAAGCGCTCCCACATCTCCGTGAAGAAGAGGGTATAAAGCCCGCGGGGGTGCGCCATTTTTTCGGTAGAAGCCATAGTTTGGGGTGTTAGGGAATTAGAGGTTGTTCAGGATAAAATTCGTCATCTTGGTGTAGAGCTGGTAGCGCGTGGCGCCGCCGAAGATTCCGTGGTTCTTGTCGGGGTAGACCATGTAGTCGAACTGCTTGTTGGCTTGAATCAGTTCCTCGGCTAGGCGCATGGCATTTTGTACGTGCACGTTGTCGTCGGCGGAACCGTGGATCAACAGGAAGTTCCCCTTGAGCTTGGCGGCGTGGGCGAGCGGCGAATTCACGTCGTAGTTGGTGGAGTTCTCGGCCGGGGTGCGCATGTAGCGCTCCGTGTAGATGTTGTCGTAAAAGCGCCAGTTGGTCACCGGAGCCACGGCGATGGCGGCTTTGAACACGTCGGCACCCTGCAGCAGGCAGTTCGAGGACATGAATCCGCCGTAGGACCATCCCCAGATTCCGATGCGGCCGGCGTCGACGTTGGGGTGCTTGGCCAGCGACTGCGCGGCCGCAATTTGGTCTTCCACCTCGTACTTGCCGAGCTGCAGGTAGGTCACCTTTTTGAAGTCGCGGCCCATGGCGCCCGTTCCGCGGTTGTCGACGCAGACGATCCAGTAGCCTTTGGCGGCCAGCATTTGGTACCAGAAGTAGTCGCGGCCACCCCAGCGCTGGGTGACCTGCTGGCTCCCGGGTCCGCCGTAGACGAACATGAGGACGGGGTACTTTTTGCTGGCGTCAAAGTTCACGGGGCGAATTTCCCAAGCCGGAAGTTTCTGGCCGTTGGCTGCCTCCAGCGTGAAAAATGTTTTGGGCGAGAGCGCGAAGGCCTTGATGTCCTCGCGGAGTTTCGCGTTGTCTTCGAGCATGCGCACCTGCTTTCCGCTGCGGTCCATCAGTGCGTAGGTGGCCGGGCTGTTGCCGTCTTGGGCGGTCAGGAGGTAGTAGTCGTAGGAAGACGAGAAGTCGGCCTCGTTCCACGCGGCTTTGGCGGCGATGGGGGTAGGGGTTCCGCCGCTGAGTTTGGTGCGGAATACTTCGCGCTGGCTTGCGCTGCGCGTGGCGGCCTGGTAGTAGGCCTCTCCGCGTTGTTCGTCGACGCCGTACCAGGCGGTTACGTCAAAGGTTCCGCGCGTAATCGGGCTGAACTTTTTGCCGTCGGCCGAATACAGGTAGTAGTGCGTGTAGCCGCTGCGCTCGCTGGCCCAAACCAGGCGGGCGTCGTCCAAAAAGCTGAATTCGCGCTCCGACTCGACAAAGGCTGCGTCGGTCTCGAGTAAAAAACGGCGCGGAGCCTGACCCTGGCGGTAGGCCATGACCTGCATGGAGTCCTGGTGGCGGTTCAGGGTTGCGAAGAACAACTCGCCCTTGGGGCTCCAGGCCATGCGCGGAATGTACTCGTACTTCAGGCCCTTGCTGGCTTCATGCGTTGTTCCGTTACTCCAAACGTGCAGGCTCACCACAGAATTCGCTTCGCCGGCTTTGGGGTACTTGAACACGTAGGGTTTGGGGTAGGTATCGCTTCCGTACAGGTCCATGCTGAAGGTGGGCACGGCGCGTTCGTCAAAGCGCAGGTAGGCGAGCGACTTGCTGTCGGGGCTCCAGGCGATGCCCACGTGGAAGCTGAATTCTTCCTCATAGACCCAGTCGGGGGCGCCGTTCAGGATGGCGTTCTTTTCGCCGTCGCCGGTGACCTGGGTAACCTTGAGGGTGCTGAGGTTTTGGATGTAAACGTTCTGTTCAAAAACGAAGGCCAGCGCGCTTCCGTCGGGGGCCAGCACCGGGTTTTGAATGGGTGCGCCGTACATCTGCGTGAGCTTTTTGGCCTCCCGATCCCACACGTAGACCACCGCGGTGTAGGAATGGCGGTAAATCGGCTCCACGTTGGTTTCGAGAATGACGTAGCGCTCGCCCGGAGCAAACACGTAGTTGCTGAAGTTTAGGGCCTCGCCGTTGATTTGCAGGTCTTCGCTGGCGACCAAAATTCCGGCGGACTCCCCGGTAGCGAAGCTGAAGCGTTCAATCCCTTTGGCCGTTCGGCGGCTGAAGTGAATGCCGTCTTCTAGGGAACGGAATCCCTGAACTCCTTTGGCGTTGAATACTCGGGACTCATAAAGGTCGGGGAGTTCCACGGGGCGTTGGGCCAAAACGGCGACCGAACTCAGGAGAAGCAGGGCGGTCAAGCGAATACTGCGGTACATTTGAATCAAATCGTTTCTGTGAAGATGGCCCAAGTTACGCGAAAATCAGTCGAAGCCCTACGTGCCCTGGTGGGCGATGAAAACCTGTCGCTGGCGCCCGAGGTACTTGAGGCCTTTTCCCACGACGAAACCGAAGATTTGCGCGTGCTTCCCGGGGCGGTCGTCAGGCCCGGAACCCCTGAAGACGTGTCTGCCGTACTGCGTTGGGCCAACGAGCACGAGGTACCCGTCACGCCTGCGGCGGCCCGAACCGGCCTGAGCGGCGGCGCCATTCCAACCGAAGGCGGGATTTCGCTCAGCATGGAGCGCTTCAACCGCATCCTAGAAATCGACGCCGCCAATTTTCAGGCGACCGTCGAGCCCGGCGTGGTCAACCAAGTGTTTCATGAGGCCTGCCGCGCGCAGGGCTTGTTTTATCCGCCCGACCCCTCGTCCTGGGGCAGCAGTACCCTGGGCGGCAACGTGGCCTACAACGCCGGCGGCCCCAAGGCCGTCAAGTACGGCGTCACCGCGGCCTACGTGCTTAACCTCGAGGTCGTTTTGCCCACGGGCGAAATCATTTGGACAGGTGCCAACACGTTGAAAAACAGCACCGGATACAACCTAACCCAACTCATGGTGGGCAGCGAAGGCACGCTGGGGGTGATCACCAAAGTGGTCCTGCGCCTGATTCCCTACCCGCGCCATCACTTCACCATGCTCGCGCCGTTCGCTTCGGCCGAACTGGCCTGTTCCGCCGTGGCGCGCATTTTTCAGGCCGGAATTACGCCGAGCGGACTCGAGTTCATGGAGCGCGACGCCATCGATTGGACCCTGCGCTTCGTAGACGGCGTTTCGATTCCGACCGGACCGGGCATCGAGGCCCACCTGCTGATGGAAGTCGACGGAACCGACGAGGAAGCGGTACTCCGTGAGGCCGAGCAGCTCGCCGCCGTCGCCGAAGAAGCGGGCGCCCTCGAGGTCCTATTTGCCCAATCCCAGTCCGAGCGCGACGCCCTATGGAAGCTGCGCCGCCGCGTGGGTGAAGCCGTCAAAAAACACAGCATTTACAAAGAAGAGGACACGGTGGTTCCGCGCGCCAAGCTGCCCGACCTGCTGCGCGCCGTCAAGCGAATCGGGGCCGAGTACGGCTTTCAGTCGGTCTGCTACGGCCACGCCGGCGACGGCCGACGCCGAATGGCACGGCGACCGCCTTCAGCAGGGGATTCGCCAGCTGTTCACTGAAGTTCGCGCCATGGGCGGAACGATTTCGGGCGAACACGGCATCGGTTTGGTCCAAAAGGGCTTCATGGACCTCGCGTTTGTTCCCGCTGCGCTGGATCTTCAGCGCGGAATCAAGGCCCTGCTCGACCCGAAGAACATTCTGAACCCGGGGAAAATTTTTACGTAATTTTGTACTAAATTTGGTACAAATGATTTCTACAACCCTGTCGGACCTACGCCGCGACCTGAAGTCGTACGTCAACCAAGTGGTGGACGAAGGCGAGATTATTGTAGTCAACCGTGGGCGCCGAAAGGGCGTGGTAGTGATGTCACTGGACCAATTTAATACGTTGGATGCGACCCAGTGGCTCACTTCGAGCGCAGCCAACGTCGGCCGGCTTCGCGATGCCGTTCGCCAAGCAAATTCCCAAGATTACCAAAGCCACGATTTAATCGAACCGTGAAGCTGGCTTTTGTTCCGCGCGCCTGGGAGGATTACCAACACTGGGTCGCTGCGGACAAAGCCGTTTTAAAACGTTTAAATCAGCTGCTCGCTGAAGTGCAGCGCACGCCATTTACG
>JAJTFK010000017.1 GCA_021298655.1 Cryomorphaceae bacterium | reverse complement strand
GATGGCCGCCTACATGAAGCACAACTTCTCCTTTTTGGGAATTCCCAAGCCCCTTCGCGCCGAAATCCAGCGGACGCACTGGGCCGAGCGACCCAAAAAATCCGCCGCCATCGACACGTTACACCAGCTTTGGGCGCTCCCCTTCCGCGAAGCCCAATACGTCGCCCTTGACCTGCTAAAATCGGAGTCTAAATTTTGGTCGCCGGAGGAAGCGCTCCCGGCCCTGGAATACTGGATAACCACCCAAAGCTGGTGGGACAGCGTGGACACGCTGGCGGTGCACGGGGCCGGTGCCCTGCTTAAGCGCCACCCAGAGGCCGTTTGGCCTCGAATCCAGCAATGGATTTACGCCGATAACCTTTGGCTCAACCGCACCGCCATGATTGCCCAACTCGGATTCCGCACCGAAACGCGCACCGAATGGCTCGACGAGGCCCTGGGCGCCCACACGGAATCCAAGGAATTCTTTCACCGCAAAGCCATCGGATGGGCCCTGCGCGACTACAGCCGCACGAACCCTCGGTGGGTTCGGCAGTGGGTCGACGCCCACCCCGAACTCAGCGGACTTAGCCGGCGTGAGGCGCTTCGGCTACTCGGTAGCCGCGAAGGAGCATAAAGAGCCCGGCGAACAGCGCCAGGACCGCGCCTTCGATGCCGATCAAGTAATAGGGCCAATCACCTTGCACCAACGGGTGATCTACGGGCGGCGGTTGGTTGACGTACCAGTAGTTGGACCCCAGCGCCGCGTTCACCGCCATCATGGCAAACCCGACCAGATTGGTGATGCCGATCACGCGCCAAAAAAGACGGCGCGGAAGGCGCGCTCCGCCCCGAATAATCAGGTAGAGCGGAATCACCACCACCGAAGAGTGCGCGGTGTAAAATTGCGTCACGTAACCCACCGTGGTCGACGACTCCAGTGCGGGCGTGAGGAAGGCCTGAATTCCGCCCAGCGGACCCCAGAAGGCCACGAGCGGCAGTGCCCATTTTTGCTTGAGCACCAAGTGCGCAAAAAGCAGGAACTGACTAAAGCTGCACATGTGAAGCGGCAGCGACTCGCGAGCATTAAACGTGCCGTCGGCGAGCGCCATCCACCAGTACCAGGACTGATTGGCGAGAATGGCCCATCCCAAAATCTTCTCCCATTGAGCAAACTTGGGGTGCCCGGCCCTCGGGGCAAGGACAAAAAATCCGAGAAAAAAGAGGACCAGGATGCCGAAGCCGCCCCACCAAATTGGGCCGCCGACTTCGACAACCACCATATCCCACTCGCCCATTATGCCGCTCGGTTAATCCGCTTCCAAAAAAGCAAGGTTAGGGCGCCGTAGTGAAGGGCTCCGGCCGCCAAAAAGCCAAAAATGTAAAAGGGCCAATCGCCCATGATGAAGGGATTATCTACCATGGGACGCTGGCAAAGAAACATGTAGTTTGCGTCGACGAGGTAGTTAACCAAGCCCACGGGGGCCATCAACAAAACATTGACTCCCAGCATTTTCGCCCAGGTCCACTTGCCAATCATCCAGCCCCGTGCGAAGACGAAGTACAGGGGAATAATGATGATTCCGCCGTGTACAATGTAGTATTCGGCGTACATGAAGGGGCTGTCGCCCGCAGTAAGCTCGGGGGTGAGTAGGCTGTGAAATCCGCCGACGATACCCCAGAAAAACAAGGGATAAAACGCCCATCGGGCACCAAATGCCAGCAGCAAAATGCTCAGCATGCGGCTGAACCCGCAAAGGTGAAGTTCCAGGTTGTCGTGGACGTTCCACAAGCCCACTTGGTAGAGGTACAGGTGCTTGGCGAGCAGCAGCCCGGCCAAAGCGTAGCCCCACCAGCGTTCAAAGGTGCGGAGTTCCTCGCCCTTCCAGGTGCGCGCCGCGCCGAAAACAAGGGCTGCGTAGGCTGCAAAAATCGCAATACCGCCCAGCCACCCGACAGAGCCAAAGGAATAAACCGCGTGTTCAATTACCAAAAAAGACATATGCGTTGCGTTTAGGTGCCGTCAATTTAGCACAAAGACGCCCCGCTGCCTACACCTAAAAAAGCGGCTTGCGTTTTTCGAGAAAAGCCGTGGTGCCTTCGGTAAATTCTGCGGTCCCAAATCGGGCGCCAAACTCGGCGATTTCGGCAGCAAAACCCGGCCCGCCCTCGGTGGCGGCGTTCACGGTACGGATGATGGCGGCCTGCGCATCGCCCGATGCTTTGATGAAGTGGCGCGCCATGGCTTCGGCGGCTTCCAGGAGCGCATCGGGCTCGTGGGTCGCGTTAACTAAGCCCCAAGCCTCGGCCTTGGCTGCGTCTATCATGCTGGCGCCGAACATCAGCTCGAGCGCCCGACCCTTACCGACGAGTTGGACCAAGCGCTGGGTACCTCCGTAGCCGGGAATTACCCCAAGCGACGACTCCGGCAGGCCCATGCGCGCCGTGGTCGACGCCACCCGAACGTGGCAGGCCATGGCCAGCTCCAGTCCTCCACCTAGGGCAAATCCATTGACGGCGGCGATGTAGGGCTTGCGCGCCTGCGCAATACGGTTAAACAGCAGGTCGTGGCCGCGGCGGGCCAAGGCCTCGCCCTCAGCCGGACTGTAGCCCGCAAACTCCGCGATGTCGCCCCCGGCAACAAAACTCTTGGGCCCTGCGCCCGTGAGCACGACGGCGCGAACGTCGGCCCGCTCGTCCAGCGCGATTACGTGCTCGTGGAGTGATTGGATCGTCGGCGCGTTCAGCGCGTTCAGCGCTTCCGGGCGGTCAATCGTAAGAAAAGCGACGCGGTCGCGAACTTCAAGGCGTACGGTGGACATGGGGCATCGTATTGGGTTGCGTGAATGGCGTACTTTGGCCAGACCAAAGATACTTTCTGTGCTCAAGCGCCTTCAACGTTGGATTCAAGACAAATCGGGCATCGGCGAAAACCGCGACGCCCTGGCCGTACTGCGGCGGCGCGTGGATGCCTTGGCGGCCCTGCAGCAGCAGCACCTCCCCGAAACCCTGAGCCTGCCGTGGATTCCCGAACTGCCCGAGGGTGTTTCGCCGGCCATTCACCGAGCCGATGCCATGTTCCGCTTCCCCTTGAGCGTTTCGGGCGGAGACTGGGTTCGGGCGGCTTCGGAGTACTTCGGCGCGGGGCGCGAACTGGCCCTTGCGGCAAAAAAATCGGCCCCCATGGCCCAAAGCCTGCTCGACTTTGGCGGCGGATACGGCCGGGTGGGGCGCTTTCTGGCCGCGGAATTTCCGACTGCCGAACGCTGGGTTTACGACCCCAAAGCGGGCGCAATGGCCTTTCAGCAGAATGCTTGGGGCGCAAGGCCCTGGAACGGGACGCCGGTTGACCTCGTCGTGGCCGGATCGGTGCTTACCCACCTGCGCCCTCGGGATGCCGCCGCAGAACTTCAGCGCATGCTGGACGCGCTCCGCCCAAACGGATTGGCCCTGATCACGCTGCACGATGCTACCCCCGAAACCCAAGTGCATTCCGCGACCGAAGAATCCGCCCTTCCGGAACTTGAGGACCAGCTAAATCCCGAGAACTACGCCAGCGTCTACTTCAGTGCGGCAGACTGGAACCGCCTCGTGCCCGCGGGATGGACGTACCGGGTACTGCCCGAGCGCTTTGGGGGAACCCAGCAAATCCTGGTGGTTACGCGCGCGGAAGGCGAAGCATAAACACCGAACCTTCCGGCGACGAGGATTCAATCCAGATGCGGCCACCCATTCCCGCAACTATGGACTTCACCAGCGCCAGCCCGAGACCCGTACCCGTGGATTTGGTCGTAAAATGCGGCGCAAAAATGGCCTCCCAGCGCTCGGGCGCAATTCCCGAACCGTTGTCGCGAACCGACACGAGAATATGGCCTTCGTCCTCGCGAACCGTAACGGATACGTTGGGTTGCTTGCCCTGGGGTATGGCATCCAAGGCGTTGTTTAACAAGTTGTTAAAGACACGAAGTAGCGAATCTTCGGTTCCCAAAACCATCCAGGGCCCCGCGGGCAACGCCAAGTCAAGTCCCGGATACGCAAGCTGAATTCGGCGCAGCACCGTGGCCAAGTCTACCGGCCGAAGGGGTCCGTTAGAAATCTTAGCCAACTCGCTAAAGTCCCCGGCAACCGCCGACATGGCATCAATCTGCGCAAGCATCGACTCCGAAAAATTCCGCACTTCGTCGGCCGTAAGCTGCGCCGCGCGGCTGGCGTGCAGCTGCGTCATCAGCCGCATTGGGGTGAGCGGATTCTTGATTTCGTGGGCGACCTGCTGCGCCATTTCGCGCCACGCTCGCTCCTTCTCGGCGTTGGCCAAGGCCTTGGCGTTTTCCTCGGTTTGCTGGACCATCCGGTTGTACGCGTCCACCAGCTGGCCAATCTCGTCCTTTGAGCGCCACGCGACCTGATGCGGATTGCTGCTGCCGTCTTCGGGGTTGCCCTTCATGGCGTTGCCCACGACCTCCAAGCCCTGGGTAATGCTCCGCGAAAGCAGGTAGGCAAAGTAGGTGGCCGCGACAAAAAGCACCAGGTGCAGCCAAGCTAAAGCCCGAAAAAAAGCCATGTCCTCCATGGGGCGTTCGACCTTGTCGCTGTAGGGGACCACCATCAAGGCCACGGGAAGCCCCAATTCGTTGTTAATTTCTGCGGTATAAAGCAGCAATTCCCGATCGCCGCGGCTCGGGTCCGAAATGCTCAGAATTTGGTTTCGGCGGCTGTGGACCAGTTCCGGTAGCCGGGGCGGAAGAATCCCTTCGTCCACCAGGGCCATGTTCGACGAGAGCAAGAGTTCGCCGTTCATTCGGTACAGGGCCACGTCAATTTGGTGAATTCGGCTGATGCTGCAGAGCTCTTCATTGAACGCCGACATCAAATCCCCCTCGTCAATGTCTTTGCCGATCGCACGCTGAAGCTCGTGGGCCACGTGGGCCTCTACGGCCTGCTCCTTGCGCTTAAGGCGCTCGCGGCGGTACTCAACTTCTTCGGCCTTAAAATGAAGGAAGCTGACCACCCCAGTGGCGCCAAAACCCAGCACCACCAACAGGAACATGGCGATGAAAATTCGGACGCGGAGGGTCAGTCGCATGGCAGGCTAGCGGTTAGTCCAGCGCCTTATCCAATTTTAGGGCCAAATGCGCACGGTGTGCCTTTGTTTCGGCATCGGTGCCCGGATTCGTGCGGACGAGCTGGCGAATGCGCTGAATTTGGGCCAAGGCCGCCGACTGCGATGGGCGATCGTATCCGGTTGCCGGCTTTTCCCCAAGGCCCGCGATGTCAATCAACCGATCGAGGTATTCCAGCTGAACATTTTGGCGGAATCCATTTACCGGAGTGGTCCAATCCGCCGCAAAAAGGGCGTCGGTCAGGTCGGCCGTCATGGCGGCCACGCTGTACTGGTTGCCGTAGAGCTTGGAATCGGTCAGGCGCTTCATCACCGCCGGGTGCAGCAGGTGAGCCAGTACGTTGCGCTGAATGGCGAGGCTGCGGTCGTGGATTTTGGGGTCCTCGGTCTGGCTGAAGAAGCCAAATCCGCGGCGCTGCTGCTGCAGGTACTTCCACACGGGCGCGGCGGCGTCAAACGCCGTCGGCGCAAAAACATGGGTGCGCAGGGCGTTCATGGCGCGTTTTTGGTCGGCCCACGAAACCGGCGTAAACGGATCCTTGGCGCCCGGCTGGCCCGGGAATCCGCGCTCCACGTAGACCCCGCCGACGTAGCGGCTGATGGCTGCGGCCGCGTTGCTGATTTCGCCGCCCAGAATGGCATATGCCTGCACCAACTCTTGGTAGCTCTGGCCCTCCTTGCGGTAGTTCTCCAACAAGGTTCCGTACAAGCGGTTGACCAGCTGCATGCGCTCAACCCCGTAGGCGATGGCGTCGCCCGACATGTCGTTGACGTTGACGCGCGGGTCAATGGCCTTGCCCGGCGAGCGCATGTCGTCGGCGTCGTTGCCAAACGTCAACTCCGGAGCGGTGCTGCGCGCAAGGATTTCATTCAGGCGCGCTTCTTCGGCGTCGGCGTCGGCCACGCCCGTGCTGTAGCCGTACTCAATGGCCCACAGGTCGTAGGGTCCGGGCTTGGTCGTGAAGTACTGCCCCTGTTTTTTGGGGTCCAAACTGACGTTGACCGCGGGGTAGTCCATTACCGACCCCACCAGGCCCACGCGCTCGGTGAGTTCGCGGTTGTGAATGTCTTTCGGCAGGTGCAGCTGCGACGCCTTCATGTTGTGGTTCAAGCCGAAGGTGTGGCCTATTTCGTGGAGCACGAGGTAGTACAGCGACTCCTCGAGGTAGCGCTTTTTCTGCTCTTCCGAAGCGCCCGCCGCGGCCAGGGCTTGCATGCCAAAGAGCGCGGACTGCTGCAGGTAGTGGCCCGCACCGCAGGCAGCATGGTCGTCGCCGTGCATTGGCTCTTCGGCCTGGGCGTCCACCAAGCCGAGGTTGTTGTACAGCGCGGCCTGCTTCAAGCGATTCGCCACAAACACGTACTCAAACATGATGTCGGCGCCCAAAATCTGGCCGGTACGCGGGTTGGTGAAGCTAGGGCCGTAGCCGCCAAAGGGCGGAAAGGGGCTCGACGTCCAGCGCAGCACGTTGTAGCGAATGTCGCCCGCATCCCAGGTGGCGTCGTCGGGCTGAACCTTGACCACGATGGCGTTCTTAAAGCCCGCCTTCTCAAAAGCCTCGTTCCAGGCTTCGCCCGCGCGCTGAATCACGTCGCGGAACTCAAGCGGCGTGGTGTTTTCGATCCACCAGGTAATCGGTTCGACCGGCTCGCTAACCGCTTCGTCGGGGTTCTTTTTCACCAGCTTCCAGCGGTTAATTACGTCGCGGTAGTTGGCCGCCTTCGGCGAAGTCATGTCGTTGATCTGCTGGCCGAAGTAGCCCACGCGCGGATCATCGCGGCGCGGCATGTAGTCCGCGGCGGGCATCGCCAAAATGCTGTGCTGCAGGCGCACGGTCACGTAGCGCGAGTCGGTCACGTCCGGTCCGCCACCGACGCCGTTGGGGTTGTCGTACACCAAGTCCACAACCACATCCGTATTCTCGGGGTAGGCCCGCACCTTAGCTACGCGCGACTTGGTCTTGCTCAGGGTGCCCAAGCCAAACTCCCGGCTCCCGGGTGCGGACGGAGCCTTGACGCGGTCCAGCGCTTCCCCCAAAAAAAGGCCCGTGGCCTCAATCAGTACTTCGCCCTTGGCGCGGTCTTCGGCGACCACCTTCTCGCTGAGCAGCACCGCCGGACTGATGTTGGCCTCCGCGGACTTACTCAAGGCTGTGGCCGGATCAAAGTAGTATCCCGTGTTTTGGGTTTCAAACTGAACCTGATCAAAGTAGCGGCGAATCGTGAACACTTCGTTGGCGCGAAACGAGCCGCGGTTGAAGCCAACTGAAGCCACGCCGTTCTCCGCATAGCTCCAGTAAATGAACTCGCGGTTAAACTGGTCCGCCGTTAGCTTGAGGTAGAGCTTTCCGTCGGTCGTGTCCTGATACACCTTCATCAAGCCATCAAAGGCCACCGTGTTCTTCAACTTGGCGGCGATAGTTACCTTTTTATCGGACGGAGCCGCTGCGGCCGCTGCGGTCGGGGCCCCTTTGGACTTCTTGGACTTGGCCTTGGACTGGCCTTCAGACGGATGCGTGGCGGCCAGCAGTGCGGCGGCCACGAGGGCGGAGCGTACGAGTGCGTTCATCCGACCAAGATAACCCCGGCGCGGCAATTGGTCCACCACCAAAAAAACAGGCCCCCGAAGGAGCCTGAAAAAAACAAAACCGCAGTGGGCCCTAGCCGTTCAACGCCTCGGCGCCCCCTACAATTTCCAAAATCTCGTTCGTGATCGCGGCTTGACGCGCCTTGTTGTACTGAAGCTTAAGGCCATCTCGCATGCTCTTGGCGTTGTCGGTTGCCTTGTGCATCGCGGTCATCCGTGCTCCGTGCTCCGAGGCCTGAGAATCAAGCAAGGACTTGAAAAACTGCATATGGATATGCGTTGGAATCAAGCTGTTCAGCAAGTCCGCCTTGTTCGGCTCAAACAAATAGTCGCTTGAAGGCGCGGAATCCGGCTGGGGAATCGGCAGTACCACCTCGTCGCGTACCATTTGCACCGCGGCATTCTTGAACTGATTGTAGACCACGATTACTTGGTCGTACGTGCCGTCCAAGAATCCCTGCATCGCGTTCTCGGCGAGCGCACGGGCTCCGTCAAACGTCACATTGGCAACGACATCAATCTCACTGCCAGCTAGGTTGTCGAGCTTGCGAAGTTGGTCGCGGCCCTTTTTTCCAAGCGCGAAGAGCTCAACGGCAACACCCTGGGCCTCAAGTGCATCCATTACGAGTTTGGTGCGCTTGAGCACCGACGAATTGAATGCCCCACACAAACCGCGGTTGGCGGTTACGGGAACGATAAGTACCCGACGAAGCGGACGCTGCACCGCAAAAGGATTCTCCGACGCGTCAAGCGTTGCGCTCACGTTGGCCATCAGGACGCCCAATTTTTCCGCATACGGACGCATCTGTACGATGGCATCCTGCGAGCGCTTCAGCTTCGCCGCCGAAACCATTTTCATGGCCGACGTGATCTGCATCGTGCTGGATACCGACGAAATGCGGTTGCGGAGTTCCTTGAGGTTCGCCATCGCTTAGGTATTAGTTGGCGTAGGCCGGAATAATTTCTTTGGCTGCCGCCTCAATGGCACCGATTTCGGCGTCGCCCCATGCGCCGCCGCGAACTGCGTCGAGCACGTTGCGGTGCTTGGCTTCCATGTACTCGATGAATGCGCCTTCAAACGCTTTCACCTTGTTCACGGGTACGTTGTTGAGCATGCCCTTGGTGCCGATGTAGATAATCGCCACCTGCTTCTCCACGCTCATCGGCGTGTTGACGGACTGCTTGAGAATTTCCACGTTGCGGCGACCCTTGTTGATCACGTTCATCGTGGCCGCGTCGAGGTCCGAGCCAAATTTGGCAAACGCTTCGAGTTCGCGGTACTGCGCTTGGTCGAGCTTGAGGGTACCCGCCACCTTCTTCATCGGCTTAATTTGTGCGGAACCTCCCACGCGCGATACCGAGATACCTACGTTGATGGCCGGACGCACGCCCGAGTTGAAGAGGTCCGCTTCCAAGAAGATCTGGCCGTCGGTGATCGAAATTACGTTGGTCGGAATGTACGCCGATACGTCGCCCGCTTGGGTTTCAATGATCGGTAGCGCCGTCAGCGAACCGCCGCCCTTTACTTTGCCCTTGAGGGACACGGGCAGATCGTTCATTTGGGCCGCAATGGCGTCGTCCTTGATCACCTTGGCCGCGCGCTCGAGCAAGCGGCTGTGCAGGTAGAATACGTCACCCGGGTAGGCTTCGCGGCCCGGAGGGCGGCGGAGCAGCAGGGACACCTCGCGGTAGGCCACAGCCTGCTTTGAAAGGTCATCGTAAATGATCAAGGCGGGGCGACCCGTGTCGCGGAAGTACTCGCCGATGGCCGCGCCTGCGAACGGAGCGTAGAACTGCATCGGCGCGGGGTCAGCGGCATTGGCCGCCACGATGGTCGTGTAGGCCATTGCGCCCTTGTCTTCGAGGGTCTTTGCCAAGGCCGCCACCGTTGAACCCTTTTGACCTACAGCAACGTAGATACAGTACACAGGCTCGCCCTTGTCGTAGTATTCTTTTTGGTTGATGATCGTGTCAATGGCCACCGTGGTCTTACCCGTTTGGCGGTCGCCGATGATCAATTCGCGCTGACCACGTCCGACCGGAATCATCGCGTCAATGGCCTTGATGCCCGTTTGAAGCGGCTCATTTACCGGCTGGCGGTAGATGACGCCCGGAGCCTTGCGCTCCAACGGCATTTCAAAGCGCTCGCCCTCAATCGGACCTTTGCCGTCGATGGGGTTGCCCAGGGTATCCACCACGCGGCCAACCATGCCTTCGCCCACATTAATTGAAGCAATTACTCCGGTACGCTTCACCGTAGAACCTTCTTTGATGCCTTCGGCGGCGCCCAAGAGTACGATACCTACGTTGTCCTCTTCCAGGTTGAGGACGATTCCGCGAAGGCCGCTCTCGAACTCCACGAGTTCACCCGATTGGGCATTTTGAAGTCCGTACGCACGGGCAATGCCGTCGCCCACTTGGAGCACGGTACCTACTTCTTGGAGTTCGGACTCTGAGGTGAATCCGGATAGCTGCTGGCGAAGAATCGCAGAAATTTCAGCGGGTTTGACGTCTGCCATGGTTCGATTTATTAGAAATCAGCGATGTATAAATTCTTTTGGAACGAGCGGTCCAGGGTGCGCAGCGCTTGCGCAACACTCGTATCGATTTGCTTGTCGCCTACGCGAACGACCAAGCCCCCAATGAGGTCGGGGTTTACTTCTTCGTGGAGCTCTACGGCCTTGGCGCCGGCCGCCATAATGGCCGACTCAATTTGGGCACGCTGCTCCGGGGTAAGTGCGCGGGCCGAGGCCACCGTGGCCGAAACCGTGCCTTGGCGGCGGCGGTACGACTCGAGGTAGCTCGACGCAATGGCACTGAGGTTGCCCTCGCGTCCATGGTCAACGACCAAGTTGACAAACGAGCGACTCAATTCACTAAGCCCACCAAACACCTCAGCCAACACCTTCTTTTTTTGGTGCGGCTTGACCACCGGACTCGCCAGAAACACCTGAAGCTCGCGGCTAGACGACAACGCCTCGCGCACCTGCTGCATGTCTGCAGCTACCTCGGCCGAGCGCGAACGCTCTTCAGACAAATCCAGCAGGGCTTTGGCGTAGCGGTGCGACGAAAGACTCATCTCAGTTCAGGTTGAGGTCTTTGATGTCGCGCTCCACATTGGCCTTAGCCACTTCGGGCTGGGCCAATTCGGCGCGAAGTACTTTTTCGGCCATATCAATAGCCAGCTGCGCTACCTGGTTCTTGAGCTCCGTCACCGCCGCCATCTTTTCTTGATGGATTTGGGTGCGGGCCGATTCCAGGATTTTCGCTGCCTCCGCCGACGCGGCGTCTTTGGCTTCCGCGATCATGGCATCGCGCATCGCGCGGCCTTCTTTAACGATGGCCTCACGCTCCTCGCGAGCTTGCTTGAGCAGCTGCTCGTTAGACGCTTGAAGCTTGCCCATTTCTGCTCGAGCGGCTTCAGCCTGCTTGAGCGCTTGGTCAATGGCCTCTTCGCGGGCGTGAACCGCATTCAAAATAGGTTTCCAAGCGAACTTGCCCAGCAAGAACACCAAAATGAGGAAGACCAGGGTCGTCCAGACAATTAGGCCTAAGCCCGGAGTTACTAAATCCATGCGTAAATACGATTAACGTTCGTTTCACGGCCGAAGATTCAGTGCCCGTTTAAAGGCACTGAACCCCCAGACCGCGTAGACGATTACTTAAGGAGCGAAACCACGACGCCAAAGAGACCCACACCTTCGATGAAGGCTGCAGAAATCAGCATGGCGGTTTGGATCTTGCCCGAAGCTTCCGGCTGACGTGCGATGGCGTCCATAGCTTGTCCGCCGATGCGGCCAATGCCAAGGCCTACACCGATTACTGCGAGGCCAGCTCCGATTGCAGCGATACTACCAGTCATTGTTTAGGGGGTATTTGAAGTGAAACGATGAATAAAAATGAAAACGTTAGTGGTGTCCCTCGGCGTGTGCGTGGTCGTCGTGGTGGTGCTCTTCGACTGCGGCGCCAAACGACATCGCGGTGAGCATCGTGAAGACATAGGCCTGCAGTGCAGCAACCAGGAGTTCCAAAGTCGAGATGAACAGGGTCAAAATAATGGACCCGGGCGAAATCCATACGGACTCAAAAATGAAGATGAGCGATACCAACGAAAGCACCAGAATGTGTCCGGCTGTAATGTTGGCAAAAAGACGAATCATCAGCGAGAAGGGCTTGGTCAGCACGCCAATCAGCTCAATCAAGGCCAGAATGGGCTTAAGTGCCGTGGGAACGCCCGGCATCCACACGATGTGCATCCAGTAGTCCTTCGTTCCGTTGACGTTGGTGATGATCAAGGTAAAGGCCGCAAGCACCAGGGTCACGGCGATGTTGCCGGTCAGGTTCGCGCCGCCCGGGAAAAAGGGAACCAATCCAAGCAGGTTGTTCACCCAAATGAAAAAGAACAGGGTAAGCAGGTAGGGAACGAAGCGGTTGAGGTGCTTCTCGGGAATGGCGCCGCGGGCAATGTCGTCGCGCACAAACAAAATCAAGGGCTCTACGAAACCCGCCAGGCCGCGGGGAGCTGCGTTGGTGTTCTTCGCGTAGTAGCGCGCCGCCGAAAAGAAGATCAACAGGATGACGACGGCGCCCACCAAAAGGGCGAACACGTTCTTGGTAATCGACAGGTCGATGGGCTTGTCTTCGGTACCCGCGTAGTAAATCTTCTCGTGCTTGTTCACAAACTGCAGGCCTCCGGCCTCAACCACATGATGCCCTTCGATGTCGTGGTGGAATTCGGCCGACGAAAAAACCACCAGGCCGTTGGACGTCCACAAAATCACCGGAAGGGGAATACTCACCGCGTGGCCGTTCCAGTCCAGGATGTGCCATCCGTGGCTGTCGGCAATGTGGTGCATGATCATCTCGAGCCGATTCCGCTTCGTGGGTGCCCGCGTCGTGCGAATCAACCGCTTCCACAGGGGCCGTGTGCTCTTCGGCTGAAGAAGCCCAAATTCCCGACAAAGGCAGCGTGAGTGCGGTGAAAAGCGTAAGTAAGCGGCGTTGTACCATCAGTCCCTAATTGCGCGGCAAAGATAGTCCGCAACAAGGCAACTTTTAGCCCTGTTTTATGTGGCGAACGGCCAACACCGTTTCGGCCGCCTGGGCAAGCATAAAAACGGCGGCAAACTGCAGCAAATCCGATCGAAAACCCTCGGGTTGCGCGATGCTCATGGGCAAAATCAGCGTCCCCGCGGCAAGCAGCATCCGAAGGAATCCGCCACCTAAAATTACCCAGACAAAGGACTTGGGCCGGCGCCGCTCAAGGGAAAACGCAAAGAAAAACTGGGTGAAGCCCGTCACCGCAATCCACAGCACGCCAAGGCCATACCACGAAAAACCAAGGGGCACGACGGCGGCCGCAGAACCCACGGCTAGGAGGGCGTAGAGCGCAGCAAGCGGAAGAAGAATGGATTTCATTTGGTAGACGAACGGGCCGACCGCACCACGGCGGCGAGCGCCAGCAAAACCCCAACAAGTGCCCCGATTCCGGCGCCAAGGTGCGCGTCACCTCGGTCAAAAAGGGATCCAACAAAGGTTCCTAGGGCAACGGCCCCCATAATTTGACCCGAG
Source organism: Cryomorphaceae bacterium (assembly GCA_021298655.1). Taxonomy (GTDB): domain Bacteria; phylum Bacteroidota; class Bacteroidia; order Flavobacteriales; family Schleiferiaceae; genus TMED14. The sequence goes on along the minus strand of JAJTFK010000017.1, from coordinate 24,695 downwards.
AGCGCCAGGGCTTTGCCGGCATTTGGCGGAAGGTTCAGCGACGGCACGGGGCCCAACTTAAGCCGTAGCCGTTGGGACGGGCGCTTTGACTGCCGGAGCCGCCGGAGCTGCGGGCGCACTGGCCGCGGGCTTTGCCGCCTCCGTGGACTTCACCCCCATGTGGCACTGACCCGAAAACTGAGCGCCGGCCTCAATGCTGATCTGGCCGGTGTAGAGTTCCGCGTGCACCTGGGCCGTTTGGGCCAAGGTGGTTAGGCCCTTTACCTCAAGGCTGCCCTTGAGCTTTCCGGCAATGCTGGCCTCGCCGGCAAAAACCTGGCCTTCCACCGACCCCTGGGGGCCAATAACCAATTTACCTTGGGTGCGGAGGGTGCCCTTAATGGTTCCGTCGACGCGAAAATCCACGGGAGACTGAATCGTTCCTTCAATCACCGCACCTTCGACGATGCGGTTGTGCTCGTGCACTGACTCGGCAATGCGTTTAACTGGGTTCATCATGGCAATCCGTATTGACGTTGAACAAAGAGGCGGTAGGCCGCGTCATCTTTGGAACGGTAAAGGTGCGAAAAATTCGCCACAGTAACCGGCCAAAACGTCGTGCGTTCCGCAGGAAGTAGTTTGCGAAGGTCGGCATTCTGCCGCATTGCATCGCGGTAGGTCAGGGCCTCGGCCGCGTTCGCAAATCCGTCGACGCAAATCAACTCGAGGTTTTCGTTCCAGGGAAGGGTGCGCACGCCCAGGGGTTTCTCGGGGTAGTTCGTGGAGTGAATTCGGGCCAGGGCATTGCGGACCGCGTTGGCATCAAAGCCCGTGGGGAACAACAGGATAACTTGGTGCGGAGCCTGCGGCGCCGGCGTAAACAGTTTGAGGTTGTCCGGATTTACCGCAGGTTCGGGCGCCGCGACGGTGGAAAGCGCCACCAAGTAGGTCTGGGCCGCCGCAGCCTGCGGCGTGTTGGGGAAGGTTGCCGACACCGCCCGCAGGGCGTCGGCGTAGGCGGTTTTTCCCTGCTGTCCGCCAACGGCCAGGGCGTGCAGCAGCGCCGCGGGCGCACGCTCCGATTCGGACCAGGCCGAAGCCTGATGAATGCGTACGGCTTCCTTCCAGTCCCTGCGCTTCACCGCGTCGTGGAGCGCACGGAATTCGGGCGATGCCGCCGGCTCCTGCGGGACCTTGGATTCGGTCGATCCCTTGCGCACGATTTGGGCCGGTTCGCTGTTGGGGTAGCGCTCCAGGAGCTCCTTTAGGGCCGCTTCGGCCTGCAGGGTTTCGGACAAGCCCACGTGAAGTCGGTAGGTGGCGTACAGCCATCGGGGCGCCTCGGGATGGTCGGGGCAGCTGCGCAGGGCCCGGCGGTAGGCTTCCACAGCTTCGGCGGGGTCCTGCATGCCGTCGCGGTAGGCCGCAGCGACGTCCGACCAAGCAACGCAGGCCTCCTGCTGGGTTCGGGTTCGGTCTTCGGGGGTTCGCGGAATTTTGGCGAGGTAGCCCGATACGTCGTAGCGGCCCGCGGGTTCTTCGGTTTTGGCTGCCTCGGTTGCGGCGGAGTCGCGCCCGGCGTTTTCTTCGGGGTCCGACGAGCCGTCGCCGGCTTCTTTTTCGGTGCGGTTTTTGGCCGCGGTTTGCTGGGTCCATTCGCTGGATTTGGACCGAAGTCGCCAGTTGTCGACGTTGGGGCGTTCGCCAAATTTTTGGCGGAAGGTGGCGGCGCCCTTGGCGCGCAGCGCCGGGGCGTAAACCGCCCAGCCGCCGCCGGCCGCGCCGCCGGCGGTGGGCGCCGCCGCATCCAACTCCGCCCCTGCAGAACGCAATTCCGCCAACTGGGCCAACCGCCGCTCCCGCTCGGCCTCCGCCTCATCGGCCTTCTTCAGCGCGGCCACATACTCCTCAAACTGGCGGCGTACGTCCACCTCAGACTTGCGCGAAAGGCGCACCAAAGAATCCCCTAACTCAGCCCGCTCCAGCGCCTCCACGAGAACCGACAAGCCCTTGGCCTTTCGCTGATACCCATCGCGGCCGCTGTACGTCGCCGGAAGCACAATCGCAGCCGAATCAAAATCGACCTGCGCCCGGCCGTAGGCCCTGCGTTCCAGGGCCAAAGCTCCGTGCCGCGCGTACGCCAAACCATAAACCATCGGCCGCTCGGCGCGTCCGGCAGCGAAGGACTGCTGGTAGTACCCGTAGGCTCGATCCGGTTCATCCCACTGGGTGGCCAACTCGCCCAACGAAAAATAAATTCGGTCGGCGAAATCCGCGTTTTTGGGTTCGCGAAGCAGGTCGTGAAGCTCCTGGTAGCGCTTCTTGGGGCTGACCCCGCCGCCATTTAGGCTGCGGCGTAGTTGGGCCTCCAGCAGCATCGCGTAGTCCCGCGGTTGGGCCTTGAGGCAGGCTTCGTACAGGGTCCGCGCCCGGTCGGGCTCGGAAGCCTTTTCGTACAGCTGCGCCGCCAAAAACGCGTAGCGCGCCCGCAAGTCCGCCTTGGGAGCCAGCTGCGACGCCTTGGTCATGGCCTCGGCCGCGGCCGGCCAATCCTGCTCCGAAATGGCCATTCGACCGCGAATGCGCTGCACCCAGTACCCCCATTTTTTGGGAACCCCCTTGCGGTCCAATTCATACAAAAGCGGCTCGGCCAGCGAGGCATTCCCTTGGCGGGCGAGCAGTTCGGTGCGCTCCAGCTCCGCTTCAAGTTGCTGTTCGGCCCGTCCGCTCAAGCGGGCGACCGTGTTCAGGGCTTCGCTGGCGGGAGCGTCGAGGCCCATAATAATTTGGGCGCGGCCCATAAGCAGGTAGGCGTCAAACACCGCCGGGTTGGCTTGCTTGCCCTTGAACACCATGCTGTGCTCGCGAATGGCCTTATTGGCTTTTTCCACCGCGCGCTTGGCTTTTTGGTAGGCCGGCGAATTGAGCTTGGCCCGGCCCCAGTCGTCGACCGAAATAAGCTGGGTAAAATCGTCTCGGTTGGTCTCGCGCAGTTCCGTTAGGGCTTGATCGTAGGCGACTTGGCCGTTGTACAGCGGGTTAAACCGAGCCGTAGTTTGGTGGTAGGTTCGGTTGATCCAACGGTCCTTTTCGCGGCTGCACCCCATCCAGGTTGCCGTGGCCAGTGCCCCGAGGGCCATCCAGCGAAAAAGAAGTAGCGGGCGCATAAGGTACCTAACGTAGAAGGCCCAAAGTTATGGCCTTCGCGCGGGCGGCGCTCGACCGATTCTGCTACCTTTGAGCTTGTGAAGAAGTCCGCTCGCCGTACCCGCAAGGAAGTTTTGCAGCATTGGCTTGCCAAATGGCGCCACCGCTACCGCGTGGTTTTGCTCGACGAGTCCTCGTTTGAAGAGCGGTTTTCCATGGTGCTCAATCGGCGGAACGTCTTTTTGGCCGTGGGCGGATCGGTACTTTTTCTCATCGTTTCAACCACGTTTTTGATTGCCTACACCCCGCTGCGCGAATACATTCCCGGCTACTCCAGCACGTCGCTCCGCCGCGAAGCCGTTCGCCTCAACGCCGTGACCGACTCCTTGGTTGACCTGGTTGCCTACCAGGAGCAATTCATTCAGCACATTCAGTTTATGGTCGGCGGATCCCTTCCGCCCGACACCCTGACCAGCGCCGCCACGCCCCCGCCGGGTTGGTCCGCGGAACGCCTAAAAACCAGCGAACGCGAGCGCAAGCTTCGGGAAGAGGTAGAGGCGCGGGAGGCCGCTGCGCCCAAGCCCACCGAGATGCTCCAGCCCGTAGCGGGACTGGTGCTGCGCAAGGCCAATCCGGCCCAAGGTCAATACGGCCTGGTAATCGACGCCCTTCGGCCGTCCGACGTGGTTGCGGTTGAAGACGGCACGGTGCTTGCCGTCGAGGGCACCAACTCCTTGGGCTACTCCGTGACCGTGCACCACTCCGAAGACCGCATCAGCCGCTACGTCGGCCTTAGCCGCGTGAAAACCCGCGTCGGTTCGGGGCTGCGCAAGGGCGAAGTCCTCGGGCGCCTTCTCGAGCAAGACCCCGAAAACCCCATACCCTTTCAAGTAGAAATCTGGATCCATGGCCGGCCCATCAACGCCGCCCAGGAGCTGGGATACCGCAAGTAGTACCGAGATGAAAACAATTAAAGAATTTGCCGCGGTTCAGTGGGCCGCCATAGTTGACCGCCAAACCCGAGCTTGGGCCACCAAGCCTTTTGAAACCCAGCAGCGCACCCTCGAGCAGCTGATGCGCCGCGCCGCCTCCACGGCCTTTGGCCGCGACCACCGCCTGGCCGACGTGCGCAGCCACGAAGAACTGGTTCAAGCGGTTCCCGTGCGCGACTACGAAGCGCTTCGACCCTACATCGACCGCGTCGTGGCCGGCGAATCCGACGTGATGTGGCCCGGCCGGCCGACCTACTTCGCCAAGACCAGCGGCACCACCTCGGGCGCCAAGTACATTCCGCTAACCAAGGAATCCGTTCCCTACCACATTTCGTCGGCCCGAAACGCACTCTTTGCCCACATGCACGCCACCGGCCAAAGCCGCATGGTGAACGGCAACATGATCTTTTTGCAGGGCAGCCCCGTACTCGAAGACAAAAACGGCGTCCCCACCGGGCGCCTCAGCGGAATCACCGCGCACTTTGTTCCGTCGTACTTGCAGAAAAACCGCAAGCCGACCTGGGAAACCAACTGCATCGAAGATTGGGAAGAAAAAGTGGAGTCCGTCGTGCGCGAAACCGTGAATGCCCCGATGTCCATCATCTCCGGAATCCCGCCTTGGGTGCAGATGTACTTCGAGCGCCTGCTTGAGGTGAGCGGCAAGTCCAGCATCGGCGAAGTCTTCCCCACGCTCGACCTGTTTGTGACCGGCGGCGTCGCCTTTGAGCCCTACCGCGCCCGGTTTGAAGAACTTTTTGGCCGCAAGGTGCCCATCGTGCAAACCTATCCGGCTTCCGAGGGCTTCATCGCCTACCAGGACCGGCCCGACAGCCAGGACCTGCTGCTGCTGCTCGACAACGGCATGTACTACGAGTTCATTCCGGCGGACCGCTACTTTGATGAAAATCCGCCGCGGTTGAGCTTGGCCGAAGTGCAAACCGGCGTGAACTACGCGCTCGTCATGCACACCAACGCCGGACTTTGGGGCTACAGCATCGGCGACACCGTCGAATTTGTATCAACGGCTCCCTTCCGCATCCGCGTTTCGGGCCGCATCAAGCACTTTATTTCGGCGTTCGGCGAGCACGTCATCGGTTCCGAAGTCGAATACGCCCTGGAGCAGGCCGTTAAAGCCCACGGAGGTACGGTGCGCGAGTTCACCGTCGCCCCCCAGGTCAACCCCGCCGAGGGCGGACTGCCCTACCACGAGTGGTTTGTCGCCTTTGACGAGCAGCCCGCCGACCTCGAGGCCTTTACCGCGACCGTCGACCGCGCCCTTCAGGCCAAAAACGTATACTACCAAGACTTGATTTCGGGCGGAATCCTCCGCCACTGCGTGCTCCGGGCCCTGCCGAACGACGCCTTCATCACCTACATGAAGTCCGAAGGCAAATTGGGCGGACAAAACAAGGTTCCGCGCCTGATGAACGACCGAAGCGTGGCAGATAAACTAGCAACTAGCAACTAGTTACCGGCTTATACCAATTTTTGGTATATTTGGTTTATGGGCAAAAACACCTCAATCTACCTTGGCGAATACTTCGATTCGTTTGTTTCCGAATCGCTGAGCACTGGACGATACCAAAACGCCAGCGAAGTACTACGTGCCGGCTTGCGGCTGCTTGAGGCTGAAGAGCAAAAAATTCAAGCACTGCGCGCCGCTGTTTCAGAAGGAATTGCAAGCGGTCAGGCGACTGATTTTGACCCTGAAGCCCACCTGCGAACGCTCAACTCGAAATAAAGGTGCGCGTCGCGTACACAAAAGCCGCAGTTCAAGACCTCACCAATATTTGGACGTACACCCAACAAACTTGGTCGGCACGCCGAGCCGACGCCTACTATCGGTCGCTCATACGATCCGTACGTCAATTAGAACAGCGGCCTTAAATAGGCCGTAGCTACACCCAAATTTGGGCTGAATTGCGGGGGTTGCCAAGCGGATCGCACGTGATTTTATATCGGATTCTGCCCGACGACATCCTTGAAATCACCCGTATTGTGCACCAACGGATGGACTTGAGCTTATTTGACCCCGCGGGGCGCCGCTAGCCTTCGGGCTGAAAGCCAAAATCCTGGGCCGTCGGCTTCAGGGACGCCGCCACAGCCAATCGGTCGCAGCGCTCGTTTTCGGGGTGGTCGTTGTGGCCGCGAACCCACTCGTAGCGCACCTTGTGGGGCTCCATGGCTTTAAGCAACCGCTTCCAGAGGTCGGGGTTTTTGACTTTGGCCCAGCCGCGGCGCTTCCAGCCGTCAATCCACCGAAGGTTAAATGCGTCGACTACGTACTTGCTGTCGCTGACCACGCGCACTTCACAACCCGACTTAAGCGCCTCAAGACCAACAATCACGGCCATTAGTTCCATGCGGTTGTTGGTGGTGTGGTAAAATCCGCCACTTAACTCCTTTTCGTGGGCGCCGCTGCGCAAAATGCTGCCGTAGCCCCCGGGGCCTGGATTCCCTTTTGCCGCTCCGTCGGTAAACAGATCTACTTGGACCATCCTTCGGGGAGCTGGGTGGGCATGGGGTGGCCCAGCAAATCCGCGGTCACCGCGCGGGGGTAGGCCCAGTGTTCGCCCTGGAGGATTCGCGCGCCCAGGGATTCGGCCGTGTCGCCCGGCCGAAGCGGGGTTCGCATTTGAAAAAGAATCGGACCCTCGTCGTAGCGCTCGGTGACGCGGTGAATCGTAAGGCCGGACTCCGCTTCATCCGCGGCCACCACCGCCTCGTGTATGTGGTGTCCGTACATGCCGTGGCCGCCGTACGCCGGAAGAAGTGCCGGATGAATGTTGTAGCAGCGGTCGCCAAAGGCCTGGATCCACAAGGGCGGAACGGGTTTGAGGTAGCCGGCCAAAACCAGGGCGCTCACGCCCGCTTCGCGCCACTGCGCCAGTACCGCCTCGTCGTCTTGGCCCGGCACAAGATGGAAAATGGGCACGTCAAGTGCGCGATTCCACACTCCGGCCGTCCTTCGGTTGGTCCAAATTCCCGCAGCTTTTACGGCCCCGTTGGACCAAAAATCGAGCATGGCTGCGGCGTTGCTGCCGCTTCCCGAAGCGAGTAAGGCTACCATGGGCACATTCACGGCTTAAAGGTAGGGGGCGAAATGCACCACATTTCCAAAGATTGGCTTTTCTTTGCACCCATCAATAACTCAAAACCATAGGTTATGTCCGATATCGCCGCACGCGTAAAAAGCATCATCGTAGACAAATTGGGAGTACCCGAGTCTGAAGTAACCGCCGAAGCCTCCTTCACGGGCGACTTGGGCGCCGACTCCCTCGACACGGTGGAGCTCATCATGGAGTTCGAAAAAGAATTCGACATCAACATTCCAGACGATCAAGCTGAGAGCATCGGTACGGTTGGTCAAGCCATTGACTACATCGTTGCCGCCAAGGCCTAATCCATCCCCATGGAACTAAAACGTGTCGTAGTCACGGGCATTGGTGCCCTGACCCCGATCGGAAACACCGCACCCGCATTTTGGGCGGCCCTCCTCGAGGGCCGCAGCGGGGCGGGTCCGATCACCCGCTTTGACGCGTCAAACTACAAAACGCAGTTTGCCTGTGAGGTGAAAGGCCTCAACGTCGAAGACTTCATTGAGCGCAAGGAGGCCCGCCGCATGGACCGCTGCACGCACCTCGGCCTCATCGCCGCCGAAGAAGCCGTTGCAGATTCCAACCTCGAAGCTTCGAACCCCAACAAAGACCGCATCGGCGTTATTTGGGGTTCGGGTATTGGCGGACTCGACACCTTCACCGAAGAATTCGGCAACTTTTTTAAGGGCGGAGAAATTCCCCGATTCAACCCCTTCTTCATTCCCAAAATGATCGCCGACATCTGCGGCGGGTACATTTCCATGAAGTACGGGTACCGCGGACCGAACTACACCACCGTTTCGGCCTGTGCCTCATCGACCAACGCGGTCATTGACGCGCTCATGCTCCTTCGTTTGGGCAAAGCCGACGTCATCATCACCGGCGGATCCGAAGCGGCCGTGTCCCCAGGGGGCATCGGTGGCTTTAACTCCATGCACGCCCTCTCCACGCGCAACGACGACTACCTCACGGCCTCGCGCCCCTTTGACAAAGACCGCGACGGCTTTGTCTTGGGTGAAGGCGCGGCGGCACTCGTGCTCGAAGAGTACGAGCACGCCAAAGCCCGCGGAGCCAAAATCTACGCCGAACTCGTAGGAGGCGGTCTTTCTGCGGACGCCTACCACCTAACCGCACCCCACCCGGATGGGCTTGGGGCGCGCAACGTGATGCGCAACGCCCTCGAGGACGCGGGCCTTACGCCCGAAGACATTGACTACGTAAACGTTCACGGCACGTCGACGCCGTTGGGCGATGTAGCGGAATCCAAAGCCATCAAAGAGGTTTTTGGCGAACACGCCTACCGCTTGAACATCAGCTCAACGAAGTCCATGACGGGGCACCTTTTGGGGGCCGCCGGAGCCGCTGAAGCCGCGGTTGCTGTGCTGTCGGTGTACCACGACATGGTTCCGCCCACCATCAACCACTTCACGGACGATCCGGAGTTGGACACCAAGCTGAACTTCACCTTTGGGGTGCCCCAAAAGCGCACCGTGCGTGCCGCCCTGTCCAACACGTTTGGATTTGGGGGCCACAATGCCTCGGTGATCTTCAAAAAGATTTAATGCTTCGGGCTATACTTCGCCTGTTCCGCACGGTACCTTCTGAGCACCGAGCGGTACTCGCCGCGGTGACCCGCATGACCGGACTCCGCCCAAACGATCCCAACATTTACTTAGCCGCCTTTCGCCGAAAGGTGAAGGCCGACCCCAACCAACGAAGCGCCAACATGCGCTACGAGCGCCTGGAATACCTTGGCGACGCCGTGCTCGGGGTGCTCATGGCAGAATACCTCTACGAAAAATACCCCAACGGAGACGAGGGCTACCTCACCTCCATGCGTTCCAAGGTGGTCAGCCGAAAGGCCCTAAACCGCATTGCCGAAAAAATGGGCATTCCCCAGTGGATGGAGCAGGGCCGGATGCGAAACGGTCAAGCTTCGTCGGTGCCCGGCAACACGCTTGAAGCCCTTGTGGGGGCCGTCTACATTGACCGCGGATGGGGCGCCGCCCGCTACCTCGTCCACCGGCGAATGCTGGATCCCTACGTCAATTTCAACCAAGTCGAGACGGAGGTCATCAGCTACAAAAGCCTGCTCATCGAGCAGGTTCAAAAGAAAAAACAGCGCTTTCAATTTGACGTGATTGACGAGCAGGGCAACGACAAAAACCGCTTCACGGTTGCCTTTGTACTCGACGACGTCGAAGTTGCTACCGGCAGCGGACAATCCAAGAAAAACGCCGAAGAAGCGGCTGCCCGCGCGGCGTGCAAATCCCTGAAAATTGGCACGGCGCCTCGTTCTCGACGTCGGTGAAGACGACCTGCCGGAGGTTTGGGCGCTGAGCACCAACTTGGATCCGGTACCCTTGGTATTCCGCCTAAACGACCGTTTGGGCTGGGGCTTGGGGCGCAGCGCGGATTGGGTGCGCGAGCGACCCGAGGGAACCTACCACCACGCCCTGTTCCGCTTTGAAGACGGACCGCGTGAGTACGCGCTGCTCTGGAATGCCCCGCACCAACTAATCGGAACGCCGTCCGCCCAAGGCCCTGCCGAAGGCCTGTTTGGGCAACTGGATCCCGATCCCTCTGCCGCGTACTTCATTCGACGACCGCGCGGAATTAACGCGTTTTTAGTAGTTGATCCCCCGCTAAGTAGTCAAGAAATCGTAGGTTTGCAACGCCAACTCAACGACGTTCCTGGATTGCTTGGCTGCAACCCCCGTACAAGCCTGACGCCGAACGAGCACGCCCAATTTGTGTTTGAACCAATAAAGGACTCCGATCTGTGAAACGGACTAAAATCGTTGCGACCCTAGGCCCTGCCTCCTCTTCTGAAGACGTTTTAAAACAACTTTTGGATGCGGGCGTGAACGTGTTCCGCGTGAATTTCTCGCACGGTGCCGCCGACGACCACCGCGCCACCATTCGCCGCATCCGCGCCATCCTCAAAGAAACGGGGCACCATGCCGCGGTCTTGGCCGACCTGCAGGGGCCGAAGCTCCGCGTGGGCGTAGTCGAAGAGGGCGCCGTGCTCGCGCCGGGAGATCGGCTCACGTTTACCACGGTGAAATGCGACGGCACCAAAGAGCGGGTGTTTATGACCTACGCGCAGTTTCCGCGCGATGTGCGGGTGGGCGAAAACGTGCTGCTCGACGACGGAAAGCTCGTGCTCAAGGTACTTTCTACCAACGGCATCGACGAGGTGGTCGCCGAAACGATTCAGGGAGGTCCGCTTAAATCAAAAAAGGGCGTCAACCTGCCCAATACCCGTGTTTCGCTGCCCTGTTTGACCGAGAAGGACCTCGCCGACCTCGATGTGGCCCTTGAAGAGAACGTGGACTGGATCGGCCTCAGCTTTGTGCGCAACGCGCAGGACATCCACGAGCTCCGCGCCATTTTAAATGACCGCAAGCACCACGCGGGAATCATCGCCAAAATCGAAAAGCCCGAGGCCGTGGCCGACATCGACGCCATTCTCGAAGCCACCGACGGCGCCATGGTTGCGCGCGGCGACCTGGGGGTAGAGGTGCCCATGGAATCCGTTCCGCTCATCCAAAAAATGATCGTGCGCAAGTGCATCGAGCTCGCCAAGCCCGTAATTGTCGCCACCCAAATGATGGAGACCATGATCGACAGCCTGACGCCCACCCGGGCCGAGGTAAACGACGTGGCCAACGCCGTCATGGACGGTGCCGACGCCGTGATGCTGAGCGGCGAAACTTCGGTGGGGATTTACCCGGTTCAGGTCGTTCAGACTATGGCCCGCATTGCGGAAACCGCCGAGCGCGGCTGCAGCTTCCGCGGAAAGGAACACAAGCCGCTGGAACACGTCGCCGAGCGCTTCATTTCAGACACCGTGTGCTACTACGCCGCCAAAATGGCCAACAGCGTGGAAGCCAGCGCCATCTGCACCCTGACGTTTTCGGGGCACTCCGCGCAGCTGATTTCCAGCTTCCGCCCGCAAAGCCACATTTACGCCTTCACCGCCAACTACAAGATTCTGAACAAACTTTCGCTGCATTGGGGGGTTCGCGGATTTTACTACGACAGCATGGAGTCGACCGACGCCACCTTTGTGGACATCACCAATCAACTGAAGGCGGATGGTTTGGTTCAGGCCGGCGACCGCATTATTCAGCTGGCCTCAATGCCCATCGAGGCAAAGGGAACCACCAACACGATTCGGGTCAAGGACGTCGGGTAAACGACTTCGCTTTGGGCCTTTAGGCCGCAAAAAACTGGTGCTACAGCGCGCGCAGCATGCGCAGGTCGTTCTCAAACAGCGCCCGGATGTCGGGCACCGAAAAGCGCTGCATGGCGATGCGCTCCACGCCCAAGCCGAACGCAAACCCGCTGTATTCGGCGGGATCAATTCCGCAGGACTCCAGGACCGCGGGGTCAACCATTCCGCAGCCCAGAATTTCGAGCCAGCCCGTGCCCTTGGTCATTCGGTAGTCCGTTTCGGTCTCCAGTCCCCACCAAATGTCCATTTCGGCACTTGGTTCGGTAAACGGAAAGTAGCTGGGCCTTAGCCGAATGGCCGTGTGTTCGCCGAAAAAAGCCTGGGCGAATTCCAACAGGGTCTGCTTCATGTCCGCAAACGAGACGTTGCGGTCGATGTACAGGCCCTCTACCTGGTGAAACATGCAGTGGCTGCGCGACGAAATCGCCTCGTTTCGAAAAACCCGCCCGGGGGCAATGATGCGAATCGGCGGCTTGCGCGTTTCCATTGTGCGAACCTGAACGTTGGATGTGTGGGTTCTCAGGGCCCAATCCGGGTTTCGCGCCAAGAAAAACGTGTCCTGCATGTCGCGGGCCGGGTGCTCGGGCGGAAAATTCAGCGCCGTAAAGTTGTGCCAATCGTCCTCCATTTCGGGGCCTTCGGCTACCGCAAAACCCATGCGGCGAAAGATGTCCACCAATTCGTTGCGCACCTGACTGACGGGGTGGTGGCTTCCGGGGAGCACGCCCCATCCCGGCCGCGTTACGTCTTCGCCCGCAATGCGCACTTTGGGTTTGGACTCCGAAAATTCCGCAACCTTGGCTTCAACGGCGGTTTTCAGCTCGTTTAGGCGCTGCCCGACTTCCTTTCGCTCTTCGGGTGCAAGCGTTTTAAACGCGGCAAACAATTCATTCATTACGCCCTTTCGGCCGAGAAAGCGCAGGCGAAGGGCCTCTGCCGCTTCAGCGTTCAAAAGGGTCGCTGACGCAACCTCGTGGAGGTATTCCTGGATTTTCGCCTGCATCGTCGGGGAAACTGCTATATTTGCTTGCTTTGTCGCGCAAAACTATGCTAAAGCGAGTGAACTACCGGATCCTTTCTGCCGCCGCCCTCATCCTGGGCCTAGCCGGCCTGGTCGCTTCGTGCGAAAAACCCCGTACGGGCCCCGGCTACATTGCGGTACGGGTTATCAACCAAGACAGTGTCGCCATTCAAAACGCGTGGATCCACCTGTCGGTTCCCGGCACCGGAACCCTGTTCAGCAACCCCAACACCTCGGGCTACTACTACAAAAAATCCGACGTAAGCGGCTGGACCGATACGCCGTGGAAGTACGAGCGCGAGGCCTACCTCGACATTGAATCCACCAAAGGTGCGTACCGCGGCTGCTCGTTCGTGCACGTAGTGCCTGGCGATACCGCGGTGGCGTACGTAATCCTTCGCCCCTACGGCGATCCCAACACCGGTTGCTTGTGAACACGTTTCGTTTTACCGCCCTCGCGGCCGCTACACTCCTTGCTGGATTCACGTCCTGCGGACCGAAAGAGGCCCCCGTTTACCGATTTCAAATTGAAGTGGTCGCCGTGAACGAAGACGGTGACTTGATTCCGCTTCAAAATGCCTCGGTCCGCGCTACGGCGCCCGTTGTCAATGCAATACCGGACTTCGAAGGACGCTCTGGTGTAGATGGCATAGTGCGGGATGCCGAAGGTAACGACGTGTTTCAGTATGGCCTTCCCGCGGTGCTTCAGGTTACGGCCCAAAAGGGCGGAAATCCGCCGGTCGTTTTTGGTTGCGGATACCTGAAACTCGTGGCCGACAGCACCGCCAAAGTGCAGATCGTCGTTCAGCCGTACGTCGAAGGCGTCAGCGGCTGCTAATCCATGACGGGCCTTGACCTGCTTTTTCTGGCCTTAGTTGTTGGGCTCACGGCCCGAGGCATTTGGCGCGGATTCATCAATGACTTATCGGGGCTCCTTGGGCTGCTCTTGGGCTACCTGTTTGCGGGACCGCTTTCGGAGCGCCTGGAGCCCTTCCTGGTGGCCTTTATCGACAACGCCGAGCTGCGCCGCGGACTGGCCTACTACGTGAGCCTGTTCCTCATTTACCTCGGTGTGGTGTTTTTGGGTAAAATCGCCACCCGGCTTTCCAAACTCATTTTGTTGGGTTGGCTAAACCGACTGTTGGGCGCGCTGAGCGGACTTGCCAAAGGCATTTTTATTGCTTCGCTGGTCGCCCTGCCCCTGCGTTGGTTTGGGGATGCGTTTCCGAGCGTGGGACCGGGTGCGGAATACCGCAGCCAATCTACCTACTACAGCAAGGCCCTCGCCTTGGGCGAATGGCTTACGCCCAACCTATTCCGCGTCGTAGACGGCCTGGATTCCGGGGAGGACGCGGCCTTCTAGGTACTCCAGCATCGCTCCGCCGCCCGTGCTCACGTAGCTGACGCGGTCGGCTAGGCCAAACTGCTCCACCGCGGCCACGCTGTCGCCGCCGCCCACCAACGAAAAGAGCGAACCCGACGCGGTCGCCGAAGCAATGGCTTCGCCCAGGGCCCGCGTTCCGTGGGCAAAGGCTTCCAATTCAAACACACCAAGTGGGCCGTTCCACAGGAGGGTTTTGGCGTTCCCAACCACCTTCGCATAGGCCGCAACGGTCTCGGGGCCCACATCAAGACCCATCCATCCATCGGGAATGCGCGTGCTGGACACGATTTGCGTCGCGGCATCTCCCGCAAAGCGGTCCGCGGCCACCACGTCAACCGGCAGGTAAATGTCCACCCCCTTGGCCTTCGCGGCCTCGAGGATGTGCTTGGCGGTACCCAGATGCTCGTCTTCAACGAGGCTGTTGCCCACATGGGCTCCCTGGGCCTTCAAAAAGGTAAAGGCCATGCCGCCGCCGATGAGGAGCGCATCGACGCGGTCCAGCAGGCGCTCCAGAATGACGATTTTACTGGAAACCTTGGATCCGCCCACCACCGCCACCGACGGCTTCTCCTTGGACTGCAAAACACGGTCTACGTTCGCAATTTCACGGGCCATCACGTGACCAAAAGCTGCGCGACCGGCAAACTGGGCCGCAACCACGGCAGTCGATGCGTGCGCGCGGTGCGCGGTCCCGAAGGCATCGTTGACGTAGGCATCGCCCAACTCGGCGAGCTGCCGAGCAAACTGGGCGTCGCCCGACTCCTCACCAGGGAAAAACCGAACGTTCTCCATCAGAAGCACCTCGCCGTCTTGAAGGGCTTTGGTGGCTGCTACGGCCTCGGGGCCCACCGTGTATTCCGAAAACTGGACTTCGCGACCGAGAATGCGCGCTAGCTCCACCGCGACAGGGCGCAGCGAATACGCGGCTTCGTAGGCTGCCTTGGGTCGGCCCAGGTGCGAAACCAATACGGCGCGTCCCCCCCGATCCAGAATGGACTTCAGGGTGGGAATTGTAGCCACAATTCGCTGATTGTTCGCCACTTCTCCGTCTTCGCGAAGGGGTACGTTGTAGTCCACTCGGACCAAAATCCGCTTACCTCGAACGTCAAGCTGTTCAATTGTTTTCATAAACTCGGGGGCGCTTAGTTGCCGTAGTGCAAAGGTAGGACGCTACCTTCGCTTCGCTTTGGTTCCCGCGCTGCAAATTCCCCTTGAAAAGCTCCCCGAATGGGGCCTTTGGCTCGATCAGGCGGTCGACCGAGCGCGCGTGGCCCATGCCCAAATGCTGGTCTGCGAAGACGGGGGTATGGCCTGGCCCTTGGTCCAGGAATACGTGGCTCGATTGCTGTGTGCCGCGCCTTCAATTCGCGGAGCCTGCGGAAGCTGCCCTTCCTGCATTCAGCTTGCGGGGCACGCACACCCCGATGTGCACTGGATCGTTCCCGTGGTGGGCGGTGAGGGCCGAGGAGACGACGAAGACACCTGCGCTCCCTTTCTGGCGGATTTTCGCAGCTTCCTGCAATCCAACCCCCACCCATTGAGTTCGGAGTGGATTGAACACCTTGGCGGCAAGCAAAAAGTTGTTCAAATCTCGGTCAAAGAATCCGCGCGGATTCAGCGACTGCTCGCCCTCAAGGCACACGGCGGCGGCTTTAAAGTGGTAGTCCTTTGGATGCCGGAGCGACTGAACGACGCGGCCGCGAACAAGCTCCTTAAGGTGATCGAAGAGCCCTTAGATCGCACGCTGCTTCTGCTCGTCTGCCACAACGAGGGCGACGTACTGCAAACCATTCGGTCGCGATGCCAGGTTCACCCGGTTAAACCGGTACCAAGCCCTTTACTGGTTGCGGCCCTGTGCGAACTGGGTATGTCGCCGGAGCAGGCCGTGGTACTCACGGAACTTTCGGGCGGACAACCGGGGCAAGCCGTCATGCTGTACCGAAACCGCGAATCGCTTAAGGAACCCCTTCAGCGGTTTGTCGAGTTTATGCGCTTGGTATACAAGAAAGACCTCGTGGCCCTGCTGCAATTCGCCGAGTCCTTAGCTAAGGAGCCGCGCGAACAGCAAAAGCAGTGGCTTCAGGTTAGTTCGCTCCTCATGTCGCAACTGCTGCGGATGCGTCATTCCGCCCTTAAAACGTCCTTGTTCGCGTGGTTTCCCGACGTGCCGTTTCAACCGGATGGGCTAGCTCGGCTGCTCAACGAGTCGCTGCATTACGAACTTCAGCAACTTTTTCTGGGCGCCCTAACGGACATCCAGCGAAACATCAACAGCCGCATCGTTCTAAGCGACCTTGGAATCGCGGTTATGAAGCTTTTCGCAGGACGTAAATAAGGCTGGACGCGTTTTTACGTCCGCCCAAAATATTGCTGCGAATTCCCTGATAAATTGCTGGAAACCAGTTTTTTACGCCGGTTTTGTAGGACTCACTGAGCAACGAAACATAAAAGGCATCCAGGCGCATGGGGCGCACTTCGGCCACGAACCAGCCCGTCGATTTGGCGAGCTCCGAAACGGCCTCCTTCGTAAAATGCCAGTAGTGAATG
This sequence comes from Cryomorphaceae bacterium, assembly GCA_021298655.1. Classification (GTDB taxonomy): domain Bacteria; phylum Bacteroidota; class Bacteroidia; order Flavobacteriales; family Schleiferiaceae; genus TMED14. The sequence goes on along the minus strand of JAJTFK010000017.1, from coordinate 8,287 downwards.
GGCACATCCCAAGCCGCCCAATACGCCCCGTAGTGCCGCGCATCTGGAGATTCGTAATTCGGAACGGCCACAATCAACGCCCCCCCGGTATTCATTCGGCTGCGGATCCACCGAAAGGTTTCAGCTGGGTCGTCTAGGTGCTCGAGGACATGGAAGAGGGTGACCGCATCGAACCGTTCCGCCTCATCCAAATCACCACGGGTTTTCACCACGCGTCCTTGCTTCAGCTTTTCATTGGCCTTGGCGCGCGCCGCATCCGACAGCTCAACACCCGCAACCTTCCAGCCCGAGCGCTCCGCCCTCGCGGTAAATACGCCCACGCCACAGCCATAGTCCAGAAGGGCACCAGCAGACTTCTTCACTGACTGTTTTATAAGACGCACCTTCTGACGCGCCGCAACGGCGCGGGCCCAACCATACAGGGCGCCAAACAGGCCGCCATTTTCATCCTGGTGCGACGTGTAGGCCGTGCTTTCGTAATAAGGGCCTATTTCATCCGGTCGCGGACTGGTAATCCCGCAACCGCAACTACTGCATAGTGAGACAGTAAAAACCTCCTTGCTCACCATGTGATCTACCACATTGAGCGAGGCCTTACGTTTGGTGCCCGCACAGCAGGGGCAATGGTGTATTTCCATAGTGTTCCACGTGGAACTACCGCCCAAGGTGGACGAGTAGAATTTGTATGTCGGCTGGAGAAACGCCGGACACACGACTTGCGTGACCAACGGTTTCGGGTTTCAATTTCTTAAGTTTTTGACGCGATTCGATACTTAGGGCGGTTATTTTCTCAAAATCAAAATCCACCGGAATGCGAACCGACTCAAGCCGCTTAAGTTTTGCGACCTGCTCCTGCTCCTTTTCTAGGTAGCCCCGATACTTTTCGTCTATTTCCACCTGATCCCAAACAAGCGCGTCCACCAGGGGCTCTTCAACCTGTGCAGCATGCGCCCGAAGTCCGGCCAAGGTCAACTGGGGCCTGGAGATCAGTGCGCGAAGACTGCCTTTTTGCCGAATGGGCGCGGTACCCTGTGATTCGAGGTAATCATTCCAAGCCTCGGGGTCGGTAGTTTGCGCATCAATCCATTGTTCCACGTGGAACCTATCCCGCTCTTTTTGCTCAAAAGACGCCCATTGCACATCATCCACCAGGCCGAGCGCTCTGCCCAAGGGCGTTAGCCGGCGGTCGGCGTTGTCTTGACGAAGGCTTAATCGAAACTCCGCTCGGCTCGTAAACATTCGGTACGGCTCTTCCGTGCCTTTTGTGATGAGGTCGTCGATTAGTACACCTATATAGGCTTCGCTGCGGTCCAGAATAAATGCGTCGCGCCCATTTAAAGACAGGGCCGCATTAATCCCCGCCATTAAACCCTGGCAGGCCGCCTCCTCATACCCCGTGGTCCCGTTAATTTGGCCGGCAAAGTACAGGCCGTCAACCGGTTTCGTTTCGAGGCTGTGCTTCAGTTGGGTGGGCGGAAAGTAGTCGTATTCCACGGCGTAGCCAGGACGAAAAAAGCGAACTTGTTCAAAGCCGGAAACTTGTCTAAGCGCCTGTATTTGAACTTCTTCTGGAAGGCTCGTCGAAAATCCATTGATGTACATTTCGACCGTGTTCCAGCCTTCGGGTTCAATGAAGAGTTGGTGGCTGGTCTTGTCGGCGAACCGATTAATCTTGTCTTCAATGCTGGGGCAATACCGTGGACCGGAACTCTGAATGGCCCCATTGAACAGTGGGCTGCGATCAAAACCGCTGCGCAAAACGTCGTGTACCTGTTCGGACGTGTGGGCAATCCAGCAATGGCGTTGCTTCGTTAGGGGCTTGGACGCCCAATAGCTGAATGTTCCGGGGTTCTCGTCGCCTTCTTGAATTTCAAATTTGGAATAATCCAGGCTGCGGCCATCAATGCGCGGCGGGGTTCCCGTCTTCATCCGCCCGGACTCAAAACCAAAGGACTGAAGGCAGGAGGTTATGCCGCGGGCGCTTCCTTCGGCGCTGCGGCCCCCATTCATTTGCCGAGTGCCAATGTGCATGATTCCGTTCAGAAAGGTTCCGCTCGTCAAAACGACCTTGTGGCAATGTATTTCCTCCCCGCTTTGCAATACCACGCCACGAACGCGAGATCCATCTAAGAGTACTTCATCGACCGTGCTTTGAATAAAATCGAGGTTTTCCAGGGATTCTAAAGTCAAGCGCCACTCCTCGGCAAACCTCCAACGATCATTCTGCGTCCTGGGGCTCCACATTGCCGCACCCTTGCTTCGGTTGAGCATCCGAAACTGGATGGCTGTTTTGTCGGATATGATTCCACTCCATCCGCCTAAAGCATCGATCTCCCGAACGATCTGTCCCTTTGCTACACCTCCCATGGCGGGATTGCAGCTCATTTGGCCAATGGTCTGCATGTTCATGGTAACCAACAAAACCTTCGCACCAAGTTTGGCAGCGGCGGCGGCGGCTTCGTTTCCGGCGTGGCCAGCACCTACAACAACTACATCGTACTTCATTGTGCTACGCCTTGTTCCACGTGGAACACTCGGGGTGTAAACTTAAATATTCGTCTTCCTTAGCGCGCATAACGGCGCGGTCTTCGTCGGACTTGTCGTCAAAACCCAAACAGTGCAAGAGTCCATGAACCATGACGCGATGAAGTTCCCGTAAATAGGCTTCATTTACTTCGGTCGCTTGCTCCCTGATTTGATCCCATCCAAGCGCAAAGTCTGCTGATATCGGATGCGGCGCTTCCGCTTCGGGAAACGAAATAATATCCGTGTCGTAATCGTGCTGCAGAAACCGATTATTGAGGTCAATCATCTCTGCGCGCTTGAATGACTTGTAATTCAATCGGTCTAGGCGCGCACCTTCGGTTAACGCAACCTGGTTCAACCACGCAGCCGTGATCTTCCGATTAAATCCGGATACCCGTGGTATGTCAAAAACGATCCCCACCGTTAATCTTAGCTACTCGTGTGGCGTGCCGTCCTCCTTCAAACTGCGCACCCAAAAAGGCATCAACGCAAGCCAGACCCACGGACTCACTAATAAATCGACCCGGCAGTGCCAGGACGTTGGCGTCGTTGTGTTGGCGCGCAAGTGCCGCTAATTCCGGCAACCAACAAAGAGCTCCGCGAATGCCTTCGTGCTTGTTAACCGCCATATTGATGCCGTTTCCGCTTCCGCAAACCACAATACCCAAGGAACTGCTTCCCTGCTCCACATCGTTGGCTACCGCGTGCCCGTGATCGGGATAATCTACCGAATCCAGAGAAAACGCTCCGCGGTCCAGCACCGTGTAGCCTAAATCCGTTAAATGGGCCTTAATGGCTTCCTTTAAGGGGAAACCAGCATGATCGGAGCCAAGAGATAAAGTCATGTTCATAAAGCGTTAATAAGTGCTGCAAAGGTCTTCATAACTCGTAGTAACTGCATTGGGTCTTCCGATTATTAACTCCCGGGGCTCATTACTTCCCCTTGTTTTCCCCAACAACCCTCAGATAAGTTATGTACAGTGCGTTCGTTAATTACCTTCTTCGCTTGCGCGCGTTTAAATATAATATATTGATTTTTAATAAGTTAATTAATAAAAGTTCGTTGATAACATGTTAACTACCGTGTATAACTCCAGTATCCAAATTCATCTGCGAAAACTTATTCTACTTATTAACCAGACAATACTATATAAACTATAAAAGGAATTTGATATTGATTAAATGTTGAAAACGATGCCTTGCGCCAACGGAAGGGCGCTGCCGTAGTTCAGGGTATTGGTTTGCCGGCGCATGTAGGCCTTCCAGGAATCCGAACCGCTTTCGCGTCCACCTCCCGTTTCTTTTTCCCCACCAAAAGCACCCCCAATTTCGGCTCCACTGGTGCCAATGTTTACGTTGGCAATACCGCAGTCGGAACCTTCTGCACTGAGGAATCGGTGGGCCTCCTGCATCGAACCGGTCATAATTGCGGAACTAAGTCCTTGTGGAACGGCATTTTGCAGGTTAATGGCTTCGGATAACTCGCGGTACTTCATCACGTAGAGCAGCGGGGCAAAGGTTTCGTGCTGCACAATGGACCAGTCATTTTCAACTTCCGCAATGGAAGGTTTTACGTAGCACCCGCTGGCGTATTCCGGTCCTTCCAGTACGCCGCCGCGAAGGTGAAAGCTTCCTCCTGCGGCCTCAACACGATCGAGTGCCGCGACATACATCGCCACAGCATCTTGATCAATGAGCGGACCCACATGGTTCTCCGCGCGCAAGGGTGAGCCAATTTTTAGTTGACCGTAGGCGTTTTTGATGGCGTCCAGCACTTTATCAAAGATGCTCTCGTGGATAATCAAGCGACGGGTAGAGGTGCAGCGTTGTCCAGCTGTTCCCACCGCACCAAATACCGCTGCCGTAACGGTCATTTTAAGGTCTGCGGAAGGCGTTACGATGATGGCGTTGTTTCCGCCCAGTTCCAAAATGCTGCGTCCAAAGCGGGCGGCCACCTTTTGACCAACTTCGCGGCCCATTCGGGTGGAACCGGTAGCAGAAACTACCGGAATTCGCGTGTCTTCAGACAGCAGGACCCCAAGGTCGACGCCGCCCGTTACAATGCACGATAATCCCGCGGGAACCTGGTTTTCGGACGCTACGCGGTTCCATAAAATTTGGCAAGCTACGGCGCACAAAGGCACTTTTTCGGAAGCCTTCCACACCACGGAGTTTCCGCAAACCCAAGCAATACACGCGTTCCATGCCCAAACGGCAACCGGAAAATTAAAGGCTGAAATAACTCCAACTACGCCTACGGGATGCCACTGCTCCATCATAAGGTGGTCCGGCCGCTCGGACTTCATGGTGAGGCCTGCGAGTTGGCGAGAAAGACCAACGGCGTAGTCGCAGATGTCGATCATTTCCTGGACCTCACCCTGCCCCTCAGCCAGGGACTTGCCCATTTCGTAGCTTACCAGAGCCCCCAGGGCTTCTTTGTGTTGGCGCAAAAGGTTTCCGTATTGGCGCACCACCTCACCGCGTTTGGGGGCGGGAACCGTTCGCCAATCCAGGTAGGCGGCGTGGGCGGAATCAATGGCCTTATGGTACTGTTCTACGGTGGTTACCGAAACACGGCCAATTACGTTGCCGTCTACCGGCGAGAAGCTGGTTAGGTATGCTGCGCTGTCAATGGATTGACCGCCGATCCAGGTGCCCGCGTTGTCGTGCTGAATTCCAAGATCGTGAAGAAAGGAGGGGGTTGTGCTCATGGTTGAAAAAACTGACGCCACAAAGGTAGCCCCCCAAGGCAAGACTAAACCTGTTCCTCAAAATGGTGCCGGGCCTTCATGTACTCCTTCGGAGTTTGGTTGGTTTGGCGCTTAAAGGCTGAAATAAAGTTGTTTACGTTGGTGTAGCCGACCGTGAAGGCAAGTGAAGCTACGTTGTTGGATCCCAACTCAATAAGGCGCATGGCCTGCTGAATTTTGTGCTGGGTTATGAGCTCCTTGGGCCCAATTTTAAAGTGGCGTATGCACGCGCGCTGAAGCGAGCTGCGGCTCATGTGAAGGGCACGGGCCAGGCTTTCAACATTAATATTCTGCTTGAGGCTTTTCTGAATCATGGCAACCACGCGTTCGCGTTCCGTCATCTCGGCGGGCGGCGCGTACTTGCTGCGCGGACAAAGCGTTAAAAAACGCTGCAGCTTGAGCACCAACTCTTCGGGGTCCACGTCCGCACAAAGGCAATCAAGGGCCCCGTTGCGCAAACTTTGAATTCGGTGGTTGATGCTGCAGGGCACCGAAACCATGAGCACCCAAAGCATGTTGAGGTCTTCTATTTCGCTTAACTCGTCCATTAAGGACGCTCCGGCATCGGCCGTATGCGAAATGTCGACCAGGGCAATATGGGGAAGTTTCAGGCTGTTTTGCTCGGACCACGAGGCCACGGTCGGCGCGGCCGCTACGTCAATGTGCTGGGCCTTAAGTGTTTCTTCGAAACGCTTGCGCAGGCCTTCCTGGGGAGAAAGGACGAGGATCATAGGTGATTTGGTTCATTGGTTGGTATAACGAATATAGGGAAGCCCCGCTAATTACCCGGCCCACCCCCGAGGACCCCCGGGGATGAACAGCACCCAAGCCGACTGGGCACAAAAAAACCGGCAGTCACTGACTGCCGGTCGTTTTTTGGAGGTCTCGAGCGGATTCGAACCGCTGTACAAGCTTTTGCAGAGCCTTGCCTAACCTCTCGGCCACGAGACCATGGAGGAGTGCAAAAGTAGGGAAATCTAGTGAACCGCGGGCGTTGAGGCCGAATATGGACTAGCGGCGCACGTCCCAGACCACGCGGACGGCCTGAACGTCGCCGTCAAGGGGCGGGTTGAGCTTGGCCAGTGAAATCTTAACGCGCTCAACACTAGGGTGTTCCGCAAAAACACGCCGCGCCATTCGTTCGAGCACGGTTTCGAGAAGGTTGGCGCGAACGGCCATTTCTTCGCCGACAATGCGCCGAAGGGCCACGTAGTCTACGGTGTCACCCAAGGCATCCGTCGACGCGGAATCGGCCACGTCGGCCCAGGCCCGAACGTTGATCAGGTAGTCGCTGCCGATCAAGGCCTCTTCGGGCAAGCAGCCGTGAAAGGCGTACTCGCGCTGATTTACGAGGTCAATTCGGGTGCGGCGCTTCATGACGGCAAGCGAAAATCAGCCTAAGGTGGCGATGGCTAATTCAATGCGGGCTTCGCACTCCGCGCGGCCCAAGAGCTCCATGACGCCGAAAATGCTCGGCCCCTGGGTGGTGCCGGCGATGGCGAGGCGCACTACGGGGCCGGCGGCGCCAAAGCCCAGTCCGGTTTCGGCCAAAAAGTCCTTAAAGGCTGCTTCAAGGGCGGACTCCGTGTAGTTCGTTGCGGCCCAACGCGGCGCCAGGCTGCGCAGGTGCCCCGCCGAGTCCGGAGTCCACTTTTTGTCCACCATCACGGCGTCGTATTCCGCGGGCTTGGCAAACAAGTAGGGGGCGGCCCCCACGATGTCGCCCATAAACTCGGCGCGGTCCATGAACAGGGCCAACGCCTTGGCGGCAAAGGCCGAGTCGACCGAAGCTCCGTAGGCCTCGGCAACGCCCGCCCGGTACTCGTCGGACAGGATTTCGGCCGAACGCTGGCGCAGGTGCTGCTGATTGAACCACTTGGCTTTTTCAAAATCAAAGCGGGCTCCGGCCTTGTGGACCTTGTCGATCGAGAAGGCCTCGACAAGCTCGTCGAGGGTGAAAATTTCTTGGTTGGTGCCGGGGTTCCAGCCCAAAAAAGCCAACATGTTGACAAAGCCTTCGGGGTAGAATCCGCGCTCGCGGTATCCGCTCGCGGTTTCGCCCGTCTCGGCGTTGGCCCAGTTCAACGGGAACACCGGGAAGCCAAGGCGGTCCCCGTCGCGCTTGGAAAGCTTGCCGTTTCCGTCGGGGCGCAGCAGCAAGGGAAGGTGCGCAAATTCCGGCTGCTCCCACCCAAAAAATCGGTAGAGCAGCACGTGGAGGGGCGCCGACGGCAGCCATTCCTCGCCGCGAATCACGTGGGTGATGTCCATCAGGTGGTCGTCGACCACGTTCGCCAGGTGGTAGGTCGGCATCCCGTCGCCCTTGAGCAGCACCTTGTCGTCGAGGTTGAGGGTGTTGACGCTGACCCATCCACGAATGCGGTCCTCAAACTTAACCTCTTCGTTTCGAGGCATTTTCACGCGGACCACGTAGGCCTCGCCCGACTCAAGTCGGCGCGCAACCTCCTCTTCGGGCAGCGTCAAGCTGTTCTTCATCGACGTGCGCGTAATGCTGTTGTACTGCCAGTTGGGGTTTCCGGCAGCCTTAGCCAGCTCGCGAATCGCCTCGAGCTCTTCGGGGGTATCAAACGCGTAGTAGGCGTGTCCGGCAGCCAAGAGCTGGTCCGCAAAGGCGCGGTACATGGGCTTGCGGTCGGATTGGCGGTAGGGCGCGTGGGGACCGTGGTCGGCAATCTGGCCGTTCACGCCAATGCCTTCGTCGGGCGAAATTCCGCACCACGCCAGGGCGTCGACGATGTACTGCTCGGCGCCCGGAACGAAGCGGGTTTGGTCCGTGTCTTCGATGCGGAGCAGGAAATCACCGCCCAACTTTTTGGCAAACAGGAAGTTGTAGAGGGCCGTACGGACTCCGCCCATGTGGAGCGGGCCGGTGGGGCTGGGGGCAAAACGAACGCGAACGCGGCGGTCAGACATAGTAAAATCCTTGAAGGCCGCAAAGATACGGCGCCGTGAATCGCCCGCCCCCGTGCAAGGCCGAGCCCCTATCGTTG
>JAJTFK010000016.1 GCA_021298655.1 Cryomorphaceae bacterium | reverse complement strand
GCCCTGCTCAAGTCGGTCCACAAGACCGGCCGCGTGGTAACCGCCGAGGAGCACCAGCGCCACGGAGGCCTTGGCGACCTCGTTGCCCAGACCCTGGGGATGCACCGCCCCGCCCCCATCGAAATGGTGGCCGTCAACGATTCGTTTGGCGAATCCGGCACGCCCGCCCAGCTCATGGACAAGTACGGCCTCAACGCCGCCGCTATTGTCGAGGCGACGCTGCGCGTGCGCAACCGCTAAGGATTGCATTAAACCCTCATCGGTTTGGCGCATCTTAGTACCGATGCAGGCCAAGGACTCCGCGGAATTTACCGAACTGGTGCAGCGCCACGCGGCGCTGTGGTACCGGGTGGCGCTCCGGGTGGTGCTCGACCACGCGGCGGCCCAAGACGTGGTGCAGGACGCCTGCGTTAAAATCTGGGGCGCCTGGGACAGCTTTCGCGGAACCTCCGCCCGATCCACCTGGGCCTACCGGGTGGTGCTCAACGAGGCCTTGACCGCCAAGCGCAGGGCGCGCCCCACCGAAACTTTAGACGCGTCGCAGCACGCCGGAATTCCCGACAGCCCCTACTTCGAGGCCGACGCCGCCCTGACGGCGCTCTACCAGGCCGTGGCCAGCCTGCCCGAACGCCAGCGCCTGGTCTTTCAGCTGCGCTACTTTGACGAGCTGCCCTATGCCGACATCGCGAGCGTGCTGGGCACCAGCGAGGGCGGACTCAAAGCCAACTACCACCACGCGGTGGCCAAAATCAAAAAACAACTTGCGGAATTAAACCTCGACGCCTTTGAGGCATCCTAAGCATGAACGCCATGAAAACCAATCCCTCCACCCCCGGACCGCGCGACGGAATCCACGTGCCCGCCGACTTCGCAGCGGACCTTGCGGCCCGCGCAAGCGCGAAGGCCTTGTCGGCCCAGTGGACTCCGGCCCGCACCGTGACCCTTCCGCGCTGGCGCCGCATCCTGTGGACCGCCGCCTCGGCAGCAGCCGTTGCCGCCGGAGTATTTATGTTCCGCCCCGATGAACAGGGTTCCGCGAACCCAACTCCGCCCGTAACCCTGAGCGCCGACGACGCCTGGACCGCCCTCGACGAAGGCCAGGTTACCCTAACCGACGACGAGCTCTTTGAACTCGCCGAAACCCACGGAATCACCACCCTTTAGTCCCACTCAACCCCGATTAACACCATGAAAAACCTGCTTTTTGCCCTGGCCCTGCTCAGCCTGACGGCCGTGGCCCAAACCGGCCCCCAGGGCGCGCCCCGCGAAGGCCGCGAACGCCTGGAGTCCGCCAAAATCGCCTTCATTACGCGCGAACTCGACCTGACTCCGAGCGAAGCCCAAGCCTTTTGGCCCGTCTACAACGCCATGGAGGCCGAAATGAAGAAGGCGCAGCGCGACCCCATTCGCGAGTCCCTTAAAACCATGAAGGCCGAGGGCGGCATCGACAACCTGACCGACGCCCAAGCCCGCGAAGTGCTGGCCAACCTGGAGAAGGTGGCCGCCGAGCGCGAAGCGGTCCGGCGGAAGTACCAAAAGGAGTTCCTCAAGGTGCTCCCCGCCAAGAAGGTGCTGAAGCTCCACCTCGCCGAGCGCAAGTTCAAGCAAGAGGTCCTGGAGCGCCTCAAAGAAGGCCGCCCTCCGCGCGAAGGCGCACGCCCCCCAGGCGGACGACCCCCCGGCGGACGCCCTCCCCAGTTCGAGGAATAAAATAGTAAATCCGGTTATACCCGGATTTTTTTGTGCCACCCCACGCCGGGTGTTCGGATATAACCGGATTCCGCAAAACCCAAACACCCCCGTACCTTAGCGGAATGGACGTTCGCCAAGGTTTTTTGCACCACCTCGCCCCCACCACCTTCAGCCCCTTGGCCCTAGAATTTGTGCGGGCTGAGGGCGTCTACCTCTACGATCCCCAGGGCAAGGCCCACATGGACCTCATTTCGGGCATCGGCGTGGCCAACCTCGGACACAGCCATCCCGAAATCGTCGCGGCGGTCCAGCACCAGGCCGCCCAGCACATGCACCTGATGGTCTACGGGGAATACGCCCAGCTGCCCCAGGTGGCCTACGCAGAAGCCCTGCTGGCGGCCCTTCCGGCCTCGCTCGACCAAATTTACTGGGGCAATTCCGGAGCCGAAGCCGTCGACGGCGCCCTCAAACTGGCCAAGCGCGCCACCGGCCGCAGCGAAATCATCTCGTTCGTCGGGTCCTACCACGGATCCACCACCGGGCCCCTCTCGGCCATGGGCAACGAGTGCATGAAGTCGGCCTACCGCCCGCTGGTGCCGGGCCACCGAATCCTTCCGTTCAACCGCAGCCAAGCCCTCGACGCCGTCGGCCCCCGCACCGCCGCCGTCCTGGTCGAAGTCATTCAAGCGGAATCCGGCTACGTGCCCGCCGACTTCGCTTGGCTGCGCGCCCTCGAGGCGCGGTGCCGCGCGGCCGGAGCCCTGCTCATCGTCGACGAAATCCAAACCGGCTTCGGCCGCAGCGGCGAGGCCTTCGCCTTCACCGCGGCCGGAATCACCCCCGACGTCCTCTGCCTGGCGAAGGCCTTGGGCGGCGGCATGCCCCTCGGGGCCTTTGCCGCCAACCGCACCCTCATGGCCACCTTGGCCGAACACCCCATGCTCGGCCACCTTACCACCTTTGGCGGCCACCCCGTGAGCTGCGCGGCGGGCCTGGCGGCCTGGACCATCCTGGCGCGCGACCGCTTCGCGCTGCGCGCCCCCGCCCTCGAAGCCCTGTTTCGCCGCGGTCTCGAAGACCACCCCGCCGTGCGCGAAATCCGCGGCCGCGGCGCCCTCCTCGCCGTCGTGCTCGACTCCTTTGACCGCGTCCTGGCCGTCCAGCAGTCCCTCATCCAAAAGGGCTTCCTGACCGACTGGTTCCTCTTCGAAAACCAAGCGCTGCGCCTAGCTCCGCCCCTGACCCTCAGCGACGACGAAGCCCAACGCGCCGTCGACGCCATCTGCGCCAGCCTGGATGAAACAAGTAACTAGTAACTAGCAACTTGTTGTGCACCTCCTACCCAACGACAGCAACCCCCACCACCAGCCCGAGCTCGACGGATTCCGCGGCCTTGCGGTGCTGTTCGTGCTCCTCGCCCACAGCAGCCACGCCGGCTACGACCCCTTGGGCATCGACTTTGACCACTTCGGAAGCGTCGGCGTCTACCTCTTCTTCGTGCTGTCGGCCTACCTCATCAACCGCCAAATGCTCGACGCCCTGACGGCCCAGACTGCGACCCCCAGGTTTTGGCTGCGCTACGCCCTGCGCCGACTGCTGCGCATCTACCCCATGTACCTACTGGCTCTGGTCGCCAGCCTTGCGCTCTACACCAACGGCTTTGGCGGACCCATTCACAACCTCGGCGACATCCTGGCCCACCTGAGCCTCACCGAGGCCAAGGGCGTCTTCTGGACCATCCCCGTCGAGGTCGCCTACTACCTCATCTCGCCGCTGCTCGTGCTGGCCCTGTGGCCGCTGTACCGCGCCCGACCCTGGCTCGCCATGCTGGTCCTGCTCACGGCAACCTGCGGGCTTTGGTACCTTCGCTACCGGCACGTCGAAATGCCGCTTTTCCTGCGCTTCGCGCCGGTCCTTTCCTTCGGAACCCTGCTCGCCATGGCCCAACGCCGCCTGCAGCTTCCGGGCGGACTTGGCCTCGCCCTCTTCGCCCTCGTGCTAACCACGGTGCCAAGCGCCGCCCGCGCCCTTTTCGGCGCCAGCCCGTTCCACGGCTACACCTACACCTTAGCCTACGGCTTGGTCTGGGCCTTAATCCTATACCAAGCGCTCTACCACGAAGTGGCCCTGTCCGCGCTGGGCCGCTGGAAGCCGTTGCGCGTCCTCGGAACCCTCAGCTTCAGCATCTACCTGCTCCACCTGCCCGTTCTGAGCCTTTGTGAGGCGCTGCTCCCGCAACCTTGGGTCGTGCCCGGGTTCGCGGCCGGAACCCTCGGGCTTAGCCTTCTGACCTATACCTTCGTGGAACGGCCGCTGGCCCAACTAAAACTGCGCCTATGAACCCCAAAATCCTTCGCGGCCTGCTGTGGCTCTCGGCCTCGTTTCCGTTCATGTTTGGCGGACCCGCCTTCTTCTACTGGGTCGCAGGCCCGGCCCTCCAAGCCGGCAACTGGATCCCCGCGGCCTTCATCGTCACCGCCATGTTCGTGGGCGTCGGCATCTTGGTGCGCGGCATCGGCATCCTGCTCGACGGCTTCTTTGGCCGATAACCAGCCACCAGCAACTAGTAACTAGCAACTAGCAACTAGCAACTAGTTAATAGCAACAAAAAAGCCACCGGCTTGCGCCGGTGGCTTTTGCTTTACATCAGGTTGCTTAGGCTTGGCCCGCAGGTCCGCCGAAGTGAATCGGCATTCCCGGAAGCTCCGTGTCGGCAATTTCCCCGTGGGTGGCCTCGTAGCGCGCCACGTTGTCGGCGAGTGCGCGCACCAACCGCTTCGCGTGCTGCGGAGTGAGGATCACCCGAGACTTCACCTTTGCCTTGGGCAAGCCCGGCATCATTTGAATGAAGTCGACCACAAATTCGCTGTTCGAGTGGTTGATGATGGCCAGATTGGAGTACACTCCATCGGCCATCTCCGGCGAAAGCTCAATTTGCAGCTGGTTGGGATCCTGCTCGCTCATTACTCAGCAGCTTCGATATCCACTGACTTGGCAGCCATCATGCGGTCGTACTCGTCGCGGTTACCTACCACCGAAGTGTAGTACTGCTTCAAGCCGGTTCCCGCAGGAATGCGGTGACCCACGATCACGTTCTCCTTCAGACCCTCGAGGCCGTCGCTCTTCGCGGCAATTGCTGCCTCGTTGAGCACCTTGGTGGTCTCCTGGAACGACGCGGCCGAAACCCACGACTTGGTCTGCAGCGAAGCGCGCGTGATGCCCTGAAGCACCAGTTGGGCCGTCGCAGAGCGGGCGTCGCGTGCCTCCACCAGCGCCTTGTCGGAACGCTTGAGGAGCGAGTTTTCGTCGCGAAGCTGGCGGGCCGTAATCATCTGGCCCTCTTTCAGGTTCTCGCTGTCGCCAGCGTTCACCACCACCTTCTTGTCAAATACGCGGTCGTTCTCTTCGATGAAGTCGCCCACGTGCTCGTAGTGGCCTTCGAGGAACATGGTGTCGCCACCGTCCACGATTTCCACCTTGCGCATCATTTGGCGCACAATCACCTCGAAGTGCTTGTCGTTGATCTTCACACCCTGCAGGCGGTATACCTCTTGAATCTCGTTCACGAGGTACTCCTGTACCGCAGTCGGTCCTTGGATCGCCAAGATGTCGGCCGGAGAAATGGCTCCGTCGCTCAGCGGCGAACCGGCGCGCACGAAGTCGTTCTCTTGGACCAGAATCTGCTTGCTCAGGTTGATCAGGTAGCGGCGCTGCTCGCCGGTGCGGCTCTCGATCACGATCTCGCGGTTGCCGCGCTTGATCTTGCCGTAGGAAACCGTACCGTCGATTTCGGCTACTACCGAAGGATTCGACGGGTTGCGTGCTTCAAACAGCTCGGTTACGCGGGGCAGACCGCCCGTGATGTCACCGGCCTTGGCTCCGCGGCGCGGAATTTTCACCAACACCTTACCGGCCTTGACTTCTTCGCCCTCGTCGACCCTGAGGTGGGCACCCACCGGCAGGGTGTAGTGCTTGATCTCTTGGCCTTTCTTGGTGAGAATTTGAATCATCGGCACCAACTTCTTGGTACGCGCGTCGCTAATAACCTTGTCTTGGAAGCCCGTCTGCTCGTCGATTTCAACCTTGTAGCTCAAACCTTGAACAATGTCTTGGTAGCCAACTACCCCGGCAAATTCCGAAATAATAACGGCGTTGTACGGATCCCATGAACACAGGGCGTCGCCTTTGGCCACCTTTTGGCCGTGCTTGACGACCAAATTCGAGCCGTAGGGAACGTTGCCCGTCATCACCGAAATGCCCGTCTTCTCGTCCACAATGCGGAGTTCGCCGGTACGGCCAATGACGATGGTCGACATGCTTCCGTCGGCACCCTCACCTTCTACGGTGCGCACCTCATCCAGTTCAACGATGCCGTCAAACTTGGCGATCAGGCTGTTCACCTCAGAAATGTTGCCGGCCGTACCACCCACGTGGAACGTACGGAGGGTCAGCTGCGTACCCGGCTCACCGATGGACTGGGCAGCGATAACGCCAACCGCTTCGCCCATCTGCACGCCCTTGGCCGTGGCCAGGTTGCGTCCGTAGCACTTCGCACAAATTCCGCGCTTGCTTTCGCAGGTCAGCGCCGAGCGAACTTCAACCATCTCCACCGGAGAGGCCTCAATCTTGCGTGCGGCGTCGTCCGAAATCATGTCGCCCGTTTGAACGTAGACCTCGCCCGTGAGCGGATCAATCACGTCGTGAAGGGTTACGCGGCCGGTGATGCGCTCGTACAGCGTCTCGACCACTTCTTCGTTCTTGCGCAGGGCGGTCACCTCGAGGCCGCGCAGCGTACCGCAGTCTACCTCGTTGATGATCACGTCTTGAGCTACGTCGTGCAGACGGCGCGTCAGGTAACCGGCGTCGGCCGTCTTCAAGGCCGTATCCGCCAGACCCTTACGGGCACCGTGCGTCGAAATGAAGTACTCCAAGATCGAAAGGCCCTCTTTAAAGTTCGAGATAATCGGGTTTTCGATGATCTCTCCGCCGCCTGAACCGGATTTCTGCGGCTTGGCCATAAGACCCCGCATGCCCGACAGCTGGCGAATCTGCTCCTTCGAACCCCGTGCACCCGAGTCCAGCATCATGTAGATCGGGTTGAAGCCCTGACGGTCGTTGATGAGCTGGCTCATCGCGGCTTGGGTCAGTCGGGCGTTCGTGTTGGTCCACACGTCAATGACTTGGTTGTAGCGCTCGTTGTTGGTGATCAGACCCATGTTGTAGTTGGCCAAAATGCCTTCTACTTCGTCGTTGGCCTCTTTGATCAGCGACTCCTTGGCTTCGGGCACCGTGATGTCACCCAGCGAGAACGAAAGTCCGCCGCGGAATGCCGTGCTGTAGCCCAAATTCTTGATGTCGTCGAGGAACTGCGCCGTCGTCGGAACGTCGGTCTTGGTCAAAATGCGCGCGATGATGTCGCGGAGCGCCTTTTTGGTCAGCAATTCGTTGATAAAACCAACCTTCTCGGGCACGGCCTTGTTGAAGAGCACGCGACCTACCGACGTTTCGATCACCTTGGTAACGAGCTCGCCACGGTCGTTTTCAACGCGTGCGCGCACCTTAACCACGGCACCGAGGTCCACGCGGCGTTCGTTGAACGCAATGGTTACCTCTTCAGCCGAGTAGAAGGTCATGCCCTCGCCCTTAACCGGATCGCCGGGAAGGTTGCGCTTGGGCTTGGTCATGTAGTACAGACCCAGAACCATGTCCTGTGACGGAACCGTGATCGGCGAACCGTTCGCGGGGTTCAGGATGTTGTGTGACGCCAGCATCAGGATCTGCGCCTCCAAGATGGCGGCGGGCCCAAGCGGCAAGTGAACGGCCATTTGGTCGCCGTCAAAGTCGGCGTTGAAGGCCGTACAGGTCAGCGGGTGAAGTTGGATGGCCTTGCCCTCGATCATGCGCGGCTGGAAGGCCTGGATGCCCAAGCGGTGCAGCGTCGGAGCACGGTTCAGAAGCACCGGGTGGCCCTTCATCACGTTCTCGAGGATGTCCCAAACAACCGCTTCGCGCTTGTCGATGATTTTCTTAGCCGACTTCACCGTCTTCACGATGCCGCGCTCGATGAGCTTGCGCACGATAAACGGCTTGTAGAGTTCCGCAGCCATGTCCTTTGGAAGTCCGCACTCGTGCAGCTTCAAGTCAGGGCCAATAACGATAACCGAACGCGCCGAGTAGTCCACGCGCTTACCCAAAAGGTTTTGGCGGAAGCGGCCCTGCTTGCCCTTGAGGCTGTCGCTCAGCGACTTAAGCGGACGGTTGCTTTCGGTTTTAACGGCACTTGCCTTGCGGGTGTTGTCGAACAGGCTGTCTACGGCCTCTTGAAGCATGCGCTTTTCGTTGCGCAGGATCACTTCGGGGGCCTTGATCTCCAGCAAGCGCTTCAAGCGGTTGTTGCGGATGATTACGCGGCGGTACAGGTCGTTAAGGTCGCTGGTCGCGAAGCGGCCACCGTCCAAGGGCACCAGCGGACGAAGTTCGGGCGGAATCACGGGAACCACCTTCATGATCAACCACTCCGGCTTGTTCTCCATGCGCTCGTTGGCCTCCTTCATGGCCTCAACCACCTGCAGGCGCTTGAGGGCCTCCTGCTTGCGCTGCTGCGAGGTTTCGCGGTCGGCCTGGGCACGAAGCTCAAACGACAGGGCCGGAAGATCCAAACGCTGAAGCAGCATGTACAGGGCCTCGGCGCCCATCTTGGCGATGAACTTATTGGGGTCGTGGTCCTCCAAGTACTGGTTGTCTTGGTTCGGCAGGCGATCCAAGGCGTCGAGGTACTCCTCTTCGGTCAGGAACTGAAGCTTGGTGAAGGCGTTTCCGTCGGCATCCGTCGCCATACCCGGCTGGATCACGATGTAGCGCTCGTAGTAAATGATCATGTCGAGCTTCTTGGTCGGAATGCCGAGCAAGTAGCCGATTTTATTCGGAAGCGAACGGAAGTACCAGATGTGCGCCACGGGAACGACGAGGCTGATGTGGCCTACGCGTTCGCGGCGAACCTTCTTCTCGGTAACCTCTACGCCGCAACGGTCGCAGACGATTCCCTTGTAGCGGATGCGCTTGTACTTGCCGCAGGCACATTCAAAATCCTTTACGGGACCGAAAATGCGCTCGCAGAATAGTCCATCGCGCTCCGGCTTGTGGGTCCGGTAGTTGATGGTCTCGGGCTTCAGGATTTCGCCGCTCGACTTCTCGAGCAGGAATTCCGGCGAAGCCAGGCTAATGGTAATCTGGTTGAAGCTGCCGGTTGGGGCTTGTTCGTACTTTCTCATGTTCGTGTGAATTCCGTCTTAATACCTGATGCTTAGTCCAACGAGACCTTAAGGCCGAGGCCCTGAAGTTCATGGAGCAGTACGTTAAACGACTCGGGAATGCCGGGTTCGGGCATACGGTCGCCTTTAACAATCGACTCGTAGGTCTTGGCACGGCCAACTACGTCGTCGGACTTCACGGTAAGGATCTCGCGAAGGATGTTCGATGCGCCGAAGGCTTCGAGCGCCCATACCTCCATCTCACCGAAGCGCTGGCCACCAAATTGGGCCTTACCGCCGAGCGGCTGCTGGGTGATGAGTGAGTACGGTCCGATCGAACGTGCGTGCATCTTGTCGTCGACCATGTGGCCCAGCTTGAGCATGTAGATGATGCCCACGGTAGCCTTCTGGTGGAAGGCCTCTCCGGTGCCGCCGTCGTACAGCTGGGTGTGGCCGTACTGCGGAATGCCCGCCTTTTCGGTAAAATCGTTAATCTGGTCCATGCTCGCACCGTCGAAAATCGGGGTAGCGAACTTGGTTCCGAGCTTCTTGCCCGCCCAGCCCAATACGGTCTCGTAAATCTGACCGATGTTCATACGCGAGGGTACGCCCAAGGGGTTGAGTACGATGTCGACTGGCGTTCCGTCTGCGAGGAACGGCATGTCTTCTTGGCGCACAATCTTGGCGACAATACCCTTGTTGCCGTGGCGACCGGCCATCTTATCACCCACCTTGAGCTTGCGCTTCTTGGCGATGATGACCTTGGCCATTTTCACGATGCCTGCGGGCAACTCGTCCCCTACGCTGATCGTGAACTTCTTGCGGCGGTTTACGCCCATGATGTCGCTCACCTTGATCTTGTAGTTGTGCAAGAGGGCGTCGATCAAGACGTTCTTGTCGTCGTCGGTCGTCCAGGTTCCACCGGTCAAGTGGGTGTAGTCCGCTACGCCGTTGAGCACCTTGAGCGTGAACTTGGTTCCCTTGGGAATCACGTCTTCGTTCAGGTCGTTGAACACGCCTTGGCAGGTCTTGCCGCTCACCAGCTTCGACAACTTGTCGATGAACACGGTGCGGACTTCCTCCATCTGGGCAGCGAGTTCGAGGTCGAGCTGCTCGAGCTCTTCCTTATCGCGGCTGCGCTGGCGCTTGTCCTTCATGCTGCGGCTGAACAATTTCTTGTCGATGACCACGCCGCTGATGCCCGGAGGCGTCTTAAGCGAAGCATCCTTCACGTCGCCGGCCTTGTCGCCGAAGATGGCGCGGAGCAGCTTCTCCTCGGGCGAGGGATCGCTCTCGCCCTTGGGCGTAATCTTACCGATCATGATGTCGCCCGGTACGATTTCAGCGCCCACGCGAATCAAGCCGTTCTCGTCGAGGTCCTTGGTGGCCTCTTCGCTTACGTTCGGAATGTCGGCGGTCAGTTCTTCCATGCCCAGCTTGGTGTCGCGCACGTCGAGCGAGTACTCGTCGATGTGGATGCTGGTGAAGATGTCTTCGCGAACTACGCGTTCGTTGATTACGATGGCATCCTCGAAGTTGTAGCCCTTCCACGGCATGAAGGCAACCAGCAGGTTGCGGCCGAGCGCAAGCTCTCCGCCCTGGGTGGCATAGCCCTCACACAGTACCTGACCGCGCTCGACGCGCTCGCCTTTGGTCACAATAGGCTTCAGGTTGATCGTGGTCGACTGGTTGGTCTTCAGGAACTTAATGAGCGGGTACGACTTGGTCGCCGGCTCGAAGCTCACGAGCTCCTCGTCTTCGGTGCGGTCGTATTCGATCACAATTTCGTTGGCGTCCACGTAGCGCACGGTACCCGATCCTTCTGCGTTGATCAGTACGCGGCTGTCGCGGGCAACCTGCTGCTCCAGACCGGTACCCACAATCGGTGCTTCGGGACGAAGCAGGGGTACGGCCTGACGCATCATGTTCGAGCCCATGAGCGCACGGTTGGCGTCGTCGTGCTCTAGGAAGGGAATCAACGAAGCCGAGATCGAGGCGATCTGGTTCGGAGCCACGTCCATCAGCTGCACTTCCTGCGGCTCAAGAACCGGGAAGTCGCCCTTGTCGCGCACCTTAACGCGCGGATTCACAAAGGTTCCGTCGGCCTTGATCGGCGCGTTGGCCTGGGCGATTACCTTTTCTTCTTCTTCTTCGGCGCTCAGGAACACCGGGGCTCCTTCGAGCTTCACGCGTCCGTTGTCCACCTGGCGGTAGGGCGTCTCAATGAAGCCCATGGAGTTCACCTTAGCGTACACACAGAGCGACGAAATTAGACCGATGTTCGGACCTTCCGGCGTTTCAATCGGGCAAAGGCGTCCGTAGTGGGTGTAGT
Organism: Cryomorphaceae bacterium; assembly: GCA_021298655.1. GTDB lineage: Bacteria > Bacteroidota > Bacteroidia > Flavobacteriales > Schleiferiaceae > TMED14. The sequence goes on along the minus strand of JAJTFK010000016.1, from coordinate 97,947 downwards.
GAACGTCACGAACTTCGAAGCCCGCGCGCTCGCGGCTCAGACCGCCGGGTCCGAGGGCCGAAAGGCGGCGCTTGTGGGTGATTTCGGCCAACGGGTTGGTCTGGTCCATGAACTGGCTCAGCTGGTTGGTTCCGAAGAACGAGTTGATTACCGAACTCAACGTCTTGGCGTTGATCAGGTCGATCGGCGTGAACACCTCGTTGTCGCGCACGTTCATGCGCTCGCGGATCGTGCGGGCCATACGGGCCAAGCCTACGCCAAACTGGTTGGCCATTTGCTCGCCCACGGTGCGCACACGGCGGTTTGAAAGGTGGTCGATGTCGTCAATCTCCGCTTTAGAGTTGATCAACTCGATCAGGTACTTGACAATCGAAATGATGTCCTGCTTGGTCAGCACTTGGTTGCTCGCGTCGATGCTCAGACCCAGCTTCTTGTTCAAGCGGTAGCGGCCTACCTCACCGAGGCTGTAGCGCTGCTCCGAGAAGAAAAGCTTGTCGATGATTCCGCGCGCGGTCTCTTCGTCGGGCGGTTCGGCGTTGCGCAGCTGGCGGTAGATGTGCTCTACGGCTTCAATCTCCGAGTTGGTCGGATCCTTCTGAAGCGTGTTGTAGATGATCGAAAACTCGCCCTCGGCGATGTCTTCTTTGTGCAAAAGGATGGTAGCAACCTCGCTCTCGATGATGAGGTCTACGTGCTCCTTCTCCAAAATCGTGTCGCGGTCGAGGATTACCTCGTTGCGCTCAATCGATACCACCTCACCGGTGTCCTCGTCTACGAAGTCCTCCATCCAAGACTTCAGCACACGGGCAGCCAGCTTGCGGCCTACGACGCGCTTAAGGCCTGCCTTGCTCACTTTAACCTCTTCTGCGAGGTCGAAGATTTCCAGGATGTCCTTGTCGCGTTCGTAGCCAATGGCGCGGAACAGGGTGGTGACGGGCAACTTCTTCTTGCGGTCGATGTAGGCATACATCACGCCGTTGATGTCGGTGGCAAATTCAATCCAGCTTCCCTTGAACGGAATAATCCGCGCCGAGTAAAGCTTGGTGCCGTTGGCGTGGAAGCTCTGGCCGAAGAATACGCCCGGCGAGCGGTGCAGCTGGCTCACGATCACGCGCTCGGCGCCGTTGATGATGAACGTGCCGCGGGGGGTCATGTACGGAATGGTTCCGAGGTACACGTCCTGAACGATGGTCTCAAAGTCCTCGTGCTCGGGGTCGGTACAGTAAAGCTTCAGGCGCGCCTTGAGGGGCACGGAGAAGGTAAGTCCGCGCTCAATGCACTCCATCTCGGAGTAGCGCGGGGGATCCACAAAGTAGTCGAGGAACTCCAGCACGAATTGGTTTCGGCTGTCCGTAATTGGAAAGTTCTCGTTAAAGGTTTTGAAAAGGCCTTCGTCACTGCGGTTTTCCGGCTTGGTGTCAATTTGGAAAAAATCGCGGAAGGACTTGATTTGGATGTCCAGAAAATCGGGGCAGTCCGCCTGAGCGAAGGTGCTCGAAAAATTGATTCGCGGTTGTGCGTGCGCCATGGGGCTTGGACGTAAATGGATGGATGGAACTTGTGGAAACACGAAAAGGTCTAGGGCCCGGGGTCGAAAATCGACCCCGGACACCTAAACCAGGTAGGTTAGGCAGCGCTCTTACTTGAGCTCAACCTCGGCACCAGCCTCTTCAAGCTGCTTTTTGAGGGCTTCAGCCTCGTCCTTAGAAACGCCTTCCTTGATCGGAGCAGGGGCTGCGTCAACCGCATCCTTTGCTTCCTTAAGACCAAGACCGGTCAGTTCCTTAACGACCTTAACAACGGCAAGCTTTTGTGCGCCAGCGCTCTTAAGGATTACGTCAAACGAAGACTTTTCCTCAGCAGCAGCTTCACCGCCAGCAGCAGGACCAGCAGCAACAGCAACAGCTGCAGCAGCGGGCTCAATGCCGTAGGTTTCTTTGAGGTAGTCAGCGAGTTCTTTTACTTCTTTAACGGTGAGGTTCACCAAAGAATCGCCAAGTGATTTAATATCGGCCATGATTGGGATATTTAATTAGAAATGAAACAAATGCACAAGTTGGAAGCTGAGTGCGTAAAGGTTAGGCGTTGCGCTCTTCAAGAGTTTTAAGCAAGCCTGCAATGGTTTGACCACCGCCGCCTTGAAGGGCCGAAATAACGTTCTTCATCGGGCTCTCCAGCAGGAGGATGATATCTCCGATGAGTTCGTTCTTCGACTTCAGGTTGACGAGGGCGTCAAGTTGGTTGTCCCCAACAAAGATGGCCTCATCAATGTAGGCACCTTTAAGGAGGGGTTTATCGCCTTTCTTGCGGAAGTCCTTGATCAATTTCGCGGGAGCATTGCTGGCCTCCGAGATCATGATGCTTGAATTTCCCTTGAGGGCCGTGAACAGCTCGTCAAAATTCTTTGACGAACGCTCCATGGCCTTCTTCAGAAGGGCGTTCTTCACTACCGTCATCGTGACGTTGGCCTTGAAGCAGGCGCGACGAAGGTCGCTGGTCTGCTCGGCGTTCAGTCCCGAGGTATCGGCGATGTAAATGGTGTTGGTCGCCTCAAGAACCTGTACGAGGTTCTCGATTTGCTGGTTTTTCTCTTCGCGTGTCATGGTACGGTAGCTTACGCGTTTTTAGGTTCGATCGGAACGCCGGGACCCATGGTTGGGCTCAGCGTAATGCTCTTGATGTAGGTGCCTTTGGCGGCGGACGGCTTCAAACGAACGAGGGTTTTGAGCACCTCGTCGGCGTTGTCGCGGAGGTTCTCTGCCGAGAACGACACCTTGCCAATGCCCGCGTGCACAATACCGTAGCGGTCTACTTTAAAGTCGATTTTACCGGCCTTAACCTCGCGAACGGCCTTGCCCACTTCCATGGTCACGGTACCCGTCTTGGGGTTCGGCATCAAGCCACGGGGTCCGAGTACGCGACCCAAGGGGCCAAGCTTACCCATGGCCGCCGGAACCGTGATGATCACGTCCACGTCGGTCCAACCGTTCTTGATTTTATCGAGGTACTCGTCCATACCTACGAAGTCGGCACCCGCTTCTTTAGCTTCGGCCTCCTTGTCGGGGGTCACCAGCGCCAGAACGCGAATGGTCTTACCGGTTCCGTGGGGAAGGCTAACCGTTCCGCGAACCATTTGGTTGGCTTTACGCGGGTCTACACCCAGGCGCACGGCCAAATCCACACTTCCGTCAAACTTGGTAGTGGAGACTTCCTTCACAAGGGCCGAAGCCTCTTCGAGGTTGTAGAGCTTGCCCGGCTGAATCTTTGCCGTGGCTGCTTTCATCTTTTTCGTCATCGTTGCCATAGTTTGTTCGGATTATGCCTGAGGCTTGGTTCCGGTTACGGTAATTCCCATGCTGCGCGCGGTTCCAGCCACCATGCTCATGGCGCTGTCCATCGTGAAGCAGTTGAGGTCCACCATCTTGTCTTCAGCGATAGCTTGGATTTGCTGCCAAGTCACCTTGCCTACTTTGTTGCGGTTCGGTACACCCGATCCGCTCTTCAGTTTGGCTGCTTCCAAAAGCTGAACCGCGACAGGCGGCTGCTTGATGATAAAGTCAAACGACTTATCTGTGTAAACCGTAATTACTACCGGAAGTAGCTTACCTGGCTTATCTTGAGTACGCGCGTTAAACTGCTTGCAGAACTCCATGATGTTCACGCCCTTCGCACCAAGTGCGGGGCCCACCGGAGGAGACGGGTTCGCGGCGCCACCGCGGACCTGCAGCTTAACCATCGCGCTGATTTCCTTTGCCATTGTTTGTTGTTATTACTTTTCGTACTTGAGTGCCGCTGCGGTTGGAAGCTCCGCTTGGCTATCGGTTGCTCACACCGTTAGTTTTCTTTTTCGACCTGCATGAAACCAAGTTCGAGTGGGGTCTTGCGGCCAAAAATTTTGACCATAACCTCCAGCTTGCGCTTGTCTTCAAGAATTTTTTCTACCGTGCCAATGAAGTCGCGGAACGGACCGTCAATCACCTTGACGCTCTCGCCGAGTACAAAGGGCACCGCTACGTGTTCGGCGCTTTCGGCCAACTCGTCTACCTTGCCCAACATGCGGTTCACCTCTGCGGCGCGCAAGGGAGTCGGATCGCCGCCCTTGGTCTCGCTCAGGAAGCCAATCACTCCCGGGATGTTCTTAAGCACGTGCACCAGTTCGCCGGTCAAAATGCCCTCAAGCATGATGTATCCCGGGAAAAAGTTGCGCTCTTTCAGCACCTTCTTGCCGTTGCGGATTTGGTACACCTTTTCGGTCGGAATCAGCACCTGACCCAACAAGGACGTCATGCCGGTGCGCTGAACCTCCTGCTCAATGTGAGCCTTGGTCTTGTTCTCTTGGCCGCTGATGGCGCGAACCACATACCACTTCATTCCTTCGGTTGCCATGAGCTTAAGCGAAGATGGAGTAAACGAAATCGAGAACCGTAGACAAGCCCTTGTCCATAGCAAATACGATCAAGGCAAACACTAGGGAAGCAACGATCACCACCACGGCACTGCGCTGGAGGGTAATCCAGGTAGGCCAAGTGGTACGGTGGGCAAATTCTTCCCAAGATTCGCGGAGGTACGAGCGGAGCGCTTCCATGTTCCTTTTTATTTGATCGTTCGTTAGCTAATGAGTTTTTGCACGGGTGGAGAGATTCGAACTCCCATCAATGGTTTTGGAGACCACTATTCTACCCTTGAACTACACCCGTAGACGAGAAAAGGTACCCCGGAATTCCGGGGCACCTCTAACCCGTAACAGAGTCCTCTTAGTCGAGGAGTTCCGTGATCTGGCCAGCGCCTACGGTACGGCCACCCTCACGGATAGCGAAACGCAGACCCTTGCTAAGCGCCACCGGAGCGATGAGGTTAACCTCGATCGTCAGGTTGTCGCCCGGCATTACCATCTCGGTTCCAGCGGGGAGCATGATCTCACCGGTTACGTCCGTGGTACGGAGGTAGAACTGAGGACGGTACTTGTTGTGGAACGGCGTGTGACGGCCGCCCTCTTCCTTCTTCAGGATGTACACCTCAGCCTTGAACTTAGAGTGGGGCTTTTGTGAGTTCGTCTTGGCGATAACCATACCGCGACGGATTTGCGCCTTATCGATACCGCGGAGCAGAAGACCTACGTTGTCACCTGCCTCACCGCGATCAAGGATCTTGCGGAACATTTCCACACCCGTGATGGTAGAAGTCAATTTTTCGTCACCAAAACCGATGATGTCCACGCCGTCGCCGGTGTTAGCCACACCCGTCTCGATACGGCCCGTAGCCACGGTACCGCGGCCGGTGATCGTGAACACGTCTTCGATGGGCATCAAGAAGTCCTTGTCCTTGTCGCGAACGGGCTCTTCGATCCACTGGTCAACCGAGTTCATCAATTCCATTACGGTGTCAACCCACTTCGGCTCTCCGTTCAAGCCACCAAGAGCTGAACCTTTGATAACCGGCGTGTTGTCGCCGTCGTACTTGTAGAACGTGAGGAGGTCACGGATTTCCATTTCAACGAGCTCGAGGAGTTCCTCGTCGTCAACCATGTCAACCTTGTTCATGAACACCACAATGCGGGGTACACCTACCTGACGGGCAAGCAGGATGTGCTCGCGGGTCTGGGGCATAGGACCGTCGGTTGCAGCTACAACCAAGATGGCGCCGTCCATTTGGGCAGCACCCGTAACCATGTTCTTTACGTAGTCAGCGTGGCCCGGGCAGTCAACGTGCGCGTAGTGGCGATTAGCTGTTTCGTATTCAACGTGGGCGGTGTTGATGGTGATACCGCGCTCTTTCTCTTCGGGAGCAGCGTCGATTGAGTCGAAGCTACGCGCCTGTGAAAGACCCGCTTGGGCCAATACCGTAGTGATAGCAGCCGTTAAGGTGGTTTTACCGTGGTCTACGTGACCAATGGTACCGATGTTGAGGTGCGGTTTGTTCCGCACGAAATTCTCCTTTGCCATTGCGAATTAGAGAGTTAAGAGAGATTAATAAAACCTGTACTGTGAACGTTGAGCCAATGGCGGGAATTGAACCCGCGACCTTTTCCTTACCAAGGAAACGCTCTACCCCTGAGCTACATCGGCGGTGGAGCGGAAGACGGGATTCGAACCCGCGACCCTCAGCTTGGAAGGCTGATGCTCTACCAACTGAGCTACTTCCGCGGTATGCTGTTGTGGGAGTAGATGGACTCGAACCACCGATGCCGTTAGGCGACAGATTTACAGTCTGCTGCAATAGCCACTATGCGATACTCCCAGTGTACAGTTTAGTACATGAACTTCGCACTCTGCAGAGCATAAGAGCCAGCAGAGGGACTCGAACCCCCGACCCACTGATTACAAATCAGTAGCTCTACCAACTGAGCTATGCTGGCTTAGGGGACGATGCCCTGCAGTGCGCGAAAAAGAACGTTGCTGCCCGTGCAGCACGGCCGCTTTTTCAAACGGACTGCAAATGTAGAAAAAAAAGCGATTATTTCAATACCTACTTTGCCCTTCGGAGCTTTTTTGTTTTGGCCTTGGCTTCTCGGGCCAGGCGCCGCAGGCGATCAACCGCCATAATCAGGGCTTTTTCAAAGGTTTTTGCCTCTTTATGAACCACGAGGTCTTCGCCGGGAATGTGCAACGTTACCTCGGCTATCTTGTTCTCGGCAAGGTGGTTATTGTCAACTTTAAAATGAACCGAGGCGTGAACGGCGCGACGGTAGACCTGGTCAATGCGCTCAAGGCGCTGGTGGGCAAAGGCGACAAGGCGATCGCTGGCCTTGAACTGAATAGCACGAACTTCTACAACCATGACATGGGGGATTTAGGAAGCGCCTCCCCTATCGGCCGCGGGGATGGGCGCGTTGGTAGACCGTTTTAAGTTGTTCCACCGACGCATGGGTGTAGACTTGCGTGGCCGATAAATTCGCGTGCCCTAGCAGCTCGCGGATCACCGTAAGATCAGCACCCAGGTCAAGCAAGTGCGTGGCAAAGGTGTGCCGCAGGGCGTGCGGGCCTAAGTGTTCGCTCGAGCTTGCTCTTTGAAGGTACGACTTTACCACGGAATAAACGCTACGGGGATCGAGCATTTTTCCGCTCGGACTGCAAAAAATTCGCCCGCTCACCCCCTGCCATTCGGCCTTGTGGCGCTCGTAGACCGCGAGCCATTCGGGAAGCAGGGGGATTTCGCGTTCCTTGTTGCCCTTGCCCACCACCCGGAGCATGGATCCCTGAACGTTTGCGTAGGTCAGGCTGAGCAGTTCGGAGCGGCGAAGGCCAACCGAGTACAGGGTAAGCAGCAAAAATTGGTCGCGGCGGCCCACCGCATCGTCATCAAAGGCCGTGGGATCGAGCAGGGCTTCTACCTCGGTTGCCGTGAGGGCACGAACCACCCGGCTCGGGGTGCGCAGCAAGGGCACCCCCTGGGCTGGATTCACCACGTCCGGGTCCCGGGCAACCAGCCATTGGTAATAGGTTCGAATGGCGCTGAGCTTTCGGTTCACCGAACGGGCATTGGTACCCGTCTGAACCAGGTCGGTCACCCACGACCGAACGTGGGCACGATTCGCCCCCTGAGCCTGAGGCATTCCCAAGGCGTGCTCGGCGTAAGTAATCCACTGCCCAACGTCGGCAGCATAGGCCGTCACCGTGGCTTCGGAGCGGCGGCGCTCCCAGCGCAGGTAGTCAAGGAAGTGTTCGAGCATAAAAAAAGCCCCGAGGGATCTCGAGGCTGAATTTAGGTCAAGGAACCGCTTATTCGGCGTCTTTCAAACGAAGACCCTGAACGTAGGTAGCCTTGATGATCTCTTTGCGGCGATTCACCGAGCCTTTGGTGAATTGCTGGCGGCTGCGCAGCTGGCGCATCGTGCCGGTCTTGTCGAATTTGCGCTTGTAGCGCTTCAGCGCGCGCTCAATTCCTTCACCTTCTTTAACTTGTACTACTAGCATAATGGGGACACCTCCTCTCTTTGGGCTGCAAAGGTACAACTAGTTTTTAACATAGAAGTACTTGGGAATTTCAACTTTTTGCGCGGAATCAAAGGGTGCCAGCGCGAATACCTCCTTGAGGTTGCGCAGCGGGCGGACTTTGCTTCGGAATCGATGCAGCGCGCGAACCTGCGCAGACCGCCACAAAGGGTGCTGGTACAGTGCGTCTTCGGGTGCGGAATTCAGCTCCATGGGCGCGGGCGCGTGCAGGTCCCAGTCGAAGTCGCTTCGGTCGTCCCAGCGAGCCATCAAGGTCGAATCTACCCCGCCCCATCGATCGCGGTCGCGAACGAATCCTTGGGCCTTCCAGTCGGGCCAGCCCCGGGCCTCGAGCCATTGCGCCGTCACGGTATCGGAAGCTACCCTCAAGCGGACGCGGTCCGCCGCGCGTTCCCGTTTTGGGTAGGGCTTGCGCGGTGCGAACCGGTTAAATGTGTTGGGCGCAAATCGGGATCCCGACTCGGTCGGCGGCAGCTCGGGAAATTCCGCCCAAAGCGGCTCCGGCTGCGGCGACTCGTTCCACCTACTTAAAATGAAAAGGGCGAGGAACAACCCCGCCCATCCAAGCTCCACAACCCAAGGTTTGGGTTGGCTTCGCATTATTCCGCATCGTTTTGTGTAAACGAATCGGGTTCGTCCTTTGGTGGGGTGCGAAGCACTTTTACAAAAAAGTACACGGTAACAACCGTTACCAGAATTTCGGTGACCAGCATCATGGTCCAGGCAGCAGCAGTCATATTATTTCTCAGCTAAAATTCGACGACGGTAGGCCAAATAAACCATACCTGCAATAAAGGCAAAGAGTGCGATCAGAATACCCCGCGCCAAATGCTTGTAAAAAATGGGGTTCACAAAGGAACCGGTAGCGATTTGATCGCCGGCGCGAACCACCTGGCCGGTGGCCACGACCGCCTGGGCATCGCGGGCATCCCATTCGTACACGGCGAGTTCACCCGAGGTCTGCATGAGGCGGATTCGGGTTTTGCCGTCGGCCGATTGAACGTCGGCTACTCCGTCCACTTCGGCATCAAAGTGGTCGGCAAAGGCCTCGCGGTTGAAGGTAATGTCGACATTCTGAATTTGGCCAATGATGCTGGATGCGTCAAACTCCCAACCTTCGTTGATGGCCTTCTTCCAGTCGTTGCCTTTGGGCGTAACCAGGCTCATCGAAAAAATCACGAGCAAAATGGACGGCGTGACGTACTTAAGAATGGGCTTATAAATTTTGGGGAGCACGATGTCGGAACCGCGGTTGATTTCGTCCCAACCCTTGTCGATTCCCCAAATCCAAGCAAACAAAATCGCCTCAACCAAGGCAAAGAAGACGAGACCGACCGTGCCGGCCCAGTAGTCGTATTGATCAAACACGCCCTGTTGGTAGAAGAAGACCGTGGGAAGTCCGGCCAAAAGCGTAATCAAACCGAAGGTCCACGCCGCCTTGTTCAGGCTGAACTTGAATTCGTCCTGGAGGAAGGCGACCCACGGCGATCCCATGGCAAGGGAACTCGTAATTCCCGCAAAAAAGAGCAGGCCAAACCACATTACCCCGGCCACGCTGCCCAGGATAGCACCCCACTTGGTAAACAGGAAGGGCATGGTTTGGAAGGCCATGGCAAATCCCGCGTTCTCTTTGACCCAATCCAAACCGAGGTAGCCCACGGCGATGGGGATTACGATGCTGCCCCCAAGGACGATCTCTACAAAGCCGTTCATCCATCCGGCCGCCATGGAATTGAGCGCAATGTCGTCTTTGGGTTTCACGTAGGCCGCGTAGCAGTGAATGGTTCCCATTCCGACCGAAAGGGTGAAGAAGATTTGCCCCGCGGCCGCAAGCCACACGTTGGGGTTGCTCAGCGAGTCAAACTGCGGATTCCACAGGAAGTTGAATCCGAGCATGGCGTCGCACTCGGTACAACCCGCCGAGGCCCCCGAGTCGCCCAGCAGGAAGGCCCGGATGGCAAGGAATGCGCCAAAAACAATCAAGAGCGGCATGCCAATTTTGGCCACTTTTTCGATTCCGCCCTCAAGGCCTTTACTCAGAATCCAGGTATTGAGTCCGAGCACCAAAATGTAGAACCAAATGGCTTCATAAGGCAGCCCCGTAGTGCTCTGGCCGATGTCCACGTAGCTCGAAAAAAACTGCGCCACCTCGGTTTGGCTCATGCCGGTAAAGGTCTGGGCGATCGAGTGAAAAACGTAGGAAAACGTCCACGACTCGATGTAGGTGTAGTAGGCCGCAACGGCGATGTTGGTAAAGATTCCAAAGACGCCCAGGTACTTCCAGTACGAGCGCTTGCCCATGGAATTCATGATGAAGGGAGCGCTGTGGTCGCCCTTAGACCCGCCAAAACGGCCCGAGGCCCATTCGATCCAAAGCAAGGGGATGCCCAAAACCAGGAACGAAACGAGGTAGGGAATCATGAAGGCCCCTCCCCCGTTTTGCACCGCCTGAACGGGAAAGCGAAGGAAGTTTCCAAGTCCGACCGCGTTTCCGGCCATGGCAAGGACGAGACCTACCCGGGATCCCCAGGACTGTGTGTTGCTGCTCATAGGTGTTAGGGCTTAGCTAAGGGTGTCAAATATAGGTATCTGATCCAATACCTCGCGGAAGGAATGTGGGGCAAAGCCCAATTCGGTGCGGGCCTTGCTGATGTCGAAGCCCGTCACCGGCGGACGCTTCGCGGGCTGGCCGAGGGATTCGCTGCTTACGACGTCGATTAAGCCTGCGTCAAGACCCGCGTGTTCGGCTACTTTTTGGACCAACTCCAAAATGCTCATGGTGTCGGGGCCGCTCAGGTGAAACACCCCCAAGGCGCCGCGCTCGGCGATGCGCAGGCAGCCCTCGGCAAGGTCCACGCTCCAGGTCGGGCTGCGCACCTGGTCGTCGACCACGCGAATGCGTTCGCCGCGCTGCAGGGCGCCGCGAGCCCAAAGGATGATGTTGCTGCGGCTCAGGCCGGGCACGTAGCCGATGACCAGTACGGTACGCGCAATGGTGTAGCGGGCGCCACTGGCCTTAACGGCTTCTTCGGCGTGCAGCTTCGACCAGCCGTACACACTCAGCGGCGCGGGCAAGGCTTCTTCGGAGTAGGGTCCGTTGGCGCCGTCAAAAATGAAGTCGGTGCTGATAAAGATCAGGTGAATGCCGCGGCGCGCACATGCCTCTGCGCATTATCGCGTGGCATCCACGTTGAGTTGCCGGCAGGTCTCGGGGTCTTTTTCGCAGTCGTCGACTTGGGTCATGGCCGCGGAATGGATGAGCACGTCCGGTTTGAATTCCGCGAGGACGCGCTCGTAGTCTTCGGGGCGGGTGGTATCGAGCTCCGCGTAGGGAAAACCAAAGTGGTTCCCCCGCGCCGGACCTCGGCCCGTGGCGAGCAGTTCGTGCCGGCCTTGTGCCAGGTACAGCAGGGACTGGCCCAGCAGACCATTCGCCCCGGTGACCAGGATTCGCAGGGGGCGCGACGCGGTATCAGCCACGGTAGGCTTGGGTAATTTCGGCCGCTAAGGCCTCAGCGGATTGGGTTGCGGCCTCGCGCCAGTTGCTGCCGTTGGAGGCATACATGATGCTGCGCGAGGCATTGATCAGCAAGCCCATTCCCGGTTTGCCGCGGAATGCACCGTGGCGAACGACGTCATCGGCGCTTCCGCCTTGGGCCCCGACCCCGGGCACCAAGAAGAAGGTATCGGGCATTCGGTCGCGCAAGGCGCCCAGCGCCTCCGGGCGCGTTGCGCCCGCCACCACCATGAGGTTGTCGGGCCGACCCCACTGTAGGTACGCATCGGCCACGGCTTCGTAGACGCGGCGGCCGTCTTCCAGCGGCAGCTGCTGCAGGTCGTCGGCGCCCGGATTGCTGGTCAGCCCTAGGCCCACCACCCACTTGCCGTCGCGGAGGAACGGTTCCACGCTGTCGCGGCCCATGTAGGGCGCCACGGTGACGGCGTCGTAGCCCATGACCTCGAGGATGCCTTGGGCGTAGCGCGCGGCCGTGTTGCCAATATCTCCGCGCTTGGCGTCGGCGATCAAGAAGGGTTTCTGGGGCAGTGCGCGGAGGTGCCGGGTCACTGCGTCCAAGGCATCCCATCCGGGGCGACCCAGGGCCTCAAAAAAGGCAAAGTTCGGCTTGTAGGCCACGGCTACGTGGGCGGTTGCGTCGATGATTCCGACGCAAAACGAAGCAAGGTCGGTGCCCGTTGGAAGCTTGGCGGGATCGGGATCGAGGCCCACACAGAGCCCGTGGCCAAAGGCTTCGATGCGTTTAGTGAGTTCAGCGTAGTTCATTCGTCGGCGCCTTGTTGAAGTCGTTCGGCATGGTCCGCCACCCTTAGGCCTTCGATTAGGCCTTTGAATTCGCCGTTCATGACGTCGGGCAGGTTGTACACCGTAAGTCCGATGCGGTGGTCGGTCACCCGGCTTTGCGGAAAATTGTAGGTGCGGATTTTCGCACTGCGGTCGCCGGTGCTGACCAAGGTCTTGCGGTGCTCGGCCACGGCGGCGTCGCGTTCGGCCCGCGCTTTGTCCCAAATCCGAGCGCGGAGCACGGTGAGGGCACGGTCGTAGTTCTGGTGCTGCGAACGGCCGTCCTGGCATTCCACGACAATACCGGTAGGAAAGTGCGTGAGGCGAACACCCGATTCGGTCTTGTTGACGTGCTGGCCCCCTGCCCCGCTGGAACGGAAGGTGTCCTTACGGATGTCGACGTCGCGAATCTGCACGTCAAGTTCGTCGGCCTCGGGCAGTACGGCCACGGTAGCTGCCGAAGTATGTACGCGGCCCTGACTTTCGGTGGCCGGTACGCGCTGCACGCGGTGCACGCCGCTCTCGAACTTCAGGGTACCGTATACCTGCTCGCCGCGCATTTGGACGCTGGCTTCCTTGATTCCGCCCACGGAACCCTCCGTCAAGCTGAGCACTTCGGTGGTCCAGCCCTTTTCTTCGGCGAAGCGCAGGTAGGCCCGCAGCAGTTCGCCCGCAAACAGCCCGGCTTCGTCGCCGCCGGTGCCGGCGCGCACTTCCAGAACGGCGTCTTTGGCGTCTTCGGGATCCTTGGGAATAAGAAGCTCCTTGATTTCGGTTTCGAGGGCCGCAATTCGGCTGCGCGACGCGTCGTATTCCTCTTGGGCCATTTCGCGCACTTCGGGGTCCTTTTCGGAGTCCAGCATTTGCTGCGCTTCGTCCCGGTTGGCGAGGGCCTCGAGGTAGCGTGCGCGGGCTTGAACGATTTCGTCAAGCTCTTTGTATTCGCGGTTCAAGCGAATAAATCGGGCCGGGTCGGCAGCCAGCTCGGGCGTCATCAGCTGATCGTGTACGTCCTGGTGGCGCACCCAGATTGCCTGGAGTTTGTCTACCAAATTCATGCGCGGCGGTAGGTATGGATTCCGTCGGGGGCGTGAAGCTCGACTTCGGGAACCGAGCTGGGCTCAACCCGCCCGATGATCTGGGCATCTACCCCAAAGCTCTTGGAGACCGCGATGGCCCGTTCCGCTGCCGCCAAGCTGTCCACATAGAGCTCCATGCGGTGGCCCATGTTAAACACTTCGTACATCTGGCGGTAGGGCGTCGAAGATTCCGCGCGAATCAGTTCAAACAGGGGCGGAACCTCAAACAAATGGTCCTTGACGACCTTGCCTTCACGCAGAAAGTGCAGCACCTTGGTTTGAGCGCCTCCGCTGCAGTGTACGGCGCCGCGAAGGCTCGTGCCGAGTTCCTTAATGGCCTGAATCATAACCGGGGCATAGGTGCGCGTTGGCGACAGGACGAGCTTGCCCGCATCGAGGGGGCTGCCCGCCACCGCATCGGTCAGGGTTTTGGTACCGCTGTAGACGAGCGAAAGGTCGGTTTCGGGCGCAAAGCTCTCGGGGTAGCGCTCCGCTAAGAGGTGGCTGAATACGTCGTGGCGAGCCGAAGTAAGTCCGTTGGAGCCCATTCCGCCGTTGTATTCACGCTCGTAGGTCGCTTGACCGAAGGACGCCAAACCCACCACGTACTGGCCGGGGCCGATGTGGGCGTTGTCGATGACGTCGCGGCGCTTCATTCGGGCCACCACCGTGCTGTCGACAATCACGGTGCGCACCAGGTCCCCGACGTCGGCCGTTTCCCCACCGGTACTTTGAATGTCCATCGCATCGCGAAGGTCCGCCAGGACCGATTCCGTACCCTCAATCAGGGCCTTGATGACCTCGCCCGGGATGAGGTGCTTGTTGCGTCCAATGGTGGAACTCAGCAGAATGGGGCCGGTTGCGCCCACGCAAAGCAGGTCGTCGGTGTTCATGACCACGGCGTCTTGGGCAATGCCGCGCCAGACACTGAGGTCGCCCGTTTCCTTCCAGTACAGGTAGGCCAGCGAGGACTTAGTTCCCGCTCCGTCGGCGTGCATCACCAGGCAGTGGTCGTCGGAACCGCTTAGCGCATCGGGCACGATTTTGCAGAAGGCATGCGGGTACAATCCCTTATCGAGCGAGGCAATCGCCTGATGGACTTCTTCTTTGCCAGAGGAAACGCCTCGGCCGGCGTAGCGGTTGCTCGAACTCATGGGTACAAAAATAAAACTTCCCCCCGGCCTGCGCCGAAGGGAAGTTCAAAGGTTATCAACCTATTTTACGCGAATAAAGGTTCCGACGGGCGGCTCTACTTTGGCCCACTCGGGGTTGAGTTCCTTCAGCTCCTTTTCCTTCATCTTGAGGTCCGACGCGATGGACTTCCAGGTTTCGCCGAGGGCTACCTGACGGTGCTTGGAGTCAAAGTCCGCGTAGTCACCGTTGGCCGTAACCTTCAGCACCATTCCGGGCTCGAGCTTCACGCCACGGAGGCCGCCGTTGATGCGGCGCAGGTCGGTGATGTTGATGTTGGCGTTGCGGCAAACCGTGGCAAATGTTTCCTTGTCGCCTACCGTGTAAACCTCACCTTTGACGGGCTTCGGAGCCTCCTTGGCCTCAAGGGCCTTTTGTTCCGCGAGCTCGGCGGTGTCCACCGGCGGCGTAAAGTCGTCGCGAATCACGCGGAAGTCCGTGCGGCGGTTCAGGCTGTGGGCCAGCTCCTGCTGGGCCGCCGGCATTTTCTTGATGGCCGGCTCGGTGAGCTTCGTGCCCACGGGGAACACGTCGCTGCCCTTGCCTTTGTAGCCCGCGGGAACTTCAAAGGGTTGGGTCTCACCCATGCCCACGGACGTCAAACGACCCGGGTCAATTCCCTTACTGATCAAGTACTTAACGCAGGTGTCGGCGCGCTTTTGCGAAAGGATTTGGTTCTTGTCGTCGGCGTCGCGGTAGTCCGTATGCGAACGGAGCTCAATCACGATGGTCGGATTAAGCACCAGCGTGCGGTAGACCGTATCCAACGAAGCGCGGGCTTGGTCGTTGAGGTCCCACTTGGCCAAGGCAAAGTAGAGCTCCGGAAGCACCACCGGGTACTCAATCGGCGCCATGGTGGCCGCGACGTCCATGGTGTGGCGGAACACGTTTTCGTTCTCCACGAATACAAACTTGTCGAGGTTGAGGCCGACCGTGTTGGACTTGGCCCCGCCGTTGAGGAATTTCTTCTTCTCAAACGCGAAATCGTAGGTGACCTCGGCATTTAGCTTGTCGTCGACCAACTCAAACTTACCCAGCTTGTCGGTCATTACGGTGGCCGAAAAGCCGTCGCTTCCCGAAATCTTTACCGTAGCGTTCGCGAGCGGAGTCTGGTCTTTTTCGCTCTTCAGGGTTCCGCGCAGCGCATACTTAAGCGGCACCTCGTAAAGGGTCCAGATGTCGTCGCCGCCGGTACCGCCGGCGCGGTTGGACACGAAGTAGCCGTCGCGGAGTCCGCCCGGACGCAAAATGAGGTTGAAGTCATCGCCCGAGCTGTTGATCGGCGCCTTGAGGTTCTCGGGCTCGCCCGTGGGCAGGCCGTCTGAGCCCACGGCTACGCGGAATAGGTCAAAACCGCCCATTCCCGGAAGGCCGTCGGACGCGTAGTACAAAAAGCCGTCGTCGTGGATGAAGGGGAACAGCTCGTCGCCCTTGGAATTAACCATGGCGCCGAGGTTGACGGGGTTGGCCCAGGTGCGCTTGCGCTTGTCGTAGCTGGCAACCCAGATGTCTTTTCCACCTACGCTGCCGTTGAGGTCGCCCGCGAAGTAAAGCAGGGTTTCGTCCTCGTTCACCGAAGGATGACCCACCGAACGCGACGAGTCGGTAGTCAGCACGACCGGCGTGGCCTCCTGCCAGGTCTGGCCTGCGCGGCGCGTAACGTAAATGGCGCAACCCAATTGCGCGCGCTTGACGTCCATGCAGCGCGTGAAGTACAGGTTGCGGCGCTTTCCATCAAACGAGGGCGAACCCTCGTGGTCCAAGGTGTTGATGATTTCGGGCAGCAATTCGGGTGCCGAGAATTTTTGAGCGCGGGCGGCGGTGGGATCGGGCTTGCCTGAGCCGCCCTTGGTCGTCTTTTTGCCTCCGCGTGCCGTACCGTCGGCATTCAGGCGCTTGGTGCTGTAAATATCCGAGAACTGCTGGCCGGTCCACCCGTCCTTTTTCTTGCCAATTCCGCCTTCGCGGGTAGAGGTAAACAGCAATTCCTCGTGGGAACCTTGACGGCCGTCGAAGGCGAGTCCGTACTCGTGGGCTTTGGTATTGAGGTCCGTGACGGCGCCTACTTGGTAGCGGGTCACGGTACTTATCCAGGCCACCGCAGCCTTGGAACTCGCTATGCCTTGGGCCGCACGAGGGTCTGAGGGAAAGGCCTTGGCCATGTCCTCATAGGCCACCAAGGCATCCTCGTACTTCTCTTGGTACTTAAGCATTTCCGCCACACCCAAGTAGGCCTCGGGCTGGTTAAAGCCTGCCTTGATGGCGCGGCGGTACTGGGCCTCGGCGGCTTTGTATTGGGTTGTGTAGCGGTAGCATTCGCCCAACCGGTAGCTGATTTCGGCCTTTTCGGGGCGCGATTTGACTTTGCTGTAGGCCTTGCGGTACAAGTCAATGGCCTTCGTGTACTCCTTGCCTTGGTAGTAATCGTCGCCTTGGCGAGCGATTTTGGGACGCTTCGGCGCCTCGTCATCTTTTGCCTTTTGCCCCCAAGAAGGGGTGGCAGATAGCCCCAAAACCAGGGCAGCAGCGAAGGCAATCGTAGATCGTGTGTTCATGTAGTATGGGCGTTTCGGGCGCTGAAGACACGAAAATAGCAAATGCAGCCGGATAAAACGAGAAAAGCCCCTCGCACCGCAGCGCAAAGGGCTAATTTTCTCGCTTAGGCGATCTAGCGAATGTAGAGCAGCTCGCGGTACTTCGGCAGGGGCCAGGTGTCGTTGTCTACAATAAGCTCCATTTTGTCGACCTCGTATCGAATCGAACTCAAGTAGGGCTTCACCGAATCGCAGTAGGCTAAAGCGCGTTCGCGCGCCGACTCGATTTTGTTGGCCTTCTTGCGCGCTTCGGTCATCTCCTCGACGTGGCAAAGTGCCGTCGAAATGCGCTCGCTCAGCTCCTCGACCAAGGCGAGTTGCTCCTTACAGGACTTTTTAAAGGTCGCCTCGGGCAGCAGGGACTTCAAGCGAAGCAGGTTCTCGCTAAGCACGCTTTGGTACTTAATCGCCGCGGGAATGATGTGGTTGGTCACCAAGTCGCCCAACGTGCGGCTCTCGATCTGCAGGTGCTTGAAGTATTCCTCCTGCAGAATTTCGTAGCGGGCGTGAAGCTCAACTTTGCTCAATACCCCGTGGTTCGCAAACAGTTCTTCGGCGTCCTTTGTTACCAAAAAGTCCAGCGCGCGCGGCGTATCTGGCGTGTTTTTAAGACCGCGTTTCGCGGCCTCTTCCTTCCAGGAATCGCTGTATCCGTCGCCTTCAAAGCGGATCTTTTTCGAGGCCTTGATGTAGTCCTTGAGCACATTAAAAATGGCGTCATCTTTTTTGAGCCCCTGGGCAATCTGTGCGTCAACGTCCTTTTTAAACTGAATCAACTGATCCGAAACCATGAGGTTCAGGGTCGTCATCGCATGCGAACAGTTCGCTAGGGATCCCACCGCGCGAAGCTCAAACTTGTTGCCGGTAAAAGCAAAAGGCGACGTGCGGTTGCGGTCCGTGTTGTCCAATAGGATTTCGGGAATCTTGCCCACCACGTTGAGCTTAAGCTCCGTTTTCTTTTCGGGCGACATCTTTCCGCCCTCGAGCTTCTCCAGCTCGTCGAGGACTTCGGTCAGCTGGCTGCCGATAAACACCGAAATAATGGCCGGTGGCGCCTCGTTCGCACCCAAACGGTGGTCGTTGCTCGCCGACGCAATGGCCGCGCGAATGAGGTCGGCGCGGTCGTGCATGGCCTTAATCGTGTTGACGAAAAAGGAAAGGAAGAGCAGGTTGCGCTTCGGGGTTGAACCCGGCGCAAGCAGGTTAATTCCCGTATCGGTAGCCAAAGACCAGTTGTTGTGCTTGCCCGATCCGTTTACGCCCGCAAAGGGCTTTTCGTGAAGCAGCACGCGAAATTGATGGCGGTCCGCCACCTTTTCGAGCAGGTCCATGAACAGCGAGTTGTGGTCTACGGCCACGTTCGCCTCCTCAAAGATGGGCGCAAACTCAAACTGCCCCGGAGCCACTTCGTTGTGGCGGGTCTTGACCGGAATACCAAGCAGGTGGCTTTCGAACTCGATTTCGCGCATGAATTGAATAACGCGCTCGGGAATGCTACCGAAGTAGTGGTCCTCCATTTGCTGTCCCTTGGCCGGCGAATGGCCCACCAGCGTGCGGCCGGTCATGACCAAATCCGGGCGCGCATGAAAAAGTGCGGAGTCGATCAAGAAGTACTCTTGCTCCCAACCCAGGGTTGCGTGGACTTTGGTCACGTTTTTATCGAAGTACTGGCATACGGCCGTAGCGGCGTGATCGATGGCCTGAAGGGAGCGCAGCAGCGGCGTTTTGTTATCCAGCGCTTCGCCGGTATATGCCACAAACACCGACGGGATGCAGAGGGTATCGGCGAGCACAAAGGCGGGCGAAGTGGGGTCCCATGCGGTGTATCCCCGGGCCTCAAAGGTGTTTCGAATGCCGCCGTTGGGGAAACTCGACGCATCGGGCTCGGCCTGAACAAGCATGCCGCCGTTGAATTTTTCAATGGCGTAGCCGTCGGCCGTCGGCTCAAAAAACGCATCGTGCTTCTCCGCCGTGGCTCCGGTCAGGGGCTGAAACCAGTGCGTGTAGTGCGAGGCACCTTTAGCCATCGCCCAGGCTTTCATCGCCGTGGCCACCTGATCCGCAATGGCGCGGTCAATTTTATCGCCGCGGTCAATGGCCTTCATGACGGACTCAAAAGCCTCTTTGGGCATGTACTCGCGCATCGCCTTCTTATTAAAGACGTTGGAACCGAAGTATTCAGAAGCTTTGCCAGAAGGCTTCGTAAAGGAGGCCGGCTTGTGGGACAGGGCCGCTTCAAGGCCGAGGTAGCGGGTAGTGGGCATGGGACGTTTGATTTGCTCGACAAAAATACCGAGAAAATCAACATTCCACTAAATAAAACCCATTTTTTATCAACACCCCCCCTATTTTCAAGGTAAGGTTGCCGAAAAAACTACTTTTTACGCTTAACCACCCCCTCGATTTCGGACTTAACGTCCTCCACGGCATCTTTAATGTCCTTCACGCCGGTCTTATCCTCGGACATAAGCTCTTGGGTAAGGTCTGCTTGCGCGTTTTTAACCGTGCGGATTCCTTTTGCGAGGGTGCGCACCAAACCGGGCAACCGGTCGGGACCAAAAAGCATCAGCGCCGCAAAAAGCAGAACAACTACTTCTCCGGCGCTGATGAATAAGAACGGCATTTCTTACTTGGTCTTGTCGTCTTTGGGCGTGGCGTCGTACAAAATCGGCGACGCAATGAAGAGCGAAGAGTAGGTACCCACAACAATACCCATCAGGATGGCGAAAATGAATCCGCGCAGCACTTCGCCACCAAAGATGAAGATGACCAAGAGAACGATGATGGTCGTCCAGGACGTATTGAACGTGCGGCTAAGGGTCGAGTTCAGGGCGTAGTTAATTACCCCCTTGTCGGCACGGGCGCCCTTGTGGTCGGCTAGGTACTCGCGAATTCGGTCAAACACCACCACGGTATCGTTAATGGAGTAACCGATAACGGTCAAGATGGCGGCAATGAAGGCCTGGTCCACTTCCATGGAGAAGGGCAGAATTCCATCGAACAGCGCAAAAGCACCGAGTACGACGACCACGTCGTGCATCAAGGCCACCACCGCACCCAAGGAGTACTGCCAGCGGTTAAATCGAACCAAGAGGTACATGAAGATTCCGAGCAGCGAGAACAAAATCGCCCAAATAGCGGAATTGGCAATGTCGTCGGCAACGGTTGGCCCCACTTGACGGAAGGCCACCACGCCGAGGCCTTTGGCTCCCGGCTCGTTGAACACGTCCTCCGCGGGCGGATTCACGTAGAAGCCTTTAACGCCGCGGTACAGCTCGGCACGAAGCGCTTCCTCTACGGCAGGGCCCGTTTCGGAAACGAGGTAGTTCGTGGTAATCGTAACCTGATCGGCCGTACCCAAGGTTTTAACAATGGGCGCGTAGGACTTTCCGTCTTCGTCCACGAATTCCTTGGCCAGAGCTGAGCTGACCTGAGAAACTTCCACCGGTTGGTCGAATCGAACCTGATAGGTGCGTCCGCCTTCGAAATCCACACCGTAGCTCAGCCCCTTGGTAAACAGCGCCACAATGCTCACGGCGATGAACGATCCCGACACGATGTACGCCAGGGCGCGGGTCTTCAGGAAGTCAAACTTGGTGTTGTTGAACCAATCTTTGGTTGTCTTGGTGGCGAACGACATGGTACCCTTCACCTTCAAGCGCCACTCAATGTACAAGCGGGTTACGAAGATGGCCGTGAAGAGCGACGAAAGAATACCAATAATGAGCGTCGTGGCAAAACCCTTGATTGGGCCGGTACCGACCATGAACAGGATAATGGCCGTAAGCAGCGTAGTCGCATTGGCGTCGAGGATGGCTCCGCGCGAGGCCGAAAAGCCGTCGGCAATGGCAGTACGAACATCCTTGCCCGAATCCAGCTCTTCGCGAATGCGGTCGAAAATGAGTACGTTGGCGTCCACGGCCATACCGATGGTCAGTACGATACCCGCCATACCCGGCAGGGTGAGCACCGCCGAAATGGCATCCAAGATGCCAAAGATGAAGAACATGTTCACCAACAGCGCGATGTTGGCGGCAACTCCCGCACCGGCGTAGTAGAAAATCATGTAGGCAAAAACCACCAAGAAGGCGAAGATGAAGGAGTTGATGCTCGAAGAGATTGCCTCCTTACCCAAGCTCGGGCCAACCACGTCGGCCTGAATGACCCGGGCCGGTACGGGAAGCTTACCCGCCTTGAGGACGTTGGCCAAGTCGGTCGCTTCGTCGAGCGAAAATCCGCCCTCAATCTGCGTGCGGCCGCCCGAAATCTCGTTGATGACGCGGGGGTAGCTGTACACCAGGTTATCCAAGACTACCGCAACGTGGCCCTTGGGGTTTTTGGCGCTTTCTTCGGCCGTGATGCGCTGCCAAATCTGGGCGCCGTAGCCGTTCATGGACATGGTCACGATGGGGTTGTTACCCTGGTCGAATTCGCGGCGCGCGTCCACAATGACCCCGCCGTCGAGCTCGGGCTCCATGGTGCGGTTGCCCTGAAGGGCGATCAAGAAGGTGATTCCGGCCTTGGCATCGGGGCGCGTCCAAGCAAAGCGCACGTAGCGCTTGTCGCCGGGAATTAGGGACTTCACCACGTCGCTATTCAAGTAGCCGTTGATCGTGGCCGTATCCTTGGGCAGCGCAAAACCGATAATGGGTCCCTCAAGCGGGGTAAAGGTTTGGGGATCCACGTTGAGTTGGAAGATGTTCAGCAGCGGATTGTGCTTTAGGGCCGACGAATCGGTGGCTGCCACGTCCGTAGACTCCGGCTTGCTGACTTCGTTGGCATCTACCGCGCTGGGAAGGTCAATGGCCTTAGGGTTGGCCTTGGTGGCAGAAGCCGCCTTGGTCGCCGCGGGATCGGGCACCACCGCGCGCAAGCGCTCGTTGGCGTCCACCATGAACTGCATCCAAGCCGCCCCGTAGTCTGCGCGCCAAAACTCAAGACGAGCCGTGGACTGGAGCAGTCGCTGCACGCGGGCGGGATCTTTTACGCCGGGCAATTCAACCAAGATTCGTCCCGTGTTGCCCAAGCGCTGAAGGTTGGGCTGAACAACGCCAAACTGGTCAATACGGGCCTTGAGGACCGTGTATACGTTTTGAACGGAGGCTTCAACGTCCGAACGAATGGCCGCCTTGATGTCGTCGTCGGTCGCATTGAACCCGAGGCGATCCGACATGTCCTTGGTGCCAAAAAGGGTGGGGTCTCCCCATCCGCGCGCACCGCGCTTGGAATCCAAGGCCTTGATGAAGAGTTCCACGTAGGATGCTCCCGACGTGGCTTGCTCGGCATCCGCCGTCGCTAGAGCGTCAACAAAAAGTGGATCGTTGGGATTGGCCGAAAGTCCGATGAGTACGTCGCGAACCGACACCTCCAGAATGACGTTCATGCCTCCGCGAAGGTCCAGACCGAGGTTCATCTCCTTCTCTTTCACCTCTTTGTAGGTAAACGAGGTGATGCCCAAGTTGTAGACTTCTTGGTTGGCCAGGGAATCCAAGGCCGCGTTGAGCCGCGTGGCGTCTCCGCCCACGGACTCTAGAGCCTTTTGCTCAACCTGCTGAGCCACAAAGGAGAACGACAATTCGTACAGTGCTGCCAGGGCAAATGCCACGGCAAACAGGCGGATAACCACTTTATTTTGCATGCTCGAGTTCAAATTAGTACGAGGCGGCAAATATAGGCGAATTACCTTTGGGATTATGTCCAAGATTCAGCAATTTACCCTCGCCCTCGCGGCCGCAGTTGCCGCAGGTTCCGTTCAGGCACAGGTAACTTGGACCTTTGACCCCAGCACCCAAGCGGTGATCCAGCGAAGCAACGGGCAAAGCCTCAGCCTCGGGACCGCGGGCGGACTCACCAATCCCCAGCTGTACAGTCCGGACCTCAATGGAGACGGCGTACTCGATTTGGTGGTTTTTGACCGCGACGGAGGCCGCTGGCTCACCATGGAACGCGTCAACGGTCAGTGGATCGAGCGTCCGGAATGGGCGGCAGGTTTTCCCCAAAATCAGCAGTGGGTTCACTTGGCGGACTACAACTGCGACGGCGTAGTCGACGTTTTTGGCTGGGTCACCCACGGCATCGGAGTCTGGCAGGGTCAGCGAAGCAACGGCATCCTTTCGTTCGGTTGGGCCCTTGGCACCCAAACCGAGCTTCGCAGCGTCTACGTTGCGGGGAATCCGGCCTACAACCTTCAGGTGCTCAGCGTCGACCGACCGTTTATTGGCGACGTAGATCAAGACGGCGATTTGGATGTGCTTTGCTTTGACCAAGGCGGTTCCCGCATCGAATGGCACCAAAACCAGCAAAGTTGCGGACTGAGTTTTGCGCGCGCAGACGGGTGCTGGGCCGACGTGGAGGAGTCGGGGGTTCGCAATGCCCTCGTCATTGATGCCTGCACGGGTTCGCGCGTCGCGTCCCCGGCGGCAGGTCGCGAGGACCTCAAGCATGCGGGATCCACGCTGCTGCTGCACGACGTAGACGGAAACGGCTTGCCGGACGCCCTGATCGGCGACGTGTCCTACCCCACGGGCGTCGCGGGCTTTAATGTCGGAAGCCTCTCCCTAGCCAACATCGAAAGCCAAGACAGCACCTGGCCGGCATCCGGAACGCCCGTCAACCTGCTTTTCCCGGGATTTTCGGCCATCGACGCCAACCTGGACGGCGTTCGCGAGCTGGTGGCAAGCCCCAACGAATACAGCGGCTTGGGCGATTCCTGCGTTTGGCTGTACCAGAATATCGGAACAGGCACCCCAAACTGGCAACGCATTCAGGACCGCTTTCTGCAGGGCGAAATGCTGGAACTCGGAACCTACGTGGTTCCGTACGGCGGCGATTTAACGACCGACGGCCTGCCGGACTTGGTGCTTGGCAGCCGGCGTGGCCTGTCGTTTTATGTGAATTACGGGAGCCTAAATCAACCCATTTGGCGTGAAACGCCCCTAACGGTACCCGCCAATTTGGGGCCCGACCCGACCTGGACTGCGCCAGCACTCGGCGACCTGAACAACGACGGACTCTTGGACCTGGTCGTGGGCCGCGCCAACGGACAGGTTTATGTTGGCTACAATTACGGCAGCTTGATTGCGCCAAGTTTTAGCGGCACGGCCCCCCTACTTACCTCCCACGACGTCGGGCAGAATGCGAGTCCGGAACTCGCCGACCTGGACGCAGACGGCGACCTGGACCTTCTCGTCGGGAACGAACGGGGCGAAGTGGCCTACCTGCGCAACGACGGCGGTGCTTGGAACCTGATTACCGAGACTTTTGGATCGATTGATGTCGACACAGCCGGCACGTACAACGGCCGATCGGTACCGCGGGCCTACACCAACGGCGGTTCGATGGAACTGTGGGTAGGCAGTCGGTATTCCGGGGTACACGCCTACCCCAACGCGGGCAGCATGCTCACGCTCCCGCCAATTCAAAGTCCGCTCATTCAAACGGCCCAGGCGCAGCCTACCGCGACCACGCTCCAAACGCCTTTTGGAAGCAGCAAGCGCACCGGCCGCCACCAGTACCTGATTCGCGCCTCCGAGCTCGCCGCGGCCGGAATCTCGGGTCCTACACGAATTCAGGGCATCAAGGTGAATTGCCTTGCCGCGAGCGCTCCCTACCTAAGTCAGGGGTTTACGGTACGGGTGCGCGCGACCAGCGACAGCAGCTTAAGCAGCATGGGACCCGGCGGAGCGGTTGGTTTTTCGTACCTCGCCGTGCTCAGCCAAGGATGGAACCTGATTTCGTTTCAAAATCCGATTGACTACGACGGGCAATCCAACCTGGTCGTTGAGTTTTGCTTCAGCCGAAATCTGCCGAGTTCGGACGTACACCTTGCCGCCCACAAGACGCCGTTTGCGAGCCATGCCTTTGGGGACGTGGCCAACCACAACAGCATTACAAGCGACGGCTGCGCCATGCCCGGACTCGGCGTAGACAGCCTGCGCATCGACCTGCAGTTGGTCATGACGCCGCGGCTGGAGCGATCTGCGGTGCTGGTTCGCGACGGGTTCAGTAATGCGCCCTGGTTTAATGACCTGAATGCCGACGGCCGGCCCGAACTGGTTTTGGGCGTGAGTACGGGCGGAATTCGCTACATGACCGCGGATACCCTAGCGGTAGGCGTTGATGCTGAGGAGCCCTCGCTTAACGCTTGGAGCGTCTACCCCACCCCCGGAACCGAGCAGTTTCGCAGCGCCCGAGCCACGCAGGTCACGGTACACGCCCTGGACGGACGAACCTTTGGGCGATTTGACGTTGGACCCGACCGACCGGTGTATACCCAGGACTGGCCTTCGGGGGTTTACGTGCTCACCAGCCCCTTAGGCCGTACCCGGTGGATCAAGTTGCCGTAACGCCAACGCTGGTCCTGTACGACGGGGGCTGTGCACTCTGCCACCGATCCGTGAAGCTTCTCCATTTTTTGGACCGCAAGGGTGCCCTGAGCTACGCCCCGTTGACGGCGGAATGGTCCGAAGCCTACCCCGACGGCGTGGTAGTCCTCGGACCTACCGGAGCGGTTCAGGGAACCGAGGCCGTCGCCGCCGCGCTGCAGGCAACCGGTCGCCTCGGACGCGCGCTTGCGGGTGTGGTGCGTGCTGCGCCAGGCAGCAAAAAAATGTACCGGTGGATCGCAACCCACCGGTACCGAATTTTTGGTCAAAAAGACCGAGACCTTACAGCGTGTCCAGCACCGTATTCATGGCACGGACGGCCGCTGCGCTTTTCGCAAACTCCGCCGCTTCCTCGGCATTGAGGCGGTAGTCCACGATGGACTCCCAACCGTTTTCCCCAACGACTACGGGAACGCCCATGCAAATGTCCGACTCGCCGTACTCGCCCTCGAGGTAGACCGAACACGGGAAAATCTTCTTCTGGTTGCGCACAATGCTCGCCGTCAGAACGGCACCGGCAGCGCCCGGAGCGTACCAGGCCGACGTACCAATCAGGCCGGTCAGCGTGGCGCCGCCAACCATGGTCGCCGCCTTGACCTCGGCCAGCTTCTCGGCGCTGAGGTGGTTGCTCACCGGCGTGCTTTGGTAGGTCGCCAGGCGGGTCAGCGGAATCATCGTCGTGTCACCGTGTCCACCCACAACCACGCCCTGAAGGTCGCTGGCCGGAACGCCCATGGCCTCCGACAGGTAGTAGGTAAAGCGCGCGGAGTCCAGGATTCCGCCCATGCCGATCACGCGGTTTTTGGGGAGTCCGCTCTGCTTGGCAGCCAAGTACGTCATCGTGTCCATCGGATTCGAAATCACCACGATCACGGCCTCGGGCGAATGCTTGAGGGCGTTGTCGACCACCGACTTCACGATCCCGGCGTTGGTGCCGATCAGCTCTTCGCGGGTCATGCCCGGCTTGCGCGGAATTCCGCTGGTGATCACTACCACCTTGGAACCGGCCGTAGCCGCGTAGTTGTTGGTCACCCCGTGAACCTTGCTTTTGAATCCGTGGAGGTTCGCCGTTTGGTTCATGTCCATGGCCTTGCCTTCCGCAAAGCCCTCTTTGATGTCGAGGAGTACAATTTCTTCGGCGAGTTCCATACGAACCATCGCCTCGGCGCAGGTTGCGCCTACGTTTCCGGCGCCTACAACGGTAATTTTCATCTTGTTGGGGTATTAAAAAAGGGCCGCCGAAGCGACCCTTCAAAGGTAGTACGCAAACCGCATTGACCTAAGCGTCGATGCGGGCGTAGCGTGCGTTTTTCTCGATGAATTCACGGCGCGGCGGCACGTCGTCTCCCATAAGCATCGAGAAGATGCGGTCGGCTTCGGTCGCATTGTCGATGGTCACCTGCTTGAGCGTGCGCGCTTCGGGATTCAGCGTGGTTTCCCAGAGCTGCTCGGAATTCATTTCACCAAGACCCTTGTAGCGCTGAACCGTGACCCCGGTCTGTTCTTCGCCACCGAGTTCGCGAGCCACTTGGTCGCGCATGGTTTCGTTCCATGCGTACTGCGACTTTTGGCCCTTCTTCACCAAGTAGAGGGGCGGCGAAGCGATGTACACGTAGCCGCGTTCCACGAGGTCCTTCATGTAGCGAAACAGGAACGTCAAGACGAGCGTCGCGATGTGCGAGCCGTCGACGTCGGCGTCGGCCATGATGATGATTTTGTGGTAGCGGAGTTTGGCCGTATTCAGGGCCTTGCTGTCCTCTTCGGTACCCAGGCTTACGCCGAGTGCGGTGAAAATATTGCGAATTTCTTCGTTCTCGAAGATGCGGTGCTGCATCGCTTTTTCCACGTTCAGAATCTTACCGCGCAGCGGCAAAATGGCCTGGAAGCGGCGATCGCGACCCTGCTTGGCGGTACCGCCAGCCGAGTCACCCTCAACCAAGAAAATTTCGCACTGCGCGGGATCGGTCTCGGAACAGTCGGCCAGCTTGCCGGGAAGTGAATTGGACCCGAGCACGGTCTTGCGCTGCACCATTTCGCGCGCCTTGCGGGCGGCGATGCGCGCTTTGGCCGCGAGCACCACCTTGGACACGATGATGCGCGCTTCGTTGGGATGCTCCTCGAGGTAGTTCGTGAGCATTTCACCCACAATGCGGTCTACCGCACCCGACACCTCGCTGTTGCCCAGCTTCGTCTTCGTTTGGCCTTCAAACTGGGGCTCCATCACCTTGACGCTGATTACGGCAGTAAGGCCTTCGCGGAAGTCGTCACCGGCAACCTCAACCTTTTCCTTCGTGAGGATTCCGGACTCGTCGGCGTACTTCTTCAGCGTACGCGTGAGTGCGCGACGGAAGCCGGCGAGGTGCGTACCGCCCTCGTGGGTGTTGATGTTGTTGACGTAGGAATGAATATTCTCGGCGTAGGACGTGTTGTAGGTCATCGAAACCTCAACCGGAATGCCCTCAATTTCGCCCTCCATGTACATGGGCTCGGGAATGAGCTTTTCGCGGTTTTGGTCGATGAACTCCGTGAATTCCTTGAGTCCGCCCTGGCTGTAGAACTCCTCGGTGCGGAACGAACCGTCGTCCTGAATGTCGCGCTCGTCGGTTAACTGGATGCGGATTCCGCGGTTCAAGTAGGCCAGCTCGCGAAGGCGGGCCGCCAAAATATCGTACTGGTAAACACTCTCGTAAAAAATGCTCGTATCGGGCTGAAAGTGCACAATCGTGCCGCGGTAGCTCGAGGCACCTACTTCTTTGACGTCGTACATCGGCTTGCCGATGTGGTACTCCTGCTGGTACTCCTTGCCGTCGCGGTGGACGTTGACGCGGAGCAGCGTGGACAGTGCGTTCACACAGCTCACGCCTACGCCGTGAAGGCCGCCCGAGACCTTGTAGGAGTCTTTGTCGAACTTACCCCCCGCGTGAAGGACCGTCATAACCACCTCAAGGGCCGACTTGCCTTCTTTGGCGTGCATGGCTACGGGAATGCCGCGGCCGTCGTCCTTTACGGTAATGCTGTTTCCCTCGTGGATGGTTACGTCCACCTTGGTGGCGTGACCGGCCAAGGCCTCGTCAATGGAGTTATCAACTACCTCGTAAACCAGGTGGTGAAGGCCTTTTTGCCCGACGTCCCCGATGTACATCGCGGGGCGCTTGCGCACCGCCTCTAAACCTTCGAGGACCTGGATGCTGTCCGCGCCGTACTGCTTGTTTTCGCTCATATTTCCAATAAAAAAGGACTACCTACAAAGATAGTCCCCTCCTTGAGCTGGGGAGTCCGGAACTCGGAAAAATACCCCCGTTTATCAACATTTTTTTCAACAAGCCGCACGAACGGCAACCTGTTGGTATCCGGAGTCCTAAACGCTTAAAACTTGTAAACCAAGCCCAAATTTGCGCGAATTCCCTGAACGGGGTACCCCATCCACCATTCCGCGCGCTGGTTGAGCAGGTTGTCGATGCGGATCACCGCATCGAGCTGGCTGTTGTAGCGGTACTGCGCCCCAAGGCGCACGTCCATAAAGGCCGGCAAATCGTATTCCTGCAGCATGCCACTCAGCGTCGTTCGGGGTCCGCGGAGCACCACGGCGCCGTCGAGGCGGATTTTCTCGCCGAAGTTGGCGCGGGCCTGCGCCCCCAACTCGTACTTGGGCAAGTGGTACACGGGCTTTCCGGTGGAGTCTTGAATCGCATAGCGGATCACGCCGTGCAGTCGAAGGTCCCAAACTTGCTTAAACTGGAACGTGAGCTCACCGGTTGGCTCAAGCGAGGTGACCTTGACGTAGTTCATTCCTACCCGTCCGCTGTCGTCGAGGATGCCGAAATCGACCTCAGGACGGACCACCATGGGGTAGTTGTCCCAGGTGGCGAAGCGTCCGCCAAAACGGTAGCCAATGATTCGGGACCAACGCCCCGTAGCCCCGCCGTAGATGCTGCTGCTTCGAATGGCCTCGTAGCCTGCTCGTTCCGACAAAAAGGGCACCGACTCCACGCGTGCCCGCATGCCCTGGTTGTCGACCTGTCCGTCCATTCCGCCGTAGAGGTACAGTACGTTGCGCACCAAGGGCACTTCCACGTGAATCACCGGCGGGAAGTAGGGCAACGTCTTTTGGTTGGGTCCGCCCGTAAAAATCAAGTTCAGGCCAAACCGGAAGCGCACCCCCTTGATGCTGTCGGCCAAAGACGGACTAAACTGACCGGCCCAGGCTACCTGGGAACTGTCTGGACGCGCCGAGCCCGTGAGTTGGTTGATGGAAAAGTTGAGCGGAAGGTTGAGAACCAAGTTTTGAACGGGCAGGGCCGATTCTATCTGGGCCCGAGCACCGGACTCTACCTGGCGTCCACCCTGATCAATCCAATGGTGTCCCGAGACCGAAGCGCTTCGAAAAACTTGGGTTTTTCGGTAGCGGGTGGCCTGGTAGCGCGCCCCAAAGCTGTAGTTCTGAAGATTTCGCCCGGGAGCCGCGTTGGCGGTGTCGGCGTCGTTGAAGCCCGGGGCGTAGCGCTGGCCGTAAAACGGAATCCGATCCCAGGCACCGCCGGCTTCAAACCGGAGGCGTCCGCGGTTAAAAATGCGCTCGTAGTTGGCGTCCAGGTTGGACTCCGCCCACATGGCCCGATCAAAAACCATATAATCCTTGTCGAAGCCGCCGCGCGTGGACCGGTGGGTTCCGCGGACCGACCACAGATGGTCGACGCTGCGCACGCTGCCAAGGGCCGCCTCGGCCTCAATCGAACCGTAGTTGCCCGCGGTCAGCGAAACGTAGCGCGAGGGCAGGCGATCGAGCTTGGTTTTGGTGATCTTGACCGGGGGAATGAGCTCCATCACCGGGTCTACACCAATAACTTGGGGACGAACCAAAATACTCACCGGCAGTTTTTGGATGCTGGTGTCGCTCAAACTGGGCTGGCCCGAAATTTTCACGGCTTCGGCCACCCGCGCTCGGTACTTGTCGGTAACCGAAACTTCGACCTGCCCAACCTGGGCGGCGGCGCTGAAAAATGCCGCAAGGGCTGCTGTTGCTAAACCGTACTTCATCTTACTGCGCGTCTTGAGTTTGGGGAGCGTTGGACGGGAGCTGCGCGGCGTTGAATTCCGCGAGCAGGGCCTGGGCCTGCTGAACCAGTTCGTCGGACGGATGCTCCGATATGACGAAATCGAGCGTGTACCGGGCTTGGAAGCCGTCGTTCAAGCTGGCGTAGTTGCGGGCAAGCACCAGCAGGGCCTTGTAGCGCCACTCCGTTTGGGCCGGGTAGCTGTCGAGCAAGCCAAACACGACTTCGTTGGAAGCCGAAAACTGGCCGCGCAGGCGCAAAATCTGGGCCTTGGCGTAGGGCAACCATGCCCTCGGCATAGGTCAGCGCAACGTCCAGCGCTCCTTCGGCGAAGTGCGCGCGCATCATGCTTCGGTTGGCCTCGCTGCGTAGGCTGGCGTCTTCGGCAAGGGCCAAAACGCGTTCGGCGTAGCTTTTGGTTTCGCGCCAATCCTTGCGTTGCTCCGCGTCGCGCAGCAACCACTTGTAGGCAGGAACCGTGTTGGCACCGACCGGGCCGCGAACCACACTGCGGTAGTAGGGCAGCGCCTGGGCCATTTGGCCGGTAAGTCGAGCGGATTCCGCTGCTTGGTACTGGGCAACCGGGGCGAAGTAGCCGTCGGGGAACCGCTTGAGGTAGGATCGGAACGCCTCCAAAGCGGGGGCATACTGGGACTGCGCAAACTTGTCGTAGGCCGATATGTAGGCCACCGAGTCGAGTTCGCTGGCGCGAATTCCCGATGAGGGCATGCCCTGCACCCACTCAAGGTAGTCGTCGATGCGGTTGGCGTCGTCGTACACCGAACGGGCCACGGCAACGGCTTCACGCGCCTCCGCCGTTCCGGGGTGGTCGCGCACCACGGCTTGAAAGGCGGTGATGGCCTCGCTGAGCTTGCTGTCGTTGCGGCGCGCCAAAGCGATGTTGAGCGCGGCTCGGCGGGCTTTTTCGGTATTGGGCTTGCGCCGAATGTAGCTCGCAAAAGCTTCTTCGGCCTCGGCATTTCGGCCTACGCGAAGCAGGGTTTGCGCGCGCTCGTACAGGGCATCGTCCGCACGCTGAGAACCCGTTTTCTCGATTTTGGCGAGCTGCTCAATCTTTCCGGCGTTGTCGCCCAAGAGACCACGGCAAAGCGCCTGCTGAAAGGCGGCGTAGTCCGCGTCGGCACCGGTAGCCTTGGCGATTTTCGCGTAGTAGTCCCGAGCGAGGGCGTGGCGACCCAGCAAAAAGTAGAGGTCGGCAATGCGCAGCTCGGCGTCTTCGCGGCGGCGGTCGCTCTTGGGAGCGTCCTCGAGAAAGACCCTAAAGCTGGCCGCGGCGTCTTCCAAACGGTCGAGGCGGTAGAGCGCGTAGGCCTTGTTGTACTGTGCCGCCGGCCGCTCCGAGAGGTTAAAGCTTCCCGGTGTTTTCAGAAACTTTTCGGTTTGGTCAAGGGACTCGCGGTAATCACCCTGACGGTAGGCCATTTCGCCCTTCCAAAAGTGCGCCAAGGCGGTGTAGCCGCGGTCCAATGGGTAGCTGAGCGACTGATCGAGCAGCTCGTTGGCCTTGTCCCACTGCGAAGCCTGGTATAGCTCTACGGCGCGGAAGTAGGCCACTTTTTGGTAGGCTTCGCGCATCGCCGACGACGCCATGCCGGTCTGAACAATGGCCTCGAGGGCCCGTCCGTAATCGCGCGAGGTCAGGTACAGGTTCGCGAGGTACTCGTTGGCTTCGCGGCGGTACTCGGTACGCGGAAACTCCCGAAGAAATTGATTAAACACGTTTATGGCATCGCCAAAGGGGCTGGCGCTGCGGTAGGTCAGCTTGGCATACTGGTAGGCGGCTTGCTCGCGCGTTGCTTCGTCGGCCTTGCTCTGCCATACGGAGCGGAACGCCGTTTGGGCCTCTTCCCAGCGCTCGAGCCGGGCATAGCTGTCGCCAAGCATCAAGCGCGACTGCAGTACCCAGTCGGCACTGCCCTCGGCGGGAAGCTGGTTAAACGCCTTAATTGCGCCTTCGTAGTCTTTGGTCTGGTAGGCACATACGCCCATTTGGTAGGCGATTTCGGGCGACATTTTGCCGCCCTTGGCCAGGTTGAATTCAAAGTAGGACTTCGCGTCGGCGTAGCGCTTCTTGCGGAACATGCTTTGGCCGATCAGCAAGGCAATTTCGGGCGCACGCTTGGCCGAAGCCTGCTTCATGAGGGTTTCGCCGAGCTTGAGCAGCTCATCGTCCTTGCCCTGACGCGCGTAAATCTGAGCCAAATAGTAGGGCACCACGGGACCAAATTCCTCGTGCTGCTGCAGGGGCTCTAGGTTTTCTAGGGCCGTCTGGTCGGCTTTTTCGAGGTAGGCAATGTGGCCGTAGTAGTACTGCGCCGACTTGGCCACCGAAGACTTGGATTTTTTGGCTTCGGCCAACTCGGCCTTGGCGAGGTCAAATTCATTCAGCAGGAAGTGCGCATAGCCCAGCTTGAATTGGACCTCCGCGCGGAGGTTTCGGGCAAGGTCCACTCCGTCGAGCTGGCGCAGCCAGCGCTTGGCCTCTTGGTAGCGGCGGCGGTTGAAGGCCTGTTCGGCCGCCTCCAGTACCAGGTCGATGCGGCGCGACGACGAGGGATAGGTCTGCAGGAAGGCCTCGGCGTACTCTTCGGCATCGCGGTGCAGCAAGCGAATGGCACACAAGGACTGGTAGTACATGGATTGCTCGGACCAATCGCTGGCCTCGGGCACCAAAGTCCGCACCCGAGCAAAGTACTCGTAGGCCGAACTGTAGAGGGCGCGATCGAAGCGGGCGCGGGCTTCGGCGAAAAGGGCTTCGGGTTGCTGGCCCGTAATGGGCTGTTGGGCAAACAAGCTGGCGCTGAACAAAAGCGCGGCAAAAAACGGAATCCTCATGTTGTTCAAAAGTACATCGTGCTTTTGGTTCGGCTCTCGTTACTTTGCAGAAACTGTGCCCATGGAAAAGTCTCCCGTTTTATCGCTGCGAAATGCCAGCATTGTTCAAGGAAGCCACCGCGTCCTCAGCGACGTGAACCTCGAAGTCGCTGCGGGAGAATTCATCTACGTGATCGGTGCCACGGGCTCGGGAAAATCCTCGCTGCTTAAAACCCTGTACGCGGACCTCCCGCTGGAATCCGGAACGGGCAGCATTGTGGGCTACGACCTGCGCAACCTTCCGGAACGCGACATTCCCTACCTGCGCCGCCAGCTGGGCATCGTGTTCCAGGACTTTCAGTTGCTCATGGACCGCAGCGTGCGCGACAACCTCGATTTCGTGCTCCGCGCCACGGGTCAATTGAACCGCAGCGAGAACGACGACCGCATCGACAACGTGCTGCGCCGCGTGGGCATGCCGACCAAGGGACATAAAATGCCGCACCAGCTTTCGGGCGGCGAGCAGCAACGCGTCTCGATTGCGCGCGCCCTGCTCAATGACCCACCCCTGATTTTGGCCGACGAACCCACGGGCAACCTCGACCCGCACATGTCCGAGGAATTGATGCACCTGCTCGAAGAGATTCGCGCCAGCGGACGCAGCATTCTGATGGCTACCCACGACTACGCGCTGCTGCTGAAGTTTCCGCACGCCACCTACCGGTGCGCCAACGGAACCCTCGCGTCGACGGTTCAGCGCACGCTCTAGTTCTTAGCTAAACCGACGGGCCACCTCGGCGGCTTGGGCTTCGTGCTCGGCCGACCACGGCTCGTTTTGGGCTTCGCGAATGCGTTCGTAGGCCTCACTCCAGGTGGCGTAGGTGCGCACCCTGCTACCGAGGTCCAGACCGGCCACCGCGTGCTCGTGGGCCACAATGTGGCGCCCTTGAAGCAGGGCTTGAATCAGCTTGAATTTGATGCCGAGTGCGTGCTCCGCGTGGACCACGACCACTTGGGCTTGGTCGTACAGCGCGTCGAGTTCGGGGTCGCTCGGACGGTCGACGTAGTGGGGCGTGCCCTGCGGGGCGTTGTGGCCCGCCAAACAAAGGGGCTCGAGGGGCGGATTCGCCGCCAGCAGCGCGCGCAGGGCTACGGCGTTTTCTTCTACGCTGAATTTACCGACGGCCAGCACCATCGGGGTCGGCGCGTGGCCCTGAGGAATTCGGACTGCGAACGGATGGTGCGGCGGAACCCATTGGGCCCGGGATCGCGGGGCCAAGGCGTTCCAAGTTGCCGCATCCAAGGGCGTGATGGCCGATACCGATCCCATCCAGGTACGCGCAAGGCGACGCTCCCAGCGGCGCAGGGCCCATGCTTCGGCGAGGTAGTAGGCGCGACGGAATCCCGTGGCGCTTCGAGCCAAACTCGCGTAGTAGGCCGATTCGGGGTTGTGCAGGCGCAGGGTTCCCTGCGTGCCCAGTCCGCTGCAGTGGATTCCGTGGTAGGTCACCGCTCCACGCTGCACCGCGGCCTGGTGGCGCGCAATTCGAGTCTGGCGGCTTTGCACAATCCAAGGAGCCAGGTTGCGGGGCCAGCTTGCGCGGCGGAGTACGTTGGTCTGTACCTCGGCAAAGGGTTCCGAATGCGGCCAGGGATTGCGGGTAAAGGCGTGCAGCACCACCTGCTCACCACGGGCGACGGCCGCACGAACCTGGCCCAACACCTCGAGGGTTCCGCCGTAGCGGGGCGGCTCCAGGCGGTCCATACTCCAGATGTGGTGGGTTGCGCGGCCTTCAAGTTGGTCCATGAGGCGGTGCCACACGGCGGATTCGTGTCCCCAATGGTATCGGTGGGCCGCCGCGCGGGCGGAGCGCGCCGCCGCGGCATACGCCTCGGGCTGAACCAGCGCCCGGGCCGCTTTGGCAATCGCTTCGGGATTTAGCTCCCGCAGCACGACGCCTGCTCCGGTTTCGTGGACCACGCGGGCTACCTCCACGAGGTCGCTTGCGACCACGGGAATTCCGGCCTGGAAGTAGTCAAACAGCTTGTTGGGAAGGCTCCAGCGGTAGTTCTGCGACTTGGGCTTGTCGAGGCTAAACCCAAGGTCGGCGGCCTGGGTGTAGCGCTGCAGTTCCGAACGGTCAACCCGACCAACAAAGCGCACGTTGGGGGTTCCGTCGGATGCCACCCGACGCTGCAGCCCGGGGATGGCGTCTCCGCTCCCCACGATCGCGAGCACCACCTCGGGGCATGCCCGAGCGGCCTCTACGAGTTCTTCGGCCCCCCGGTCGACGTTGATGCCTGCGCCCTGCAGGATCCAGATCACCTTTTCGACGGGCAGTCCAAGCTCGGTCCGCAGGGCCCGCTTGCGCTCCGCCGCAGCGTCCCATTCGCCGTCGGCGGCCCATGGCAGTTCGGCGGGAATCGGCACGTTGCGCACCACGTCCCAGGTCGATCCGTATTCGCGGGCGTACTGGTCGGCAATGCTTTGGTTGACGGTCACTCGAAAATCGGTGCGCGGAATTCCGTAGCGCTCCACGGCCCGCCAAAGGCGCTGTACGAAGGGACGCGCTTCCAGTTCGGGAGCGCCCAAAAAGTACTCGTGGCTGTCGTAAACCAGCGGTTTGGCCCGGCGCATCGCCCACCACGCGTTGGGACCCAGGGTGTCGAGGTCGTTGGCCAGGTAGACGTCGGGGTTTAGGCGGCGAAGTCGGTTCCAAAGGCGCACCTGAAATTCCAGGTAAAACAGCGGGCCCTTGGCAAACCGGCACCGCATGCGCTGCGTTTCGTAGGGCCGATCCAAGGGCGCCGGATTGGGGTAGGTTCGCCCCAGCACGACCACGCGGTAGCCGCGTTCGGTCCACAGCATGGCCGTGCGGTGCACGCGCTGGTCGCTGTGCAAATCGTTGATCACGCTGAGGACGACGGTCGGAACCATGCGGCGAAGGTAGCGCAGCCCCGTTTTGAACGAACTTTGCGGGCATGACGCCGGACCCCCGCCACCTTCGCATTGCGGACTACGACTACCCCCTACCCGACGGGCGCATTGCCCAAGAGCCCTGCAGCCCGCGCGACGCCGCCAAGCTGCTGGTTTGGGACCGCGGCGCCCTTCGCGACCTCGGAGTGCGCGACGCCCCCGACGTCGTAGCCGGCTGGCCTGCCTACCGCCTGGTCGTGAATGAGGCTCGAGTGGTTCCGGCCCGAATATTCATGCCTCGCCCCAGCGGAATCGGGCACTTCGAACTGTTTTACCTGGACGCCGAAGGCCGCTCGGTCGAGCAGGCCATGGCCGAAACCTCGGAACTGACCGCCTGGTGCAAGGTGCGCCCTTCCAAAAAATGGAAGGACGGCGTGGTTTTGGTCCACGAATGCGGGCTGCGCGCGGAGCGGATCAAAACGGGCGACGGCGAGTCGCTCGTGCGCTTCGCATGGTCGAGCGGCCAAACCTGGGCCCAAATTCTGGGCGAAGTCGGGCGCATTCCCCTCCCCCCCTACATGCACCGCGACGACACCGAGGCGGACCGCGAACGCTACCAATCGGTTTTTGCGCGCCACGAAGGTTCGGTAGCCGCCCCGACCGCGAGCCTGCACTGGACGCCGGAACTCATGGAGCGTTGGCGTTCCGTGTGCGCCGACACCCAAGCCGTGACGCTCCACGTGGGAGCCGGAACCTTTCAGCCGGTTAGCGCCGAAGCCGTAGGGGAACACGCCATGCACGCCGAAGAAGTCGTGGTCGCCCGCAGCGTCATTGAATCCCTGGCCGACGGACTCCCCGTGTTGGCCATGGGCACCACGGCTGCCCGCACCCTGGAATCGCTGTTCTGGTGGGCCCGCGCATGGAAGGCCAGCGGGCAGATGCCGGCCACGGTCGACCAGTGGGCACCCTACCAGGAGTTTCTGGTTGCTGGTTTCTCGCCAACGGCCGCTACGGCGCAACCCGACCGAGTAGCGCCCGAAGTCTGCGAGTTAATGAACTGGGCTGCCGCGGAGCTTCAGCGAAATGGCCAGGAGGTCGTTTCGTTCCGAACGGCGCTGATTATTGCTCCGGGTTATTCGTACCAGGTGGTTAAGGCGTTGATCACGAATTTTCACCAGCCGCAATCGACCCTCTTGTTGCTGATTGCGGCGGGGCTCGGTTCCGCATGGCGCGGAATTTACGAGCACGCCCTAGCCCAGGACTACCGCTTTTTGAGCTACGGCGACGCGAATCTTTACCGTTGGTAAACGCCTGTTCGCGCTAGCGGCCGCAGCTTGCGGTGGTGAATAAGGCCGTACTTCTTTTTGGTTTGGGCCTCGCCGCATGGTGGGGCGGCACCGCGCGGATCGTGGACGGCGCGCGATATCCGGATGCCGCGCCCGGGGTCGGTGCGGCGCGAATTGGATTTTTGGACGGCGGTGTTGGCGCTTCGGTGCTGCGGGCCGACACGCTGAACGGATCAGGCGGTGGTTTGGATTGCGATGCGGATACGCTGGTGTTTGTATGGTGGAATCTTCAAAACTTGTTCGATACGGTGGCGAATTCCGGGCCGCGCGATCGGGATTTTTTGCCCAACGGGCCGTACCAATGGGATTCAAAGCGGTACTTCAGCAAGCTGTACGCGGTGGGCCGCGGCTTGGCCGCGGCGGCGGGCGGCCGCGTTCCCGACGCGATCGGCGTGTGTGAGGTGGAGAACGCCGACGTGCTCGACGACCTGGAGCGGCGGTGGCCGCCCGAGTGGCGCCTGTGGCGCCTGCACCGCGACAGCCCCGACGAACGGGGAATCGACGTAGCCGTATGGTACAACCCCGAACGGCTCCGCGTCGACAGCATCGCGTGGATCCATCCCGCCGGGGACCGACCGACGCGCGAGGCCATCTGGGTACGCTGGACTACGGCAACCGGAACGCAACTCACGTGGATTTGGGTCCACCTGCCCTCCCAGCGGGCGCCGTCGCCGGACGCTCGAGCGGCGGCCATGCGCTCCATCTTGGAATCAACCGATCACCTCCCGGACGGAATCACGGGCGACCTCAACGAAGGTCCGAACGGTCCGCTTGGCGCCTACCTGCGCCGTTCGGAAATGCGCCACATACCATGGAACGGACCGACGGGGAGCTTCGCCTACCGGGGCCGACTCGAAGCCCTGGACGGGGTTTGGACCGCAGAAGATTTCGCACACCGAGTGCACTGCACCGCGTTGCCCTACGCCCTGGACTGGAATCCGCGCACCGGCTACCGAATTCGGGGCAGCTATGAAGGGCTGAGGTACCGCGGTGGCGCATCGGACCACCTCCCCCTGTGTGTATTCGTGGAAGTGAAGCGAAAAGCGCGTATTTTAGCGCAACGTTGGGCTATACCCAGCACAAACCTATGAAACACCTCGCTTTTGCCAGCCTTGCTGTGCTTGCCCTGGCTTCATGCCAACCTCAGGATCCAGATCCCCTACCTGAGGTGTACATCACCGACTCGCTCACGGTCAGTCCGAAGCAAAAGGTCTTGGTCATCGAAACGACCGGAACCTGGTGCCAGTACTGCCCCAACGGCGCCCAATCCATGCTGATGGCCATCAACACGTTCAACGACAGCGTGAACCACGAGGCCCTGATTATTCCCTTTGCATCGCACACCGGCGACCCCTTTGAGTCTTCGGTTCAAACGGCGCTTAATACCGCCTTCCCAACGACCGGCGTACCCAACTTCTACGTTCAAAATGTGGACGCGGGCCAAGACATCATGGGGCCGATTGCCGGCGCCATCGATGACGAGCCGAAAGTTGGGGTGAACCACGTTTGGGTCATGAATTCAACCAACGATACCATCTACGTGTACCCCAAGGTTCAGTTCTTTGATGACAGCAAGGACGCGCAGTACTACGTTCAGTCCTACGTTTTGGTCACCAACATCGACGCCAAGGAATACAACGCGGGCGGACCGGTCATCAACCTGAATCAGGTCTCTTCGGTACCCATTGTAACCACGGGTTCGGGTGCGATTCCAACGAAGTGGACGGGGCAAGTTGATCCGATTACCAAAAAGGTTGCCGGCGACATCTACCAGCACGACCACATCCCCATGACTTCGGGCCTGACGCCAAATGCCTACGGCGTGGAATTGGACTCCATCAATCCCTTGGGCAACGACTTCTTTGAAGGCGACATTTTCGGTTCCAAGTTCACCCCCATTGTGATCAAGATTCCGTTGAACAAAGACATTCAAATGCAGGCCGTTCGCCAACTGCTTCCCAACGTGAAGCTGGAGGTAGCGACCCTACTGTGGGCTCCGCGCCAGGATGGCAATCCCGGGGTGCTGTTTGTGAACGGACACATCGACCACAAGTAAGTAGGTCATCTACCAAACGGAAAAGCCAGCAGCGATGCTGGCTTTTTTTATGGAGCTCGGTGGTTGGCGCGACGTGCTTGGGCTCCGGCGGGTGCCGTGCGCGCTACTTGCTCCGGCGGGCGCGGCGGTTACCGGCCTCCTTATTCGCCTCGAGCATTTCGTTCATCTTCTTCGCAAAGCGCGATTGAGAACCGCCCTTGGCCTTGGTCTCGTCGATTTTGGCGCGAATGGCGTTTTCGTCGATGAAGAATTCCTTAATAACCCACTGCTGGCCAAAGGTCAGCACGTTGGAGATGAAGTAGTAGTACGAAAGACCCGAAGAATAGTTATTGAACCACACCAGCAGCATGAAGGGCATGACGTATTGAATGATGAGCATTTGCTGCTGCATCATGCTGTTGCCCGAAGTTGGCGTCATTGAGTTGTTGAACTTCGTGTAGAGGAAGGTCGAAATCGCCATCAATAGGGTAAACAGCGAAACGTGGGCACCGTAAAAGGGAATCTCAAAGGGAAGGCTCAGAATGCTGTCGTAGCTCGAGAGGTCGTCGGCCCATAAGAACGCCTGCTGGCGCAGTTCAATCGACACCGGGAAGAAGCGGAACATCGCTATAAGAATGGGCAGCGAGAGCAGCTGGGGAATGCAGCCTCCCAAGGGGTTCACTCCGGCCTTCTGGTAGAGGGCCATGGTTTCTTGCTGCTTTTTGGTGGGGTCCGCGTCCTTGAATTTTTCGTTCAACTCGTCCATTTCGGGCTTCAGTACGCGCATTTTGGCCATGCTCTTGTAGCTCGAGAACGTCAGCGGAGACAGCGCCAACTTGATAAGGGCCGCCATCAACAAGATGATGATGCCGTAGTTCATGCCGTATCCGTCCAGCCAATTGAACAGCGGAGACACGATGTACTTGCCGATCCAACCAAAAATGCCCCAACCAAAGGGAATCACCTCGTCAAAGCTGCGATCAAAGGTTTTCAGAGTTTGGTAGTGGTTCGGGCCGTGGTACCAGATTCCCGAAGCTTGGGCGACGCCGTTGGTGGCCTTGATCGTCAACTCCGACGAAAACAAGCGGCTGTGCAGCGTGTCGTCCGGCGTGCGGGTGCTCAATGCGACCTGGGTAAACCCTTGGTCGGCTTGAAAAATGCTGCTGAAGTACTGCTGCTTGTGGGCTACCCAGCCCACGTTTTCGGCCGACTCGTCGTCGTCGCTGCCGTCACTCAGGCTGCTGCGCTCCGCTTCGGCGTTCTCGAAGTAGTAAATGCTGGTATTGGTCGCCTCGTTCTTCAGGCTTTTCTCGTGGCGGATTCCGGCTTGCTTCCACGTAAGGCTGAGGTCCCCTGTGCTTGGCGTTTGAAGCGCCCATTTGAGGCCGTAGCCCTCTGCGGGCAGTTCGTAGGACCAGGTCGTACCCACGTCGCTGCGCAGGGTGAGGCTTGAACCCGTTTGCGTGGCCACCATGGCGGCTGCGGGCAGCCCTTCCAGGACCTGGTTTTGGTCGACCAAACGGAGCGGTTTGCCTTGCCAATCGCGGTACTGCTTGAGTTCCACGTACTTGATTTGACCGCCGAGGTTGCTGATGACGTAGCGGACGTCCTTGTTCTCCAGAACGAATTCCTGCTCCGCTGCCGCCGTGTCCTGGGCTGCATTCAGGGTGTCGCCGAGGGCGGACTCGGCCTTGGGCGCGGCAGCCGATTCGACTTCAGCGGACTGCTCCGGCTGCGGGGCGGGCTCCATGGTGCTGGCCCAGTACGAAGTTCCGAGCAAAATGGCTCCAATAAGGGCAAAACCAATGAGTTGGTTGCGATCCACGAACGGACGTTGTTCCATGATTTAGGCGTGTGCGTGCTGAAGCGCAGCCTCGACAAACGAGGTGAACAGCGGGTGCGGCGCTTCGACGGTGGAGCGGTACTCCGGGTGAAACTGAACCCCGACGAACCAGGGATGCGAAGGGATGGTGACGATCTCCACGAGGTCGTTCTGGGGATTGATGCCGACGGGCTTTAGGCCGGCTTCCGTAAGCTGGGTCCGGTAGGCGTTGTTGAATTCGTAGCGGTGGCGGTGGCGCTCCGAAATGCGCGTGCTGCCGTAGAGCTCCGCGAGCTTGCTTCCCGGCTCCAGTGCGCAGTCGCAGGCTCCGAGGCGCATGGTTCCGCCCTTGTCGGTAATGTCTTTTTGGCCCGCCATGAGGTCAATGACGGCGTGCGGCGTTTCGGGATCTACTTCGCTCGAATTGGCGCCCTTAAGGCCCAGTACGTTGCGGGCGTATTCGATGACGGATGCCTGCATGCCGAAGCAAATTCCCAGGAAGGGAATGCCGTGTTCGCGGGCGATGCGCACCGCTTCGATCTTGCCTTCAAATCCGCGTGCACCAAATCCGGGAGCCACGAGCACGCCGTGCAGGCCCTCGAGGTGGCTGGCGGCATTCTCGGGGGTTAGTTCCTCGGAGTGAATCCACTCGATTTCCACCTTGGCGTGGTGCTCGGTTCCTGCGTGAATCAGGGCCTCGCTGATGGACTTGTAGGAATCCTTGAGCTCGACGTACTTGCCGATCAGGCCAATGCGCACGTGGCGTTCGGGGTTCAACAGGTTGGTTACGAAGGACTCCCACTTGGTGAGTTCGGGCTTGCCTTGGGTCGGAAGGCCCAGCTTGCGCAGCACCACCTGGTCCATCGCCTGGTCGCGCAGCAGCATCGGGACTTCGTAGATGGTCTGGGCGTCGAGGGACTCGATCACCGCGTCGGGGGTCACGTTGCAGAACAGCGCGAGCTTGCGGCGCACGTCTTCGCCCAGGCTGTGCTCGGCGCGGCAAACCAAAATGTCGGGCTGCACGCCGGACTCTTGAAGCATTTTAACCGAGTGCTGCGTCGGTTTGGTCTTGAGCTCGCCCGTGGCGCGCAGGTAGGGCACCAAGGTGAGGTGCACGCTGACGCAGCGCGAGCCGAGTTCCCAACGCAGCTGGCGCACGGCCTCGATGAAGGGAAGGGCCTCGATGTCGCCCACCGTTCCGCCGATCTCGGTGATCACGATTTCGTAGCGGCCGTCCTCGCCCAAAAGGAGCATGCGGCGCTTGATCTCGTCGGTGATGTGGGGAATGATTTGCACGGTCTTGCCCAGGTAGTCGCCTCGGCGCTCCTTGTCGATGACGTGCTGGTAAATACGGCCGGTGGTGACGTTGTTTGCCTGCGAAGTCGGGCGGTTCAGGTAGCGCTCGTAGTGCCCGAGGTCGAGGTCGGTCTCGGCGCCGTCGTCGGTAACGTAGCACTCCCCGTGCTCGTAGGGGTTCAGGGTACCCGGATCAATGTTGAGGTAGGGGTCAAACTTTTGAATGGTCACGGAGTAGCCGCGAGCCTGCAGGAGTTTGGCGAGCGACGAGGCCACAATGCCCTTGCCCAACGAAGAGGTCACGCCACCCGTGACGAAGATGTATTTTGCCTGATTTGCCATGCGCTGCGAGGTTCGCGCAAAGTTAGGGCATTAGAAGGCGTAGCTCAGCAACAACGTAGGCATAATTGGCAGCTGGTTGACCCGCTGCGCCTTAGGCGTATCGTAGTAGAAGATATTGCGCCGATTGTAGACGTTGGTCACCGCAAACGAAGCCTCGAGGTGCTGCTTTTCACCGAGATCCCAAGCCTTTTTGGCCGTGATGTCCAGGCGGTGGTAGTCGGGCAAGCGCTTGCTGTTTAGGTCTCCGTACAAAATTCCCATTTGGCCGTTGCGGGACGGGAAGGGGTAGTCAATCCAGGGGCTGCCGTCGGGGTTGGTGAACGGCAGAAGTTCGTAGTAGCCCTTAATCGGCGTGAAGGGGAATCCGCTTCCGTAGTTCCAGCGCACGTTGAATTCGAGGGATTTTGGGAGCTTGCGCGCCATCACGAGGTTTACGTTGTGTCGGCGGTCGTAAAACGGCGCATAGGTCTGTTCTCCGTCAAAACGCGTGCTGCGGCCCAGCGAATAGACGCCCCAAAAGTACCAGGACTTGTCTTCGTAGTTGATCAGGGCATCGATTCCGCGGGCCAATCCGCGTTCTACCATAAAGTCCTTGCGCAGGCGCTCGGGCTGGTTGGCGTACTGCTCGTTGTCGTCGTAGAGCTTGTAGCGGTTGACGTTGGTAATCATGTTGAAGCGCTTGACGTAGGCTTCGAGTTCCACGTTCCATTTGGGGGCGGGATTGAATTCAATACCCAGCACCAGGTGGTCGGCCGTTTGCAGGCGTCCGGTAACGGGTTCGTCGCCGATTTTGCTGGGCAGGTCGATGCCCCCGCCGCTCAGAAATCCGTAGAACAGGTTGACCACGTCGCGATCGGAGTTGGCGGCAATCAAGTTCTGTGAGTATCGACCGCCCGAAAACTTGAGGCGTACGTTTTCGGAAGCGTTGAATTTGGCACCAAAGCGGGGCTCGATGCGCATCAGGCCCATGGTGGCGTAGTTGTGCAGGCGGATTCCGGGCTGAATCAGCCAACGACCCTGCTGGCGCTTGTAGTCGAAGTAGATGCCCAGTTCGGTGGTATTGTCTTCATCCTGTAGGGTGCGGCCCACCGAGTTGGTGTACTGGTAGTCCGTGTAGTAGCCGATGAATTCGAGGCCGTACTTGAGTTCATCGGCCTTGCGAAGCAGGTAGGTGAAATCGAGTCCGCCGTTGAATCCGTTGATGGTGGAAAAGCGCGGACGGTTCTCCAGCTCGGTGGAGGTGATGGTGTAGGCACTTTGGGCAAGGTGGCCCTCCAAAATCGTGTTGGAGGCCGCAGGTACGACCGTGAAGTCGGTGCCGTATCCGTAGGAATTCCACGAAATCGACTTGTCCCCGGCAAAGCGCACGGCATCGGTGAAGTTGAAGCCAAATACGTTGAACTTATTGCCCCCGTTGGACTCGAGCGAGTACTTGCTGTACAGGTCGCGGAACTGGAACGGCAGTCCGCCGTACTCGGTGGCGACGTAGGGGTAAAAGATGGGCGCCGCCTTATCGAGCAGCGATTGCTTGTAGGAAACCAGCAGCGAGCTGGGCGCGATTCCGTCCTTCTTGCGCCCAACCGGAATCTCGAGCAAGCCCTTGGCCAAGTAGGTCGAGGTGGCCACCTTGCCGGCGATGCGGTCTCGGCGCCCGGTACGGGTCCGGATGTCCATGACCGACGACGTGCGTCCGCCGTATTCCGCCCCAAAACCGGCCGTGTACACGTCGGCAGACTGCATGATGTCGGTCTCGAATACCGAGAAGAAGCCGATGCTGTGGAAGGGGTTGT
The DNA here is from genome assembly GCA_021298655.1 of Cryomorphaceae bacterium. Lineage (GTDB taxonomy): Bacteria > Bacteroidota > Bacteroidia > Flavobacteriales > Schleiferiaceae > TMED14. The sequence goes on along the minus strand of JAJTFK010000016.1, from coordinate 53,010 downwards.
ACAAAATCATCCCGTCGAGCTTGACGAGGTTTTGGATCGGTGCGCCGCCGCGGATGTAAAGCTGACCTCCCTGGTCGCCCGTGGTAATCACGCCCGGCATCACCTGCAGCGCGCGCACCAAGTCGGGTTCGCCGCCGATGGAGAAGGTTACGATGGACTTTGGGTTGAGCTGCACCACCGCGGTCGAAACCTTGGTCTGCTTTTCCTGCTTGCGGGCGTCGACCACGACGTCGTCGAGTTCAATGGTCGATTCCTTGAGGGTGATTCGGTTGAAGGAATTTTTGTCGGCAACCACCTTGACGTCCACGGTTTGCGCGGTGAATCCGGCGCGCGAAATCTGGAGCTTGTAGGCGCCGACGGCGATGCCGTTGATTTGGTAAAATCCGTCGTTGTTGGTAAACGTTTCGTAGCGCTTTCCGCCGACCGAAAGGGAAACCTGAACGAGGTTGAGGGGGCTTTGGTCCGAGGCGTCGACCACTAGGCCACGAAGGCCTCCGGTGGTTTGGGCGGACAGGGATTCCGCGTTAAAAAAGGCGAAAACGAGTACTAAAAGCGCGCTAGTACAGTATTTTAAACAAAAGTTCATCGAGAATGTCGGCATCACGTAGGTTCGGCGACCCCATGCCCTTAGCTTGGCGGTCGGCCTCGCGAAGATAACCCACGATGCGCGCCAAGCGCCCACCCGAGTAGTTTTGGGCAGCACGGGAAATGTCGCGGAGCGCAAATTCCGATACGGCGAGCTGCGCCGCGGCAGTTTTGGGATTGGGGTGTGCGCCAAGGCTTTGGTACACCAGGGCCTTAAAAAAGGTGCCGTACAGCGTGGCGATGACCAAAATCAGGGGGCTGGACCGGCTGTGCTGCATCATGCTGCGGGCGATGCGGTAGCTGCGGTCGGCATCCTGAGCCACGAGGGCGCGGAGCAGCTCAAACTGGTTGTATTCCCGGCTGGAGCCCGTGTACTTTTCGACGGTGGCGGCGGTAACCTCGCCGCCTTCACCAAGCACGACCGCGTACTTTCCGAGTTCTTGGTCGATGGCCGACAGGTCCACGCCGAGGCTTTCGACCAGCACCGAGGCGGCTTTTTCGCTTATTTTAAGCTGGCGTTCCCGCGCGAGTTCGGCGACGACGCCCGTGATTTGGTACTCCGGAATTCGATCGAACTGGAAGTAGGAAACGCCCGACTTCAGGGCCTTGTAGAGCGCCTTGCGCTTGTCCAGGGTTTTGCCGGTCAGGCTGAGGACCAGGACCGTTTGGAGCTGGGGTTGGTCCACGTAGGACGCGAGGTCTTCTAGGTTGCGAAGGTCCTGGGCCTCCCGAACCACCACCACGGTGCGCTCGGCCATCATGGGGAATCGCTTGGCTTCCGAGGCCACCGCCCGCGCATCGACGTCGCGGCCGTACAAAACGCTTTGATTAAAGGCCCGGTCGGCTTCCGGAAGCGCGAGCTCCAGCAGGGCCTCGGTCGCGGCATGTACCCAAAACGGCTCTTCGCCCGCGAACACGTACACGGGCTCGAACGACCCCTTCTTCCAGGACTGAATGAGTTTTTGGAGCACCGACTGCATGGGGCAAACCTACGACCTCAACCCTCGTGGTGGTAGGGCTCGTTGCGCAAAATGCTGAAAGCCCGGTAGAGCTGCTCGGCGAAGAGCACGCGGACCAAATCGTCGCCCACCGCAAAAACGAGCCGCTTGGGCCCGGAATTCATCCATTTTTGAAGGCGCTCGGCAAACTCGACCGACTTGAGGTGCTGTCCGCGCTCGTCCAACAGGACCAGTAGGTCGCCGGGCTTCATGAATGCCTTTTGGGCTGCGCGGTCGCGCACGGACTCGAGCCGAAACCGCGTGTAGTGGTTCAAGCGCTTGCCGAAGTCGGCAATTCCGTCTTTGGCGTAGCCTACCTGCGTGGTCCCGACGACTAAAAGAATGATCTCCACCTGTGGCGTAAGTTTGGGTTCCGCACCAAGCCCCAGCGGCTCGCGCCCTGCAAAGATGAAGCTCCTACGCGAATACCTCAGCTCCGAAGCCCTCGACGCCCACATTCAGCGAAGCCTCGACGAAGACCTGGGCACCGGCCCCGAGGCGGGCGACCACTCGTCGCAGGCTGCACTAAGCAATGATTTTCAGGGAATTGCACAGCTCAAAGCCAAGCAATCCCTAGTGTTTGCTGGGGTTGATGTGGCGAACCGCGTGCTGCGGGCCGTGAGTCCGCAACTGTCTGCGACCTGGTACGCGACCGACGGCGACCGATGCGCGCCGGGCGACGTGGTGGCCGAGGTTCGGGGTCCGCTGCGCGACCTGCTCGGCGCCGAACGCACCCTGCTCAACTACGTGCAGCGCCTCAGCGGCGTCGCCACGGTGGCCAGGAGTTATGTGGACCTGGTCTCGGACCTGCCCTGCCGCATTCTCGATACCCGCAAGACGACTCCGGGCTGGCGCATGCTCGAAAAATGGGCCGTCCAGGTGGGCGGGGCCCAAAACCACCGCGTCGGGCTTCACGACATGGTCATGCTCAAAGACAACCACGTCGATCTGGCCGGCGGCATCACCGAAGCCGTTCGCCGCACCGAACGCTACCTGCACGACCAGAACCTGGTCCGCGCCGTCGAAGTGGAGTGCCGCAACCTAGATGACGTGCGCGAAGCCCTCGCCCTGCCGCGCGTCGACCGCATCATGCTCGACAACTTCACGCCCGAACAGTGCCGCGAGGCCGTCGCCCTCAATGGGGGGCAAAAAGAGCTTGAGGCCAGCGGCGGCATCACCCGCGAAACCCTGCGCCGCTTCGCCGAAACCGGGGTGGACTTCATTTCGGTGGGAGCACTTACCCACTCGGCTCCGTCGGTGGACCTGAACTTTAAGGCCCAACGGATTTAAATTCAGCTCCAGCCGTGAACGCTTCCCAACTGGTCCATGTACTGCGCAAAACCGCCCAAAACGTGCGGCTGCCGCTCTTTGATGGCCTAAGCGCCTACGACGTGGCCGTGTTCTTTTGGAAGGGCATCTACGAGGGCTCGGTGTCCAGTCGCGCCGCCAGCATCAGCTTCAGCTTCTTTTTGGCGCTCTTCCCCGGGGTTATTTTTTTGTTCACCCTGATTCCCTTCATCCCGGTGGCGGGATTTCAGTCTGAGCTGTTCAAACTGCTGCGCGACGTGCTTCCGCCCAACAGCTTCGACGCGGCCTACACCACCATCACCGACATTCTGACCATCAAGCGCGGCGACCTTTTGAGCGTCACGGTCCTCGCCGCCTTCTTTTTTGCCACCAACGGAACGCTTTCGCTCATCGGCAACTTCGGGCAATCCATTCACCGCCTCAACGTGCGCGGATTTTGGTCTCAATATCTGGCCGCGTTTTTGCTCACTTTGGCGCTGTCGGTACTGCTCATCGTGGGCATTACCGTGCTAACCCTCAGCGAAGTATACCTTGGGGAATGGGTCGGTGGCGAACTGGGACTCTGGATCGCTGCGGCCACCCGCTGGATCGTGCTGCTTGGGCTGGTGTTGCTCTCGATCTCGCTGCTTTTTTACTTCGGGCCCATGCGCTCGGCCCCCTGGCGTTTTGTTTCGCCCGGAGCCCTTTTGGCCACCCTCCTGGTCTGGCTAACCTCATACCTCTTTGGCATTTACGTAACGGACTTCAGCCAATACAACCAACTCTACGGTTCGATCGGAACCCTGATGATCATTCAACTTTGGCTCTACGTCAACGCCATTGGACTCATCATCGGATTTGAGCTCAACGCATCGATGGCCGAAGCAAAAAATCACTTACTTTCACGCCGAACCTAAAATTATTTATGCCATGCATAATAAACTTAAATACTTCGGAGCGGCGCTGATACTGAGTTTCTCGGCCTGGGCCCAAAAAGCAGACGACCTACTCGGCGTTTGGTGGAACGCCGAAAAAGACGGCCAAGTAGAAATCTACAAGGTCGGGTCGGAATACCGCGGACGCATCGTCTACGTCAAATTCAACACCAATCCCGACGGAACCAGTCCCAAAAAAGACAACCTCAACCCCGACACCAAGCTTCGCAGCCGCGTGCTTCAGGGTACGACGATTCTCACGGGACTCAAGTGGGACGCCGACGACAAGGAATGGGCCGGCGGCCAGATTTACGACACCAAGTCGGGCAACTCCTACGACTGCTACGCGCGCCTCAACGAAGACGGCTCGCTGTACTTCAAGGGCTATATGCTCGGAATGCGCTTTGTCGGCCGATCCACATCGTGGACGCGGGTCAAGAAGTAGCCCGTACCTGCTCGTACACTTCCTTGAGGCGGCTCCCAACCTGGGCCGCCTCAAATTTTTTATACGGGAGCGCATCGGCAGGTACGCGAAGCGGACTGCGCCACATCGCCTCGAGGGCGTCGGCCAAGGGACCGGAGCCCTGCGGCACGCGAAGACCCATTGGCGGAGCCAACCAGGGCCGGAAGGCCGGAATGTCGGTTGCGACCACCGGGATTCCGCGGTGCAGGGCCTCATAGACCACCATACCAAAGGTCTCGTCGACCGTGGGGTGCGCCAGCACGTCGACCTCCAGGTCGGCCCAGGCTCCCGGAGCGCCGTTTCCCAGCCACTGGGCGTCTACGCCCAGGCGCGCGGCGTAGGCCGCGAGTTCGGTTTCGCGGGGACCTCCGCCGACGTGCACGTACTTCCACCGCACCTCGGGGTGGCGCCGGGTCAGTTCGGCCAGCGCGTCAAGGGTCCACTCGGTTTTCTTAATGAATCGGTTGACCGGAATCAGGTGGGCCACACTCAAGACGCTAAACTCCGAGGCCTCGGGTTGGGTCGCGGTCGGACGGTAGGCAAACCGAGTCCAATCCATGACGTTGGGAACGGTAATCAGGGGAACCTGGGGCAAAAGCTCGGCCAGCTGGGACGACAAATGGTCCGAAACCGGCAGAATCGCGCGGGCGGAACGCAGGGCGCGGCGTCCCCAAAATCCCCAAAACGGGCTGCGGAGCTTGGCCGGGGCAATGTTCCAGTGCTCCGTATGAACCAGCGGAAGGCGCCACCGATTGGCCAGCGAAGCGGCCGTGATTCCGGCGGGCAGCAGCACCTGGCCGTGGACGATCTGCGGCTTGGGACCCGGGAAATTCCGAGCCACGTAGGCGGCGACCAACCAAGGCAGGTGGTACAGAAGCTTCCAGCCCCTCCACGCCACCCGGAGCACGTATTCGCCGTGTGGACCCCGTCGCCAAGCAACCTGGGGCCACCACGGGCCCGTGAGCACGTCCACGTGCAGGAGGTCCGCGTCAACGCCCGCACCGCGGGCCGCCAGCCATTGGGCCCGAATGAAGGGGGATCGGTGCGGCGCCTCGGCCGACGGATACCAGTTGGTGATCCAAAGAACCTTCATCGCAGGCTGCGCAGTTCGCGCCAAAAAAGTAGGAGTACCGCCGCGGCATTCGAGGCCATCATCACGGCAAATTCCGCCCAGATGCTGGAGCACCACATGGTGGCCGCCAGGTAGGTCAGGGCGCCCCAAACGGGTAAGCCAAGCATTTTGCCCCAATTGTAGTTCATCGGGTAGCGGCTGCGCGAAACCCAGTGCACCGAAGCGACCTGGAGCAGGGAGACCGCTCCCGCAGCCCAGACAGCGCCCTCGGCACCGAGCCAAGCCACCAAGGCCACCAAAACCGGCAGGTAAACCGCCATGCTGAGGGCGTAAAATTTCGGAAAGAGCTTGGTTTCCTTGAAGTAAAACAGCGGCGCCAGGTAGACGTTGAACATGCCGCGCAGCGACATCGACCACAGCAGCGGTCCGACCCAGCGGTAGGCCAGCTCAAACTCCGGGCGCGGCATAAACCGCGGCAGAAGCCCAACCAAGCCCAGGTACAGCACGGGGATGGCCAGCACCACCACCGCGGTAAAGCTGTGCAGGTTGCGGTTCAGCACCTCGCGGGCGTCGAGGAATCCGCGCTCCTTAAAAACCCGATAAATGCGCGGCAAGACGGCATTGAAGAGTCCGGCCTGAATGAGTTCCAGGACCATGGCCAGCTTGAAGGCAAAGTCAAATAGGCCCACGGTTTCGGGGCCCAGACTGCCCTGAAGGATGAACCGGTCCACGTACCGAAGGCCCCAACCGAGTACGTTGTAGGTGACCATGGGGTACAAAATCCGGATCCAATTCACCGACTGGCCGCGGTCCCAGCGAATGCCGTAGGCGCGCAGCCACAGACCATAAACGACGACGGCGCTCAGCGCCAAGCCAAACGTTCGACCCCAAATCGGCGCGAAAAGACGGTAGCCGCCCACTTCAAAGGCAAGCACGGTCCCGGCGAGTACCAGCAGAAAATTCAGCGCCGCCAGCCCCAGGTAGGGCACCGGGCGCTGCTGGTTGATGAGCACGTTGCTGTAGGCTTTGAAGAGGACATAAAAAAGCGAGGAAGCCACCGAGGCCACGGCAAGTTCGTTCCACGGGAGCAGCTTGGCGTCGGCAAACCACAGGGTACCCAGCGCGGAAAGGCCCACCGCGAGCAAGCCCATCTGGATAATAAATCCGAGCAACGCCGACATGACGGCCCGAAGTTGCACCGGTTGATCGTGGTGCTCGACGTAGCTGACCCCAACCAAGGTATCGACGCCAAAGTTGATCAGGGTTTGACCGAGCACGTACAGCCCCGTGTAGAGCGCAAAAAGGCCGAAGTCGGCCGCCGGCATTTGGGTATAGTACGGCAGCAGCACCAAGCCCGAAAGCAGCGGAAGCATTCCGCCCACGGTAAAGGCCAGCGCGGAGCCCGAAGTGCGAAGCAGTCCTTGGGTGGTAATCGCCATCGGTTGGCTAAGGTACAGCATTCGCCAAGGCCAAAAAGCGCGAAGATTTTTGGCGTAAACTTGCGGACTATGAATGAACTCCTTCGCAACGCCAGCCGCTCGTGGCTCTACCCGGTGCTCGCCGTGGTCGCACTCAACTTTGCCTACTTCGCACCCGTCGTTTTTCAGGGCAAGCAAATTCCGCAGGACGACATCAAACTCGGCCTCGCCAAGGGCAAGGAAATCGTGGACTACCGCGCCGCCACCGGCGAGGAGCCGCTGTGGACCAACGCGATGTTCAGCGGAATGCCGACGTTCCAGATGTCGACCCTCTACCCCAACAACGTGCTGAGCTACGTCGACGCCGCGCTGCGCAAGCCGCTTGTGGAACACAGCGGGGTCTACCTCATCGGCCTGCTGATGCTCGGGTTTTTCGCGTTGCTCCGGGCCGAAAAGGTACAGCCCTGGCTCAGTGTAGCCGGCGCCCTGGCCTTTGGTTTTAGCGGATTTTTCATCATTTCGCTTGCCGCGGGGCACAACGCCAAAATCCACACCGCCGCCTACATGGCGCCGGTGGTGCTCGGAATTTTGATGGTCTACCGCGGCCAGCTCGCCGCCGGATTTGCGGTGGCCGCGCTGGCGACCGGCCTGAACATTCACGCCAACCACTTTCAAATCACCTACTACACGGCGATTCCGGCCCTCGCGATTGCCGTGGCCTTTTTGGTAGAGCTTGCTCGCTCCGGCCAGGTGAAGCAGTGGGTACTGCGCTCGGCGCTGCTCCTTGGGGCGGCGGTCGTGGGCATCGGGCCCAACTTCGGCAACTTGTGGTCGACCTACGCCTACACCAAGGCGACCATGCGCGGCGGGCACTCCGAACTGACTCCGCTCGCCGACACCAGCGCGGCCGCGGCACCCGCCGAAAAGCCCGCAGGACTGGACTTTGACTACGCCATGTCCTGGTCCTACGGCGTTGGGGAATCCCTCAACCTGTTCATCCCCAACCTCATGGGTGGAGGAGCCAAGCAGGACTACGAGGGAACGCAGACCTACGACAACCTCGCCCGCGTGTTCCAGCAGCAGGGACTCGGCGGCGAACGCCTGAAGGAAACGGTCAACCAGTACGCGGGATCCTTCCTCTACTGGGGCGACCAGAGCATGGTCAACGGAGCCTACTACCTCGGAGCTGTGGCGTTTTTCTTGTTCGTCTTGGGGGCGGTCACCGTGCGCGGCGCCACCCGCAACTGGGTACTGGGCGCCGTGGCGGTCAGCCTGATCTTGGCCTGGGGCCGCAACTTCGAGTCGATCAACCGACTGCTGTTTGACAACCTGCCTCTGTACAACAAGTTCCGGGTGCCCTCCATGGCGCTGGTGATCAGCTTTTTGGCCGTTCCCTACCTCGGATTTGTGGGCCTTCAGCAGTGGCTTACCGGTTCGGCGTCCGACGACGAAAAGCAGCGCAAGCTGTTCTTAGCTGCGGCCATTTCGGGCGGAATCGCGCTGGCCGTCGCGCTCATCGGCCCTGCCCTGTTCTCGCTCGAGGGCCTGAACGACGCCAACCTGGCGCAGCAGGGTTTTGACCTGGGAATGCTCGAGGAAGACCGCACGAGCCTGATGCGGAGCTCAGCCTGGCGCAGCTTGTTCTTTGTTTTGGTCGCCGCGGCCTTGCTTTGGCTGCAGCTCAAAGGCAAAATCAAGCCGGCGGTCTTTGCGGCTGGCCTCGTGGCCGCCGTGGCCGCTGACCAATGGGGCTTTGACCGCGACCAACTTGGCGGCGACGAGTTCCAAACCGAGCGCGAATTCAAGTCCGCCTTCACGCCCACCCCGGCCGACGAGTTCATTTTGAAGGATACCGACCTGCACTACCGCGTCTACAACACCACCTCGGGCCTTACCAGCGACAGCTACACCTCGTACTTTCACAAAAGCGTGGGCGGCTACCACGGCGCCAAGCTCGCTCGCTACCAAGACCTCATTGAACGCCAGCTGTCCCAGGGCAACATTGCCGCCTTCAGCATGCTCAACACCAAGTGGGTCATCTTGCAGGACCCGCAATCCGGCGTACTCCAAGCGCAGCCCAACATGAGCGCATGCGGCAACGCGTGGTTCCCCATGGAACTGCGCCAAGTAGCCAACGCCGACGAAGCCATGGCTGCCCTTAGCTCCTTTGACCCCATGCAGACCGCAATCGTCGAGCAAGGCACCGACGCCGAACGCCTCCTCAATTCCCAAACGCCCGATTCCACCGCGCGGATTGCGTTGACGAAGTACGACCCCAAGGAAATGACCTATGCGGTAGAAGGCCTGTCGACCTCATCGGCCGCCGTCTTCTCCGAGATTTTCTACGAAGTTCCCGGGCAGCGCTGGGTGGCCACGGCCGACGGCAAGGAAATCCCGGTGGCCCGTGTGAACTACGTGCTCCGTGCCGCGGTGATTCCGGCGGGCACCAAGGAAGTCGTCTTCCGATTTGAGCCCGAAACCTACACGATGGGCAGCAAAATCGACGGAGCCTTCTCGCTCCTGCTGCTGGCCTCCATCGGTTTGGCGCTTTGGATCGAGTTCAAGCGCCGCCGCAGTGCCTAAACGCATTCTGGTCGCGACGTACTACTGGCCCCCTGCGGGCGGGCCGGGCGTACAGCGCTGGCTTAAGACGGCTCAGGCCCTGAAGCAGCTCGGCCACGACGTCGAGGTGCTCACCGTAGACCCGTCCTCTGCGACCTACCCGCTGCGCGACGAAAGCCTTTTGGCGGAAGCCGAAGGCCTCACCGTGCACGCCACCCCAGCCCGGGACTGGTTTGGTGCCTACCAAAAACTCACGCGCCGAAAGGAAGTTCCGTTCAGCGGATTTGCCAACCAGGCTGGACGCCCGGGGCCCATTCAGCGGCTTTCGCGTTGGGTGCGCGGCAACTTCTTTTTGCCCGATCCGCGCCGCGGCTGGAACCGCTACGCGGTCGACGAAGCCTTGCGCCAGCACGCGCGCAGTCCCTACGACCTCGTGATCACCAGCGGGCCGCCCCACTCTACCCACCTCGTTGGCCTGGAACTGCAGCGCCACGGGCTGCGCTGGTGGGCGGACTTTCGCGACCCCTGGACCGACATCTACTACTACCGCATGTTTTATCCGTCGGCTTGGGCTCGCCGACGCGACGCCGCAATGGAACAGGCCGTGCTTCGGCACGCGGAACGCGTGCTCGCCGTTTCCGACGACCTAAAGCGCCTGCTGGCAAGCAAGGTCGGTGGCGACGGCGCCCGATTTGTGGTCGTTCCCAACGGCTACGACCCCGCAGACTTTAACGCCGAGGCCCCGGTTCCGCGCAACGCCACGCGCACGCTCGCCTACACCGGGACGCTTACGCTGGACTACCCGCTCGAGGCCCTGTACGCCGCACTGCGCGCCTACTGCACCGCACACGGCGCCCTGCACCTGGTTTTTGCGGGACGGCCGGCGACCGAAGCCGTTGCCGCCCTGACCCAGCTTCAGCAGGAACTTCCGCTGAGCGTGGAATTTAAAGGCTACCTACCCCACGCCGAAAGCGTGGCCCTGCTGCAGCGCGCCGACGCCCTGCTGCTCCTGATTCCGGAGCTCCCGAACAACCGCGGAATCCTCACCGGGAAACTCTTTGAATACTTGGGGAGCGGCCGGCCCATTTGGGGATTTGGCCCGGTCCACGGCGACGCCAACGCCATCCTGCAGCAAACCCAAGCGGGTGCCCTCTTCGAACATCCGAACGAAGCCGCCGAAGCCTTGGCAAAATGGCCCGAACGGGGCGCCGACCTCGCGGCCCGAACCCGTTACACCCGCTTGGGGATAGCCCGCGAACTCGCGGCCTACTTCGACAGGTAGTAGTTGCGCTCGCTGTACAGCTTGCGGAACATCGGATCCTTCAGCGAATCAATAAAGTAGATGGCCTCTCCCGTGGACTTCATCTGCGGCCCCAGCGTCTTGTTGACGTCGGGGAACTTGTGGAAGCTGAACACCGGCACCTTGATGGCCCAACCGTTCCGCTTCGGGTTAAAATGAAAATCCGTCACCTTCTTGGTGCCCAGCATCACCTTGGTGGCCGCATTCACGTAGGGCTCACCGTAGGCCTTGCAGATGAACGGCACCGTACGCGATGCGCGCGGATTCGCCTCGATGATGTAGACCGTGTCGTCCTTGACCGCAAACTGAATGTTGATCAGGCCCACCGTACCCAGCGAACGGGCAATCGTGTGGGTGTGGTCGATGATTTGCTGCATCACCAACTCGCCCAGATTGAACGGAGGCAGGGTGGCGTTGGAATCGCCGGAGTGCACCCCACAGGGCTCGATGTGCTCCATGATTCCGATGATGTACACGTTTTCTCCGTCGCAGATCGCGTCGGCCTCGGCCTCAATCGCGCCGTCCAGGTAGTTGTCCAGCAGCACGCGGTTGCCCGGAAAATCCTTGAACAGTTCCACCACGTGGGTTTCGAGGTCCTCGTGGTTAATCACGATCTTCATTCCTTGACCGCCCAAAACGTACGATGGGCGCACCAAGATGGGGTAACCCAGGCGCTCGGCCACCGCACGGGCCTCGTCGGGCCGCGTGATCACGTCAAACTTGGGGTACGGAATGTTGTTTTCCTGCAGCAGCGTCGAGAAGCGGCCGCGGTCCTCCGCGAGGTCCAGCGACTGGTAGCTGGTTCCGACGATTGGAATACCGAAACGGTCCAGCTTCTCGGCCAGCTTGAGGGCCGTCTGGCCGCCCAACTGCACGATGACGCCCACCGGCTTCTCGTGGCGGATGATGTCGTAGATGTGCTCCCAAAACACCGGCTCGAAGTAGAGCTTGTCGGCCGTGTCGAAGTCCGTCGAAACCGTTTCGGGGTTGCAGTTGATCATGATGGTCTCGAAACCCTCCTCCTTGGCCGCCAGCACGCCGTGCACGCAGCTGTAATCGAATTCGATTCCCTGGCCGATGCGGTTCGGACCGCTGCCGAGCACGATGATTTTTTTGCGGTCGCTGGACGGGCTGTCGTTGCGGGCCGCTAGGGCACCGGGCCTGCCCGATCCGCGCTCAAAGGTCGAATAGTAGTAGGGCGTCTGGGCTTGGAACTCCGCGGCGCAGGTGTCCACGAGCTTCCACACGCGCTCGATGCCCATTTTAACGCGCAGGTCGTGGACTTCGCTCTCGAGGCAGCGCAGCATGTGCGCAATTTGGCGGTCCGCAAAACCCTTCATTTTCGCCTCCAGCAGCAGGTCGCTCGGCATTGAGCCCAAGTGGTGCTGCTCCAGGCGGCGTTGGGTCAGCATGAGGTCCTCAATCTCGCGCAGGAACCACATGTCGATCTTGGTGATCTCGTGGATTTTACGCAGCGGAATTCCCATCTGCATGGCGTCGTAGAGCACAAAGACGCGGTCCCAGCTGGCGTGCTCGAGTTTGTGCAGGATCGTGTTCTGGTCGGTAAGGCCCTTGCCGTCGGCGCCCAGTCCGTTGCGCTTGATTTCCAGCGACTGCGCGGCCTTGTGCAGGGCTTCCTGAAAGCTCCGCCCGATGCCCATCACCTCGCCTACCGACTTCATTTGCAGGCCCAAGCGGCGGTCGGCACCCTCGAACTTGTCGAAATTCCAGCGCGGAATCTTCACAATCACATAGTCCAGGGTCGGCTCGAAGTAGGCCGTGGTCGTCTTGGTAATCTGGTTGTTCAGCTCGTCGAGCGTGTAGCCAATGGCCAGCTTCGCGGCGATCTTGGCAATCGGGTAGCCGGTAGCCTTGGAGGCCAGCGCCGAGGAGCGCGATACCCGCGGATTAATTTCGATGGCCACGATGTCTTCCTTCTCGTCGGGGCTCACCGCGAACTGCACGTTGCAGCCCCCGGCGAAGTTTCCGATCGAACGCATCATTTTAATCGCCATGTCGCGCATGCGCTGGTAGGTCGTGTCCGACAGCGTCATGGCCGGGGCCACGGTGATGGAATCGCCGGTGTGAATACCCATGGGATCCATGTTCTCAATAGAACAAATGATGATGACGTTGTCGTTGGCGTCGCGCAGCAGCTCGAGCTCAAACTCCTTCCAGCCCACCAGGGCCTTGTCGATGATGACCTCGTGTATGGGGCTGGCCTCGAGTCCGCGCTGCAGGGCGCTGTCGAATTCTTCTTTGGTCCAAACAAAGCTTGCGCCGCTGCCGCCGAGGGTGAACGATGCGCGGACGCACAAGGGGTAGCCGAACTCCTGCGCAATCTCCTTGCCCTTGAGGTAGCTGGTGGCGATTTTGGCCGGCGCGTAGGGAATCTCGATCTGGTCGAGCAGGTTTTTGAACTTGTCGCGGTCCTCGGTGATGTGAATCGCCTCGATGTCGACACCGATGATCTGAACCCCGTACTGCTCCCAAAGGCCCTGCTTGTCGGCCTCGATGCACAGGTTCAGGGCGGTTTGTCCCCCCATGGTTGGCAGCACCGCGTCAATCTTTTGCTCCTTGAGGATCTTCTCCAAGCTTTCTACTTCGAGCGGAAGCAGGTAAATGTGGTCCGCTACAACCTCGTCGGTCATAATGGTCGCCGGATTGGAGTTGATCAGCGAAACCTCGATGCCCTCGTCGCGGAGCGAGCGCGCTGCTTGGGAGCCGGAGTAGTCGAATTCGCAGGCTTGGCCAATGACGATTGGGCCAGAGCCAATCAGGAGTACGTGCTTAATGTCGTGGTTGCGGGGCATGATCTTCAGGAACTTAGTCAAATATCGGGTGCAGCGGGTGGCCTGCGCTTCGCGAAGGCACAAAAAAAAGGTGCTGCTTGCGCAACACCTTCAATGGGATGGATTCAAAAGGCATTAACCCTTGGGGTTACCTTCGTCCGACACCGTCAAACGCTTACGGCCGCGGGCGCGGCGTGCAGCCAGTACGCGACGGCCGTTTGCCGTTGCCATGCGTTCGCGGAACCCGTGCTTGTTCACGCGCTTGCGCTTCGAAGGTTGAAATGTGCGTTTCATCGTGTCGTATTTTTTACGCGATCCACGGCCTTGACCGGGATTCGGGCTGCAAATATAGTTCGAATTTTCAAATCACAAGGGCTGTATCTTTGAAAATATGCCAAGCACGAAAAGAATTTGGGTGACCGGCGCCAGCGAAGGCATTGGACGGGGCCTGCTGCAGCACTACCGTACCCTGGGCTGGCACACCCTGGGCACCGCCCGCCGCCCCGAAGGTCCGCCCGAGGCAGACCGATGGATTCCCGGCGACCTGAGCCTGCCGGCGCAGCGAACGAAGGTGGTAGATGAACTCCTAAACGACGGCACCTGGCCCGACCTGATCGTACTGAATGCGGGAATAGGCTACCTGGCGTCCGCGCTCGAAACCCGCCCCGAAGACGCCGACCGTGTTTTTGCGCTGAACTACACCGCCCCCGTCGAACTCACCCGCATGCTTCTGGAGCGCAGCCAGGGCCGCCCGCTGCACGTAGTCGTGATTTCGAGCATTGCCGCCCGATTTGGGCAACAGAACCTGGCCACCTACAGCGCCAGTAAGGCGGCCGTATCCCTGTGGGCCGAGTCCGTGAACGCGGAATGGCAGGACCGTTCGCACCGAATTCAACTCATCTTGCCGGGCGTGGTCAGCACCGACATCATGCGCCACAGCATTGGATCCGACGGCCAGCCCTTGGGAGACCGCGCCGGGACGCACCGCGGTTGGTCCGTGGAACGCACCGCCAAAGCCATCGAGCGCGCCACGCGAAGCCGTCGGTTTGCCCACATTTTAGCGAGCCCGAGTGTACGCTTGGCCCTGCTTTTGCACGACCTTTGCCCCAGCTTGTTTTACCTGCTTTTGCGCCGCAAACCATGAACACGATCATCAATCCCGCCGTACTCGAGCGCCTGCCCGAACTCACCGCGCAGTTTGCAGCTGGGCAACCCAAGCACGTGGTACTCGACCATTTTCTGGTACCGGACGTGGCCAACGCACTGCACCAGCATTTTCCGTCGGTCGATTCGCTCAAGGTCAAGCGCAAGTCGCTCAACGAAAACAAGGTCGAAGACTACCATTTCGAGCGCTGGGACCCCGTGTTTACCGACGTGCGCAACGCCATCCGCTCGGCGGAGTTTGGCCAATGGATGAGCACGCTGACGGGCATTGAAAACCTGCAAACCCCCGACGACGCGTTGGGTTCGGGCCTGCACCAAGGCGGCCAAGGCAGCTTCGTCGACGTGCACATCGACGTCAACTTCGACCCCAAACTCAAGCTGTGGCGCCGCATCAACCTCTTGATTTACCTCAACCGCCACTGGGACGAGGCCTGGGGCGGACACCTTGAAATTTGGGACCCCAAAATGACCCAGGTGCTCCACCGTGTGGCGCCGCTGCATAATCGCGCGATCATTTTCTTGACCGACGAGAACAGCCCCCACGGCTACAAGGCCATCAACGTGCCCGAGGGTGAATCGCGCAAGAGCTTTTACGCCTACTACTTTACCGAAGTCAGCGAAGGTTTTACCTACAGCGACTCCAAGTTCATCGCGCGGCCCGACGACAGCCTGGCGCGGCGCACGGCCACGGCCGTCAAGGAATGGACGAAAATCCGCGCCAAGCGCGTGCTCAAGGCACTCGGCGTGAAGATGCTCGACTTCCAAGACAAAAACCGCTTCTAAGGCGGCATGGCCAAGGCACAGTTCGGGAACAAAACGCCCAAAAAACCCATCACGTGGTCTGCACTGAAGCAGATGGCGCGCATGTACGTGCACGTGAAACCCTACCGCGGCGAATTTCTGCTCGGACTGCTGATGCTGCTGCTCTCCTCGGGCAGCAACCTGGCCTTTCCCAAGTACTTGGGCGAACTCGTGGACGCGGCCCAAAGCGACCCTTCGGCCATTGACGGCATTGCGCTGACCCTTGTAGGCCTGCTGCTCGCCCAATCGGTCTTTAGTTTTGGCCGCATCGTTTTTTTTGAGCGCGTCGCCCAGCGCTCGCTCGCCTCGCTCCGGGCAGCCATGTACAACCACCTGGTGAGCCTGCCCCTGCCCTTTTTTCACGAAAAGCGCATTGGGGAACTCACCAACCGCCTTCAGAGCGACATCGGCGTGCTCCAAGAGACCTTCACCAGCACCCTCGCGGAGTTCATTCGCCAAGTGGTGATTATCGTCGGAGGCATTGCCCTGCTGGTCTACCAATCGCCGTCGCTGACCGGGTTTATGCTGCTGGTTCTGCCGCTCGTGGTGCTCTTGGGGGTCTTCTTTGGCAGCAAAATCCGGCGCTACGCGAAGGAAGTGCAGACCGCGTCCGCCGAATCCAACACGGTGGTCGACGAAACCCTGAGCGCGGTTGCGACCGTCAAGGCCTACACCCAAGAAGGCACCGAAAAAGCGCGCTACCGCAGCGCCCTGGAACGCGTTTCGGCCTTGGGAATTCGGGGCGGAATCCTGCGCGGAGCCTTCAGCAGCTTCATCATCCTCGGGCTGTTTGGCGCCCTGGTGGCCGTGATTTGGAAGGGTGCAAGCTTGATCGCCAGCGGCGAGATGGCTTCGGGACAACTCTTCAGCTTTGTCATTTATTCGGGGTTCATCGGGGGTTCCGTGGGCGGACTCGCCGACGTGTACAGCCGCCTCCAGCGGGCCATGGGCGCCACCGAGGCCATCATGGCGATGCTCGACGAACAACCCGAAACCAGCGGCCAGATGCCGGCAACGGCCGACACCGAACCCACCGGATCGACCGACGAGGCCGTGCGCTTTGCCGACGTGCACTTTGCCTACCCGACGCGTCCGGACGTACCGGTGCTGCGCGGTTTGAATTTAATCCTTCGCGAAGGCCAGCAGCTCGCCTTGGTGGGCTCCAGCGGCGCCGGCAAATCCACGGTGGTTCAATTGCTGTACCGCTTTCACGATCCCCAGCAAGGCCAACTTTTGGTGCAGGGCCGCGACGCCCGTGAGTGGCCGCTCGAGGCGCTGCGCGGCCGTATGGCCTGGGTCCCCCAAGACGTGGTCCTTTTTGGGCGGAGCATTCTGGAGAACATTCGCTACGGCCGTCCCGAGGCCAGCGACGACGACGTCCGCCGGGCCGCCGAAGACGCCAATGCCTGGGAATTCATCGAACGATTCCCCGAAGGCTGGCACACCCAAGTGGGCGAACGCGGCGTGCAGCTCAGCGGCGGACAACGCCAGCGCATTGCGATTGCGCGCGCCATGCTCCGGGATCCCAAACTCCTGGTTCTTGATGAGGCCACCTCGTCGCTCGACCCCGAGAGCGAATCCCTGGTGCAGTCCGCGCTGGAAACGCTCATGAAGGGCCGCACCTCCCTGGTGATTGCGCACCGTTTGAGCACCGTGCGCCACGCCGACGTGATTGCGTTTTTGCACGAAGGCGAAATCGCCGAGGTGGGCAGCCACGACGAACTGATGAAGCTCGAGGGCGGACGCTACCGCGCCTTTGTGCAGAAGCAGGGGAGCGGAACCCTAACTTCGCAGTAATGCGCCGCATTCCGAACTTCCTTCGCAGCAAATACGTCCTAGCGGGCTTGCTTTTCGCCGTGTGGATGCTGTTTTTGGACTCCAACAACTTGTTTATTCAGTGGGAGTTAAGTCAAGAGGTGCGCGCTCTGGAAGACGGCGTTGAGTACTACCGCAAGGAGCTGACGCAAACCCAGCGCCGATTGAACGAATTGGAATCCGACCCCAAGCAGCTTGAAAAGTTTGCGCGCGAAACCTACTGGATGCACCGTCCGGGCGAAGAAGTGATGCTGGTGGAACCGCTGGACCCGGAATCGGGAGACACGCTATGACCCCCAAGCTTCCGGAATGCGCGGTTCCGCAGGGGGCCCGCGAAACCTTGATCGACTTCGGCCCCTTCGCGCCCGCCGACCGCCACGCGACCGTGGACGTAGACGGGGCCAACCCCCAGGCCGCGAATAAGGCGGCGCTGTATGCCCTGATGGACGGCGCGAGCAGCCTGCTTTTCTGGACGCACTCCGCGGCAGACCTCCCCACGCTGCTGGACGGCATCGACACGTCCATTGCGCCCGTGCACCTGGTGGGCGACCTCGATCCGCTCGAGGCATCCGTGGCCCTGCCCGCTCGGTCTCAGGGACTGTTCAATGTGGACCCTTTGGAACAGCGTGCCCGCAGCGGGACCTGGTTTACCGGCAGCTGGGCGAGCGACCTCGAGCGCCTGCGCCGCGCCGAAGGCGTTTTGCCCGAAGACCTGGGTGCCGTGGTGAGCAACGCCCTTTGGGCCGCACCCCAGGGCGCCGTGGGCCAGCTCGCGTGGGGCCTCGCCAGCCTTCGGGCGATGAAGCCCGCCGCCGGACGCCCGGTGGGCCTGGTCCTTCAGGCCACCGCCGACTACTTCGAAACGGCCGCAATGACCCAAGCCGCCCGGATGCTGTGGACCGCCAACCCCCTTTGGATCGTCGGTCGCGTCGCCGGAGCTGCGCCCAGCGACGACGCGTCGGACCTCATTGACCGCGGGCTCCAAGCCCAGGCCTTGGCCTTGGGCGGATGCCGCGACCTCTGGATTGCGCCCCCCCACCTACTCGACCAAAACCTCGACCCATGGACGTAGTTCGCTTGCCCCACGAGTTCAGCGCCCCGGGGGAACCGCCCTTCCTTCGCGGACCCTATGCGTCGATGTACACCCAACGGCCGTGGACCGTTCGTCAGTACGCCGGATTCAGCACCGCCGAAGAAAGCAACGCCTTCTACCGCCGCAACCTCGCCGCCGGACAAAAGGGCCTGAGCGTGGCCTTTGACCTGGCGACCCACCGGGGCTACGACAGCGACCATCCGCGCGTGCAGGGCGACGTCGGCAAGGCGGGCGTGGCCATCGACAGCGTCGACGACATGAAGCGCCTGTTCGACGGCATTCCGCTCGGCGAAATGTCGGTTTCCATGACCATGAACGGCGCCGTACTGCCCGTTTTGGCCTTCTACATCGTGGCGGCCGAAGAACAGGGCGTGGCGCCCGAGGCCCTGCAGGGCACCATCCAGAACGACATCCTGAAGGAGTTCATGGTGCGCAACACCTACATCTACCCGCCCGCGCCGAGCCTGCGCATCATCGCCGACATTTTTGGCTACACGAGCCGCACGATGCCCAAGTTCAACAGCATCTCTATTTCGGGCTACCACATGCACGAAGCGGGGGCGTCGGCCGAAATTGAGCTCGCCTACACGCTGGCTGACGGATTGGAATACCTGCGCACCGGGCTGGCGTCGGGCCTCGACATCGACGACTTTGCGCCCCGGTTGAGCTTCTTTTGGGCGATCGGCATGGACTTCGTGACCGAGGTCGCCAAGCTCCGCGCGGGCCGTGCCCTTTGGGATCGAATGGTGGCCTCGTTCGAGCCCAAAAACGTCAAGAGCCGCGCGCTGCGCACCCACTGCCAAACCTCGGGCTGGAGCTTGACCGAGCAGCTGCCCTACAACAACGTCACCCGTACGGCCGTCGAAGCCATGGCGGCGGCCTTGGGCGGAACCCAATCCCTGCACACCAACGCGCTCGACGAGGCCATAGCCTTGCCCACCGATTATTCCGCCCGAATTGCGCGCGAAACCCAGCTGCGCATTCAGCAGCGCACGGGAATTACGCGCTTCGTCGACCCCCTGGGCGGAAGCCTTGCCGTCGAGCAGCGCACCGCCGAGCTGATGGAGCGCGCTTGGGCCCTGATTGAGGAAGTCGAGGCCCTGGGCGGCATGACCCAAGCCATTGAGGCGGGGCTTCCCAAGCTGCGCATTGAAGAAGCGGCGGCGGCCAAGCAGGCTCGACTCGACTCCGTTCAGGACGTCCTGGTCGGCGTCAACGCGTTCCGCGCCGAAGACGACACCGAGCTTGAAATTCTGGAGGTTGACAACCGGGCGGTGCTGACCAGCCAAGTGGCGCGCTTGGCCGCGCTGAAGGCCGCGCGCGACCCCAAAGCCGTGGCCTCCGCACTCGACGCCCTTGAAGCCGCTGCGCGTTCCGGCCAAGGCAACCTGCTCGAGCTCAGCGTACAGGCTGCCCGGGTTCGCGCTACCTTGGGCGAAATTTCGGATGCCCTCGAGCGCGCCTTTGGCCGCTACCAAGCCCAACTGAACATGGTCCACGGAGTCTACGCCCGCGAATCCGGCCGAGATGGCCAACTGACCGAAGTGCGCGCACTGGCCGACGCCTTTGCCGCGCGCTACGGCCGCCGTCCGCGCCTGCTGGTCGCCAAAATGGGCCAAGATGGCCACGACCGCGGAGCCAAGGTGATCGCCACCGGGTTCGCCGACCTGGGCTTCGACATTGACCTCGGGCCCCTTTTTCAGACGCCCGACGAGGTGGCGCAGCAAGCCGTCGAAAACGACGTGCACTGGGTGGGCGTTAGTTCCCTGGCCGCGGGGCACAAAACCCTGGTTCCCCAACTGGTCGCCGCGCTGACTGCCCTGGGCCGCCCCGACATTCGCGTGGTGGTGGGCGGAGTCATTCCGCGTCAGGACTACGCCGCGCTCCACGAGGCCGGTGCGGTGGCCGTATTTGGCCCCGGAACCCCGGTGGTCGCTTCGGCCCGCCAACTCCTCGAATCAGCCCTCCAAACCGCACCCTGAATCCCATGAACGGCCCCACCTGGACCCCCACGGAATGGGCCGACGGCATTCGCCGCGCCGACCGGGCCTTTTTGGGCCGGGCCTTGAGCTTGGTCGAAAGTTCCCTACCCGAGGACCACGAGCGGGCGGCCGAACTTTTCAGCGAACTGGGCCAATCGCCGAACGCCACGTTTCGGCTGGGCATCACCGGAAACCCCGGCGCTGGCAAGAGCACCCTCACCGAAGCCCTCGGCATGCACTGGGCCGAGAACGGCACGCGCGTCGCGGTCCTTGCCGTCGACCCGTCCAGCAGCCTGCACCGCGGCAGCATACTGGGCGACAAAACCCGCATGGAGCGCCTTAGCCGACACCCCCATGCCTTCATTCGCCCCGTGGCCAGCGGCGGGCAACTTGGCGGCGTGGCCGCCTCAACTCGAGCCGCCATCGAGCTTCTGGAGCACGCCGGCTACACCAAAATTTTGCTCGAAACCGTGGGCGTGGGCCAAAACGAAACCGACGCGGCGCACTACGTCGACGGGCTGCTGCTCCTAGCCCTGCCCAACGCAGGCGATGAAGTTCAGGGCATCAAGCGCGGAATCATGGAGCGCGCCGACCTCATTGCGGTCAACAAATGCGACGGCAGCTTTGTCGACGCGGGACGCCGCACCGCGACCCAGCTTCGCGAGAGCCTCAAGTGGTTTCACCGCGAGGACGGCTGGAACGTTCCGGTAATGCAGGTAAGCGCCGCCACCGCTACCGGCATCGCCGAACTCGACGAGGCCCTCGAACGCTACGAACGCTGGGTGCGCGGAACCGGTGAATTTGACGCCCGCCGCAGCGCCCAACGCGAACACGCCTGGGGCGAGGCCTGGTCGACCTTTCTGGCCCAGTGGGCCGACCAGCAGCCCGAAATCGCGCGGTTGCGCGACCAAGCCCGAGCCGCGTTCGCTCGGGGACAGAACGCGGAGTCCGCGCTCCGCTCGGCGTTTCACGCCAAAAAGTAACTAGAATTCGTAGGCGACCTCGGCCTTGAGGTGCTTGAGGGCCGCCTGGGTAGGCAGCTGCTTGAGCTCCATGGCTGCGCCCAAAAGGGCCTTCGAAAGCTCGGCGCCCGAAGCCTCGGGGTCCAGCTGCGCCGAAACGGTGTTCAGCAGCGATACGGTGGCGGACTTCGCGGTCGTCACGTAGTCCCAAACCTCGTCGCTCACGTAAATCTGCTGGCTCAGGTTGTGCTCGTACTCGTCGCGAATGGACTTCTGGAGCAGCAACAGGTATTCGGCGTTGGATAGCGAACCCGACTTCACGCGCACCACCAGGGAATTCGGACTAATCCGCTCCAAGAACAGCGCGAGCCGCTCGTAGGCCTGAAGGCGAAGCGGAAGGGCTTGGCGCTGGTTTTGGGCACGAAGTTCCGCGCGTCGGCGGCGGTCCTCGTTGTCAAAATAGCTCGACATCATCAAGTACACCGCGATCAAAATCAGCAGCGACGGGAATACGAAGCGAAACGTGTCAAGAAAAACGTCCATGCCCCAAATATCGGGGCGATTGCCGCAATATTGTACTTTTACCCTGTGATTTCTCGCTTATCCGACCGCGTGAACGCAATGGCCCTCCCGATGACCATTGCGATGGCCAAAAAGAGCCGCGCCCTTCAAGAACAGGGAGTCGACCTCATCAGCTTGAGCCTCGGGGAGCCCGACTTCGACACGCCGGACCTGGCCAAGGCCGCCGGCATCGAAGGAATCGAGCAAAACTTCTCGCACTACATGCCCGTCAGCGGCTACAACGACGTGCGCGACGCCGTGGTCGCCAAGTTCCAGCGCGACAACGACCTGAACTACACCCGCAGCCAAATTGTGGTCAGCACCGGCGCGAAGCAGTCCATTGCGAACCTCATGATGGCCCTGGTCAACCCGGGCGACGAGGTCGTCGTTCCCGCGCCCTACTGGGTGAGCTACAACGACCTGGCGGAATTCTGCGGCGGGACGGTCGTGAGCCCCGTAGCCGGCAGCGAACAGGACTTTAAAATCAGCCCGGACCAGCTGCGCGCCGCCTTGAGCCCCAAAACCAAAGTGCTGATTTTCAGCAGCCCCAATAACCCCAGCGGCGCGATGTACCGTCAGCGCGAGCTCGAAGCTTTGGCCGAGGTGCTGCGCGACTTCCCCAACGTGGTGGTTATCGCCGACGAAATCTACGAGTACCTGAACTACGGCGAAATTCCGCACTACAGCTTTGCCCGCATCGAGGGCATGTGGGAGCGCACGGCGACCGTAAACGGAATGTCCAAAGGCTACGCCATGACCGGCTGGCGCCTGGGATTCATGGGAGCGCCCGATTGGCTCGCCGAGGCCTGCGACAAAATCCAGTCCCAATTCACGAGCGGCGCGAGCAGCATCGCCCAGCGGGCGGCCATGGCGGCCTTGCTGGCGGGTCCCGAACCGATTCAGTACATGGTACGTGCCTTTCGCGAGCGCCGCGACCGATTCACCGCCGAACTGCGCAAGGCGCCCAAACTCGGACTGGGTATGGCTCCGGGCGCATTCTACGCCTACGCCGACGTGCGGGCCTACCTCGACGAGCGGCACCCGACGAGTACGGATCTGGCGATGTACCTCCTCGAACACGGCGTTGCCGGCGTGCCCGGTGAAGCCTTTGGCACACCGGGATACATTCGATTCAGCTACGCCGCGAGCCAGGCTGACCTCGATCGTGCGGCCGAAAAACTCGTTACGGCCCTGAACGCCCTGTAGCATGTCGTCGCGCCTCTACCACACCGTACACGAAATTCGGGAGCGCATCAACCTGCGCATCTACGACAGCAAGCCCTTCGTAACCAAGTTCTTGCGCTACCTGAGCGTGCCGCTTTCGCTCACGGCGGTGGCCGCGCTCATTTTCTCGTTCGGCTACGAGCTCGATACCGACCAGCGCCTCTGGGTGGACTTCATCCTCAAGGGGACCATCGGGTTTTACATGTTTAAGTACTTCTCTGAGCTCTTTTACGACTTCAGTCCACCGGACTACGTGCGGCGAACGCGCTTTGAATTTGTGCTGATGTGCTACATGCTTGCCAATATTTTGGCGGTCAACCTGTTCCACATCGAACTCACCCAAAGCCTCGGAGATTGGCTTGGCATGAAGAGCTTCGCCGACCTGTTCATGCTCGTGGTCCAAGGCTACTTCCTGATGTTTGTGGCCCTCGAGCTCGGCAAGGCAAGTCGGTTGCTTCCGCACCTAAAACTAAGTCCACCGGCCTTGCTCGTGCTGAGTTTTGGCTTCATTACCGCCCTGGGCGCTGCGCTTTTAATGATGCCCGAAATGTCGACGGGCGGCGGCGGACTTCCGGCCATGGACGCCTTTTTCACGAGCGTGTCGGCGGTGTGTGTAACCGGATTGAGCACCATCGACGTCGCCACCGTGCTCAGCTTCAAAGGCCAGGTGGTCTTAATGATTTTGATTCAGCTGGGCGGCCTGAACTTCATCACGTTTGCGTCCATTTTTGCGCTGCTGGCCAACCCCGGCGTCGGCACGCGCTACAAGAGCATGCTGCAATCGAACTATTCCGTGGACTCCCTCGAATCCAGCGTGCTGTTGACCGGTCAGATCATTCGGTTTAGCCTCATTTTTGAGTTTATTTCGGCCGCACTCCTCTTCTTTTCGTGGGGGCAGCGCAGTTTTTCCACGGTGGGCGAACAGGTGTTCCACTCCGTATTCCACTCGGTTAGCGCCTTCAACAACGCGGGCTTCGCCCTGTACACGGGCGGACTCGCCGACGCGGCCCTTGGCACCAACATTCCGCTTGGCCTGGTCATCGCCTTCACCATCATTTTTGGCGGACTCGGATTCAGTCCGATTTCGGAGGTCTTCAGCATGCAGTCTCGGGCCTACCGGCGCACTCGGCCCTGGATGCACTACTCGGTGAACACCAAGATTGCCGTCTACGCCGTACTGGTTTTGGTCCCCTTTGGCACCTTCGCGTTCTACCTACTGGAACAGTTTGGGGTGCTGCGCGGAATGCTTCCCGGCGACCAGTGGTACCACGCCTTTTTTTCGTCGGTTACCACCCGCACCGCCGGCTTCAACACCATTGACTTCGGCGCCGTGGCCCTGCCCACGCTGCTCGTGGTCATTCTTCTCATGTTCATTGGCGGCTCCTCGGGCTCCACAGCCGGCGGGGTCAAAACCAGCACCTTTACCCTGGTCTTTTTAAATGCCGTGGCCACCATCCGCGGAAAAAAACGCGTCGAACTGTTTCGCCAAACCATTTCGGTGGAATTGCTCAACCTCGCGCTGAGTGCCTTTTTGTTTTCTACCTCGGTCATTGCGCTCGGAATCTTTGCGCTAACCATTACCGACGGACACTTTGGGTTGGCCCGAATTGCCTTCGAAGAAGTATCGGCTTTTTGCACCGTGGGCTTGTCGACGGGCATCACCGCGCAGTTCAGCGACGCGGGGAAAATCATCCTAATGATCTCGATGCTGATTGGACGAATCGGAACCATTACCCTTGCCTTTGCGTTGACCAGTAGGCGCAAGGATTCCCAAGATTACCGATACCCCAATGCCAGCGTTCAAGTAGGATAATGAGCCAAGTCAAACCATATAGCCCCGAAGGCTCCAAAAAGGAGCAGGTCGCCGAGATGTTCAATGCCATTTCGCCCAAGTACGATGCCCTTAACCGCATCCTCTCGGTCGGAATCGACCAAAGCTGGCGCCGAAAAACGGTGCGCGAAATCCGCGCGACCGGGGCCACCCAAATCCTCGACGTGGCTACAGGTACCGCCGACCTGGCCCTGGCCCTGGCCGACGGCATTCCCGGCTCCAAGGTGGTTGGGGTTGACATCTCTGCCGGAATGCTCGACGTCGGCCGCCAAAAAGTTCGCGCCCGCCGCCGGGACGACCGGGTGCGCCTCGATTTGGGCGACGGCGAGCAGCTCCCCTACGGCGACGCCGAGTTTGGCGCCATCACCGTGGCTTTTGGCGTGCGCAATTTTGAACACCTCGAACAGGGACTGCGCGACATGCACCGCGTGCTGCAGCCCGGCGGAACCCTTGCCGTCCTCGAATTTTCGCAGCCCACCTCCTGGCCCTTCCGCCCGCTGTACCTTTTTTACTTCAACAACATCCTGCCGCGCATCGGGCGCTTGATTTCCAAGGATGCTTCGGCCTACACCTACCTGCCCGACAGCGTTCAGGCCTTTCCCTACGGCGAAGCGTTTGCCGCCAAGCTGCAAGAAGCCGGGTTCCGCACGGTGCGCATCCGCCCATTGACCTTGGGCATTGCGAGTTTGTACGTCGCGACGAAATAAGTTTCCCATCCCTGCGTTACCCATTTATGCGTTTCTGGCTTCTTGTGTTCAGTTTGACTGCGGTTTCGGTGTGGGGCCAAACGCCCAACCTTCCGCGCTTTGACCAAAAGCCGCTGCACTTCGGTTTTTTTCTCGGAATCAGCCAGCTCGATTTCGCGGTGCAGCATGCGCCCACCTGGCCCACGGGCATTTACCACGTCGTTCCGCAATCCAGCCCGGGCTACCTGGTGGGAATCATTTCGGACGTGCGCCTGAGTCCGTTTTTGAATTTGCGCGTGAACCCGACCTACGTGGCCGGAGAACGCACGCTGCTCATCGACGGCGTGGACCGGGCCACCGGCGTGCGCGCCTGGTATACCCGCCGGGTGGAATCCTCGCTCGTTAGGCTCCCCGTGGAACTCAAGTGGAAGTCCGAGCGCATCGGAAACCACCGCTGGTTTGTTTTGGGCGCCCTGCACACCACCTACGACCTCGGCAGCAAGGCCAAAGTGGTCGACGACCGACTCTTCAAGCTCCAGCCCGTCGATTACGGGTTTGACCTGGCCCTTGGAACCGACCTGTACTTTGAATTTTTCAAGCTTAGCCCCCAGCTGCGCTGGAGCTTTGGCCTGGGCAACCTTCGCGTCCAAGACGACACGAAGCTCTCCGAATCCCTTCCCGTGGTGAACCACCGGAGTCGGGATTACGTCTTTACCTTCGAATAAACAAGCAACTAGTTACGAGCAACTGGTTACCCCCTGTGTGCTTCGTAGAGCAGCATCGCCGCTGCCGTGGCCACATTTAAGCTCTCGGTTTTGCTTTGGGGCGCCTTCTGAATCGTCGCCACGGCCGTGGCCGCGTCGAGCCAGGCCTGAGACGGGCCTTGGCCTTCGTTGGACACCACGAGGGCGACGTTGGGGGTCCAGTTAACCTTGTTCGGCGGGGTTCCGTCCAAGTCGGCGACCACGATCGGGCGGCCTTCGGACTGCAAAAGCGCGATGGCCTCGGATTCCGTAGCGAAGCGCACCGGCACGCGCGCCAGCGAACCCATGCTGGCTTGTACGGTTTTTAGGTTGCCAAAGTCCACGGTTCCCGTGGTGTGCAGCACGTAGGCTACGCCAAACCAGTCGGCCATGCGCAGCAGGGTGCCGGCGTTGCCGGGATCCTGAATGCGGTCCAAGACCAGCACACGGCCTTCGGGACGCGGATCCAGGTCGGTCCATTCAAAGACGGCGAGCGAATCGGGCGGCGTGTCGAGCGACGAAACCTCGCGCAGGTCGCGCGCCGTCACCTCCAGGCAGTCCGGGCCCAGCGAAGGTCCGCTCGAAGCCAACAGCAGCGGGCGCCAGCCGCTCGATAAAAATTCGGCTATCGCCTTGCGGCCTTCGACGACGAGGGCTCCGTGCTGTTCGCGGCCCTTGCGGTGCTGCAGCTCGCGAAGCCATTTGCGTTGGTTGTTGGTCCAGGGCATAAGACCCCGAAGGTACGCACTACCTTTGGGGGCATGATTGCTCCCTCTATTCTGTCGGCCGATTTCGCCAACCTTGAGCGCGACGTGCGCATGCTTAACGGCTCCGACGCCGCCTGGATTCACGTCGACATTATGGACGGAGTTTTTGTTCCGAACCTCAGCTTCGGACTCCCGGTAACCGAGGCTATTAAGCGCCACGCCACAAAGCCGTTGGACGTGCACCTGATGATTGTGCAGCCCGAGCGCTACCTCGAGGACTTTAAAAAAGCCGGCGCCGACGTGCTCACGGTACACTACGAAGCCAGCACCCACCTTCACCGCAGCCTGCAGCAAATCCGCGCACTGGGCATGAAGGCCGGAGTTGCGCTCAACCCCCACACGCCCGTGGACCTGGTGGCGGACGTGTTGGGCGACCTCGACCTCGTGTGCTTGATGAGCGTGAATCCCGGATTTGGCGGCCAAGCCTTTATTCCCCAAACGTTTAAAAAGGTGGAACGCCTTCGCCGAATGATTGATGACGCCCACGCCAAGGTGCTGATCGAAATCGACGGCGGCGTAGGCCTTGCCAACGCGGCCGATCTGAAAAAAGCGGGGGCCGACGTGCTCGTCGCCGGCAACGCCGTGTTTAAGGCGAGCGACCCCGCTGCGACCATCCGCCAACTTAATGAGGCGTAAGGCAGGCATACTTCTTTTGGTGGCCGTGACGGCCGCCTGCAACCCCCAGCGATGGCTGCCCGAGGGGCAAACCTGGGTTCGACGCATCGAACTTACCGAGAACGGCCAAGTCCGAACCGACGACAAGTACCTCGAACTGCTGCAGCTCCAGACCAATACGTCGGTCCTGGGCACCTACCCCTACGTGGCCCTCTACCAGCGCGGGGCGCGCAAACCCGAAACCCGCAAGGGCAAGTGGTTTCAAAAGATTGGCGAGCCCCCCGCGGTTCTCGACACCGCGCTGGCGGCCGAAACCGTAGCTCAGCTCGAACGCAAGCTCCGCCAAGAAGGCTACTTTTTTGCCAAAGTCCACTACCACTGCACCGAAAGCCCGCAGGGAGCCAAACTGCGCTTCGACATGGTCCGCGGTCAAGCCACCCGACTGGGCAGCATTCGCCCCGAAATCTACTCGCCCTACGTCGAAGACCAGCTGCGCATGATCCAGCTCGGCAGCCTGCTGGTGCCGGGAATGCGCCTTTCGCGCGACATGCTGGAATCCGAACGCAAGCGCGTCGCCGACTACCTGAAGGAACACGGATTTTTCACCTTAGGCCCCGACGCCATTGGCTTTGACCTCGACACCCTCGACCACCCCTACCGCGCCGACGGCGTGTGGATTGTGCAAAACTGGACCCGCGACGGCGAGTTTGGCCCGCAAGAGGAACCCCACAAATCCAGCCCGCCCCGCGCGTGGGCGTCCTTTGGGAGGCCGAGGGCACCAACACTTCGGGCATCTACGGAATCCAAACGGCCTTTGAGGTGCGCGACCGAAACCCCTTTGGCGGACTGGAGGCGCTCAGCGGCAAGGTCGCGGGCGGACTCGGAGTGGCGGTGGGCGATACCAGCCAGCTGTTCCGAACCTACTTCTACGAGTTGGGCTTGGCGATTCAGGTTCCGGATTTACTCGGACTCCCCAACGTGAAGCGCAACCAGGCGCGGAGCAGTGCCAACCTGACCCTCGGCCGGCAGTACCGTCGCGAATTTGACCGCCTCGCACTCAGCGGCGAGCTCCAGTACCACTGGGAGGGCCGCAGGGCCACCACCTGGGACGTCAAGCCCCTTTTTGTGAGCTACGTCGGGCTTCGGGGCATCGATTCGTCGTTTTATGCTGCGCTCGCCAGCAAATCCGGATTTCAAAACGTTTTTATCGCAGGCCCTCGGGTCAGCGTGAAGCGGCCGTCCGTCAGCGAAGGCCGTTGGTCGCGGCGCAGCGAGTGGTCGTTTGAAACGTCGGGCATACTGACCGACCTTGGATTCCTGGCCGTAAAAGGCCCGCGCACCCAGCCCTATACGGTGGCGGGGGTTCCCTACGCGCACTACCTAAGGGCCGAGGCCGATTACCGGTGGCACTACCGAGCCCGGCAACGCCGCGAAGGCGCCATCCGCCTGCAGGGGGGCTACCTCCACGCCCTGGCCAACAGCCCGGGGCTTCCGCCCTTCGAGCGCGCATTTTATGCCGGCGGCTCGAACGACCTGAGGTCGTGGATCAACTTTCGCATCGGTCCGGGCGCACTCCCCAAAGCCGTGTTTGATACGGCGGGGTTCCTGGGCTCGGGCAGCCTGAAGTTGCTGGCCCAGGCCGAGTGGCGCTTTCCGATTTTGGGGTCCACCTACGGCGCCTTTTTTGCCGACGCCGGCAACGTGTGGCTGACCCAGGCCAACGCCCAATCGGCCCAATGGAGCTTGATGACCGACCCCGAGTTGCTCAAGGCCGTGAGCTTTAACCCGCTGCGCCTCCCCCGCCAGACCGCGTTGGGCTTGGGGTTTGGCCTGCGCTACGACTTCGAGTTCTTCATTGCCCGCGCCGACTGGGGGCTGCAGGTCTACGACCCCCGCCGCATCCTGACCGGAGACGCCTGGTGGCGCCCCGTGGGCGGACTCCGCCGCAGCGCCCTTCAGGTTGCCATCGGACTGCCGTTTTAAGGCGAAAACCCGCCTCAAACTGTGGGTAACTTCCCGCACACGACCTGGGTAGGGCCGATTTTTTTCCCTTGGTTTGAAGCTCATCCATTTTAAAGCGTTTCCTCATGGCAACCGACCGTATCGTTAGCCTGCTCGGCGACCAAGCCGACTACCTGCTTCAGCACACGTGCACCAAAGTCCGCAAAGAAGACCTTCACCTTCCGTCGCCCCGTTTTGTGGATGACTACTTTATCTCAAGCAACCGCAGCAACCCTACCCTGCGCGCCCTGCAAACCCTTTACGGAACCGGCCGACTCGCGAATTCGGGCTACCTCAGCATCCTGCCCGTGGATCAGGGCGTGGAACACAGCGCCGGAGCCAGCTTCGCCCCAAACCCTATTTATTTCGACCCCGAGAACATCATTAAGTTGGCCATCGAGGCCGAGTGCAATGCCGTCGCGTCCACCTTTGGCGGACTGGCCATGCTGAGCCGCAAGTACGCCCACAAGATTCCGTTTATGGTGAAAATCAACCACAACGAGTTCTTGTCGATGCCCAACCAGTACGACCAAACCATGTACGGAAGCGTGGAAGATGCCTGGAACATGGGGGCCGTGGCCATCGGCGCCACGGTGTACTTCGGCGCCGAGGAGTCGCGCCGCCAGCTGCTCGAGGTCGCCGAGGCCTTCGAGCGCGCCCGCGAACTGGGTATGGCTACGGTACTTTGGACCTACACGCGCAACAGCGGATTCAAGCAAGACGGCGTGGACTACCACACCTCTGCCGACCTGACCGGCCAGGCCATTCACTTGGGCGTAACCATCCAGGCCGACATCATCAAGCAGAAGCTGCCCACCAACAACGGCGGATACAACGCCACGAAGCACGGAAAGACCCACCCCAAGGTCTACACCGACCTCAGCAGCGACCACCCCATTGACCTGACGCGCTACCAAGTGCTCAACAGCTACGCGGGCCGCGTGGGCGTGATCAACTCGGGCGGTGAGTCCAAGGGCGCCAGCGACCTCAGCGAGGCCGTAGCCACCGCGGTCATCAACAAGCGTGCGGCCGGACAGGGCCTCATCTTGGGCCGCAAAGCCTTTCAGCGTCCAATGAACGAGGGCATCGACTTGCTGCGCACCATCCAAGACGTGTACTTGGATTCATCCATTACCATCGCTTAAGTTAGGCCCTATGTCTGAATGGTTTCACCGAAAGGGCGAGTCGATCACGACGCCAACCGAAGAAAAGAAGGATAGCCCCGACGGCCTGTGGCACCTTTGCCCCAAGTGCAAGGTCATGGTCGACAGCGAAGAGCACCAGGCCAAGTTCTGGGTCTGCGGCAACTGCGGCCACCACAATGCCATCGACGCGGCGGAGTACTTCAGCTTTTTGTTTGACGACGGTGCCTTTACCGAACTCGACGCCAACCTTACCTCGGCCGACCCGCTGAAGTTTGTCGACACCAAGTCCTACGCCGACCGCCTCAAGGCCACCCGCGCCAAAACCGGATTGACCGACGCCCTCACGAGCGGCACCGGCAAGCTCGACGGCATGGCCGTAACCATCGCAGCCATGAACTTCAAGTTCATTGGCGGCTCCATGGGCTCGGTCGTGGGCGAGAAAATTGCCCGGGCCATTGACCACGCGCGCACCCACAACCAACCCTTCATCATGATCAGCAAGTCGGGCGGGGCCCGCATGATGGAGGCCGCCTATTCGCTGATGCAGATGGCCAAGACATCGGCCAAGCTCGCGCAGCTTGACGACGCCGGACTGCCCTACGTTTCGGTGCTCACCGATCCGACCACCGGGGGCGTGACTGCTTCGTTCGCCATGCTCGGCGACATTCACATTGCGGAACCCGGCGCCCTCATCGGTTTTGCCGGTCCGCGGGTGGTCAAAGAAACCATCGGCAAGGATTTGCCCGAAGGATTCCAAACCTCCGAGTTCTTGCTCGAACACGGGTTTGTGGACCAGATTTCGGAACGCGCCAACCTCAAGCAGTGCATTGCCGCATGGCTTCGCGCCGTGCGCAACGAGGCTCCGGCCGAGGCCTAGCGTCGGGCGCGTCGGTATTTTTTGTATCTTTGCAGTCCCCGAACGTCGGGGAACACTACAGCACAAACATCGAAAACCGATTAAGGCATGTACCTAAATTCTGAAAAGAAGCGCGAAATCTTCGCCACGCACGGCAAATCTGCTGAAGATACCGGAACGGCTGAAGGCCAAATCGCACTGTTTACCTATCGTATCAACCACCTTACGGAGCACTTGAAGAAGAACCGTAAGGATTTCAATACTGAGCGTTCCCTGGTTCGCTTGGTCGGCAAACGCCGTAGCCTCCTGGACTATTTGCATAGCACCGAGATTAACCGCTACCGTGCGATTGTCGAAAAACTCGGCCTCCGTAAGTAAGGTCGTTTTCGAACGATTTATACGCAAAGGCAATCCCCAAAAGGGTTGCCTTTTGCTGTTCCTAAACGAGGCCCCTTTAATTCGCAATTGAGAAGATGAAAGCTCCCCTACCCGTGATCCAAGAGATCGCACTCGCCGATGGTCGTACCATCACCATTGAAACGGGCCGCATGGCCCGCCAGGCCGACGGTTCGGTCCTGGTCCGCTGCGGCGGAACCGCCCTGTTGGCAACCGTTGTTTCGGCACCCGAAGCCCGCGAAGGCGTGGACTTCATGCCCCTGACGGTGGAATACAAAGAGAAATTCGCCTCTGCCGGTCGCGTACCGGGCGGATTCCTCAAGCGTGAAGGTCGCCCGAGCGACCGCGAAATCCTCGTGGCCCGCCTGGTGGACCGCGTGCTTCGCCCGCTGTTCCCCGAGGACTACCACGCTGAAACCCAAGTCATCATCACCCTGTTGTCCTACGACGACGAGGTGGCGGCCGACAGCCTCGCCGGTTTGGCGGCTTCGGCAGCCCTGGCCGTGAGCGACGTTCCCTTCAACGGACCGATTTCGGAAGTACGCGTAGCCCGTGTGGGCGGCGAATTCATCATCAACCCAAGCCCCGCGCAAATCGAAGAGGCCGACATCGAAATGATGATTGGTGCCTCAACCGACAGCGTCGTGATGGTGGAAGGCGAAATGAACGAGGTTTCGGAAGCCGAAATGCTCGAAGCCATTCGCGTGGCCCACGAAGCCATCAAGGTTCAGGTTGCCGCTCAGCTGGAACTCGCCGCCAAAATTGGCGCTCCCGCGAAGCGTACCTACAACCACGAGACCCACAACGAGGAGCTCAAGAAGCGCGTGTGGGACGCTACCTACGCCGGTGCGTTTGACGTAGCCGGTCGCGAACTGACCAACAAGGCCGAGCGCAGCGAGGCCTTCAAGGCAGTCTACACGGCCTTTGCCGCCACGATGACCGAAGAAGAGCTGGCCCAGTGGGGTTCGCTGGCCAAGGTGTACTACCACGAGGTAGAGTACCACGCCATGCGCAACCAAATCCTGGAGAACGGCAAGCGCCTTGACGGCCGCTCGACCACCGACATTCGCCCGATTTGGTGCGAAACCGACGTGCTTCCGGGCCCCCACGGCTGCGCCCTGTTCACGCGCGGCGAAACCCAATCGTTTACCACGGTTACGTTGGGTACGGCGCTGGACAGCAACCGCATCGACGCCGCCACCTTCATGGGCGACGAGCGCTTCTACCTGCACTACAACTTCCCCCCGTTCTCTACGGGCGAAGCCCGCATGCTGCGCGGAACCAGCCGCCGCGAAATCGGCCACGGCAA
This sequence comes from Cryomorphaceae bacterium, assembly GCA_021298655.1. GTDB lineage: Bacteria > Bacteroidota > Bacteroidia > Flavobacteriales > Schleiferiaceae > TMED14. Next base: position 19,647 of record JAJTFK010000016.1, on the reverse strand, counting down.
CCTGGCCCAGCGCGCGCTGAAAATGATGATTCCGGCCGAAAACGCCTACACCATTCGCGTTGTATCGGACATTTTGGAATCCAACGGTTCGAGCTCGATGGCCACGGTGTGTGCCGGAACCCTCGCCCTGATGGACGCCGGTATTCCGATCACGCGCCCGGTGAGCGGCATCGCTATGGGCCTGATCACCAACCCCGAAACGGGCAAGTTTGCCGTGTTGAGCGACATCTTGGGTGACGAAGACCACCTCGGCGATATGGACTTCAAGGTAACCGGTACCGCCAACGGCATCACCGCGTGCCAGATGGACATCAAGATTCAAGGCCTCAGCTTCGAAATCATGGAGCAAGCCCTGAACCAAGCCCGCGACGGCCGCGCCCACATCCTCGGCAAAATGCTCGAGGCCATGCCCGAGGTGCGCGCTGAATTGAAGCCCCACGCTCCGAAAATGGTGCGCCTGGAGATTCCCAAGAACTTCATTGGCGGCGTAATCGGACCCGGCGGTAAGGTTATTCAAGGCATTCAAGCCGAAACCGGAACCACCATCACCATCGAAGAGGTGGGCGACGTGGGCCGCGTAGAAATCAGCGGCATCGACCCAGCGGGCATGAAGCGCGCCGAAGAAATCGTTCGCGGAATCTGCTTCATCCCCGAGGTAGACAAGGTGTACGAAGGCGTGGTTCGCGGCGTACAAACCTTTGGCGTGTTCGTGGAAATCGGACGCGGAACCGAAGGCCTGCTCCACGTTTCAGAAATGGATTGGAAGCGCGTCGAGAACCCGGGTGACCTCTACCAAGAGGGCGACCGCGTTCAGGTGAAGCTGTTGAGCATCGACGACAAAGGCAAGCTCCGCTTGTCGCGCAAGGTGCTCCTCGAGAAGCCCGAAGGCTACGTGGAGCGCGAAGAGCGTCCCCGCGAGGAGCGCGGACCCCGCGAGCCCCGTGGCGATCGCGGTGAGCGCGGTGGCCGTGAAGGCGGCCGCGACCGCGGACCCCGCAGCCAGCGCCCAGCCCGCGAAGAGCGCGCGGAGGGCAGCGAAGGCGAGCAAGCCGGCCCGGCTGCAGAAGGCAGTGAAGGCGGCGAAGGCCGCGAAGACCGTCCGCGCAGCGAGCGCAGCCGCCCCCGTGGCGAGCAGCGCGAAGAGCGCGGCGAGCGTCCCGCCCGCGAAGACCGTCCCGCTCGTGAAGACCGTCCGGCCCGCGAGGACCGTGGCGAGCGTCCGGCCCGCGAGGACCGTCCGCGCGGCGAAGGCAACCGCGGTGGCGGCGGCAACCGCAACGGCGGCGGCAACCGCAACGGCGGCGGCGGCAACCGCAACGGCGAAGGCCAGAACCGCGGCAAGCGCCCCGGTGGCGCCAACCGCGTGAAGTCCGCGCCCAAGGAACCGGAACGCAAAGGCTTCTTTAGCTCGCTGTTTGGCAGCCGCAACAAGTAAGCATTTGAGTTATTCGTTTAATTTTAGCGATCTAAGTATCCGCCCATGCGTCAGTTAAAGATTACCAAGCAGGTCACCAACCGCGAAACCGCTTCGCTGGACAAGTACCTGCAAGAGATTGGTAAGGTCGAGCTGATTACCGCCGACGAGGAGGTAGAGCTCGCCCAGAAGATCAAAGCCGGCGACCAGCGCGCCCTGGAGAAGTTGACCAAGGCCAACCTGCGATTCGTCGTATCGGTGGCCAAGCAATACCAAAACCAGGGTTTGACGCTTCCGGATTTGATCAACGAGGGCAACCTGGGGTTGATTAAGGCCGCGCAGCGTTTTGACGAAACGCGCGGTTTTAAGTTCATCTCCTACGCGGTTTGGTGGATCCGCCAGTCGATTCTGCAGGCCCTGGCCGAGCAGAGCCGCATTGTGCGCCTTCCGCTGAACAAAATTGGATCGATCAACAAAATCAACAAGGCCTACGCGTCGCTCGAGCAGCAGCACGAGCGTCCGCCCAGTGCCGAAGAGATTGCTACGAAGCTCGAAATGAGCGAAATGGACGTGAAGGAGTCGCTGCGCAACAGCGGCCGCCACGTGTCCATGGATGCTCCGCTGGTGGAAGGTGAAGACAGCAACCTGTACGACGTTTTGAATTCCGACGACAGTCCGAATCCCGACGACGACTTGATGGTGGACTCGCTGCGCACCGAGATTGAGCGCTCGCTGGCGACCTTGACGCCGCGCGAAGGCGACGTGATTCGCCTCTACTTTGGGCTCAACGGGCAGCACCCGCTGACGCTTGAAGAGATCGGCGAGAAGTTTGATTTGACCCGCGAACGCGTGCGCCAAATCAAGGAGAAGGCGATTCGCCGCCTCAAGCACACCTCGCGCAGCAAGATTCTGAAGACCTATTTGGGTTAAGCAGGGCAGCGTACCTTTACCGGTATGCGCGCATTCCTGATTCGTTTTGCAACCGCACTTGCCCTGGCAGGTGCGGTTTTTTCGTGTTCCCCTGCCCAGAAAGCGCTGCGCCGCAGCGCCAAGCTCGAGGAGTCGGGGCTTTCGTACGAGGCCACGATTTCGGCCCTCGAAGCCCTCGAAGCCAAGCGGACCAACGTGACCGCCGCCGCCGAGGTGAAGCGCTTGGGCACGCGCGAAGTGGCCCGCCAGGTCGCGGAATTCCGAAAGCTCCACGCCGCCGGCGAGACCGTGGGTGCCTTGGACGCCTACGTGCGCGCTAAAGACCTGGAGGACCGCGCCAACCGCGCCGGGGTGCTCATCACCGGAACCGCCGAGGCCGCCAGCGAATACGCGGCCGCCCGTGCGGGCCACGTCGCCAAGCTGCGCCGCGAGGGCGCTTCGGCTATGGCCGCCCAAGATTACGCCGGGGCCGAACGCTTGCTGGCTCAGGCGCTCAAGTACGACCCCGACAACGAAGTGCTGCGCGGCGAGTGGCGCGAGGCCGTGGCCACGCCTATGTACCAAGAGGGGGTGCGCCGGCTTCAAAACCGCATGTGGCGGGGCGCCCACGACCAGTTTGGCGCGATGGAGGCCAAGATTGGGGTTGCGTACCGCGACAGCCGCGCGCTGATGGATTCGGCGGTGGCGGCGGGCCGGGTTACGGTCGGACTGCGCGACGTGATTGCGCCGACGCGCCAAGAGATGGACCTCGCGGTGGGCTTGCGCGGCGAGCTGTTTAGCCAGGTGCGCGCCCTCAACGATCCGTTCATTGAGTGGGTGGACTGGTCTGAAAAGGCGCGTTTTGCCGCGACGGCCCAGCCCGATTATGTGATTGAGCTCGAGATGACCGACTGGACCGAGGTTCCGGGTACCATGACGCGCTACGAGCGCCAGGGCTACCGCCGCGAGCTGTACGACGTGAAGCAGCCCGACGGCACGATTAAAAAAGAGGAGCGCTTCATCAAGGTGCTTTACTACGACGTGGACTACCGCATTTTTGTGCGCGGAGCCTTGAACGCCAAACTGATGCAGGGCAACCGCATGCTGAGCCAGCGCGAGGTGTCTGAACAGACCGAGCGCATCATCGCCAGCGCGGAATTCAGCGGCGACGCCAGCAACCTTTACCCTGGTCAGTGGTCGAGCATTCAAGAAGACAAGCCCGGCGACCGCGTGAACCGCGGGTCGAAGTCGAGCCTTGACGGACGCTTTCGCACCCGCTTTGACCCCAGCGTGGTGCCCCAGATGCGCGACCAGGTGCGCAGCGCCCTAGCCGCCAAGGCCGCCCGCGAGCTGCGGGGGGCGATTGCGGATCCGAGTTTTATGCCCTGAAATGGCTTCTAGCTGACTAGTAACTAGTTGTGGCGCACAGGGAACGATAAGATGCTCCGACGAATTCGAATTTGAGGGGCGTCACTTTTTCAATCGATCAAAAAGTGCTGGATTCACATAAAAATTGGAGTTGCCAACTTTTTCTTTTCTAAGCACCCCGTCTTTGGCCAACGTATTGAGGTAGCCAGATGCGGTCACGCGCGAAACCCCAAGGTCGTCCATCACAAACTCGATTTTAGTGTACGGATATTTGAATAAGTTGTTGAGCAAGTCGTGACTGTAGAACCTATAGTTCGACCTGAGTAGCTGCTTCATTTGCTGCATTTGCTCTTTCATGTCCTCTATTAGCTCAATGGTCTCGCGAGCGGTCTGTGTAACTCCTTGAATCATGTAGATCAACCATTCCTCCCAATTACCATGTTCCTTTACTTCGCGTAGTAATCTATAGTAATCTGCCTTATTATTGATAATGTACCTACTTAAATAGAGGATCGGCACATCCTGAATGCCATTCAAAATCAAGTAGAGTACATTGAGGATTCGCCCAGTCCGACCATTGCCATCATAGTAAGGATGGATGCTTTCGAATTGATAATGGATCACCGCCATTTTAATAAGAACATCACAATCATCAATTGATGGATCGTTAATGTATCGTTCCAAATTCGACATCAATTCTTGAATTTCAAGCGGATCTTGAGGCGGTTCATACACAACTTCTCCGGTACGCGCGTTTCGCAACGCGGTACCCGGTAGTTTTCGCATACCGGCATTATTGGACTCAAGGATTGACTGAATTAGGTTAAGGTCATTCACGGTAATCAATTGACGTAGCCTAACCATCTCAAAACCAAATAGCAATGCTTCACGGTAATTCTGAACTTCTTTGGTCGTTTTACTCGCTCCATGTTCAGATCGTTCAGCGGCTCTAAACAATTCGTCGTGCGTAGTTATAATATTCTCTATCGCGGAACTATCCTTAGCTTCCTGAAGAGCCAAGGTGTTCAGTAAAATTCGTTGGTCCGGAATACCACCTGCTATTCCTTTTAGTTCTGCGAGTGCAGCATGAGCACTTGGCAACATTTTAAGCACCCTCTTCGTTTCAAGTTCAGCTTCAAACGGCAAGATTTCAAGTTTTGCACCCATACTCTATGTAAATTTTTTTCCAATTCCTTTACAAAGATACAATTCTATACATAGATTTTATCATTTTCTTTACATACCCAAGTGCGAGTGCTTAGAAAACACCAAAAGTTGTGCACACCTGAGGGCGGACAGCGTGTAAATCGTCGTGGTTTTGCATTTTTTGCATAAACAATTCGTTAAGGTTGCACGGTGCAATCAAAAGGTTTGCCTAGATTAGGCCAACCTAAACGCATCTTAATGTCTTCTCTTCGCGCGATTTGGCGCTTGACCGCAGCCTGCTGGCTTCTTGCGGTTTTGGCGCTCACGCTGCCCCTGGTTCGCCCGGTGGCGGGCCCACGCCGGGCGCACCGGCTGTTCTTGGTCTGGATTGGCGCGATGCACCGGGTACTCAACCTCAAAGTCGCCCGAATCGGAGAACTCCCCGAGGAACCCAGTCTGCTGCTGGGCAACCATCCCTCCTACCTCGATATCTTTTTGTGCTACGACCGCAGGCCGACCGCGATTGTTGCCGCCAAAGAATTTAAGTGGTTTCCCTTTATCGGTTGGGCGGCCCAAGCACTGGAAACCGTTTGGGTGCACCGAAGCTGCCCGGAATCGCGCAAGCGCATTGTTCCCTGCCTGCTCGAAAAGCTGCGCAGCAACCGCAGCGCGTTTGTGTTCCCGGAGGGGCGCACGACGGACGGCGTGCTGCCCAGCACCGTGCGGATTGGCATGTTTAAGGCGGCGGCCGAGGCCGGCGTTCCGGTAACCTATGTCGGAATCCGCTACGGCACCCGCAAGGCCACCTACTTTCACGACCTCAAGGGCGGATTCCTGCGCCACCTTTTAAGCCACCTTTGGAGCCTGCTGTGCGAGCCCCAGATTGAGGTGAGCCTGCGCTACAGCCGCCCACAGCGATTGACCTGCCCGGAGCGCGGAATGCGGCGCTTCGAAAACTTTGTGCGCTGGCACCTGCGGCGCGACGTACCTTTGCAGCCTGCGCACGCAGTTTATCGGGGCTGACCGGTTTTGACAGCAAGCCGAGGCGGTGTGTAAGCATGCCGAGCTATCCTGATGTCGCTCGTAAATCGATGCAGGGAACAACAACAGGCGAGTACAACTACGCTCTTGCCGCCTAATCATCCGATAGGAGATTTGGCTTGTTTCGCACAAGGTGTGAAAGCAGGACATCCCTCGAAATCCCGGTCCCACGGAGTTCGATCAAGGGGTGCCGTAAATGCGGGAACCGGAAGCCACCGGCCACTGAGGGCTTCTTAAATTGTAGTGGCTAAGTTTAAGGTAGGGTGTGGCTCCCCGGCCTTCGATCGAAAACCAATGATCCACTAAGCATGTAGAAAGCGCATGGTTTCCTTGTTTGGACGTGGGTTCAAATCCCACCAGCTCCACCAAGATGCTCGAACGCACGAAGCGCCCCGCAAGGGGCGCTTTTTTCATATTAGGACACGCTTGTTGAACCGTGTAGGACACTGGCTTCAACCTTAAGAGGACGGAATCCAATCGCTACTTACCTCCAATATTATTGTAGGTGGCTGCTGGAATCGCCCAAAAATCCAATGTCGTTATTTTTAGTACCTTAGAGATACGATGAGCAGATCGCGCTTTTCACTAACTAAAAGTTCCGGGGGTTCGAATCCCTCTTCTTCCGAGGCCGATGAAATTGTTTGCGTCGCCTTATCGATTTGTTCATTTTGCTCTTCATTGGACTTCTGATTTTGTTAGAGTCTATTATGATGGCATTCTATACAGAGATTATTGTTCTCCTGATTTACCGCTTTTGTACAATAATCCAGACGTTACGATGCGAATAGTTCTGAATAATGGCGTCATGGATTCATTTAGCGCAAATAGTGAATGTGGTGATGATAAACCTTTTGAGACTGCAACAATGTTTATAGACAACATTAGAGTATATCAAAATATGTAAGTTAATATGCATATTGGTAAGTTACACTTTTTAATAGCGATTATGATTCATTCAATTGTGGTCTTCGCGCAAAGTGAGTGGGTCAATTTTGGTTATGAAATGAGGACAAGTGGGCCCAATAGGGATCACATTTTATTTATTGAAAAGGAACTTTGGACCAAACAGAGTTATATGGTTCACTGTCGATTCCTAGATCAGGCATGGGACGAGCAACCACCGCTTTTTGCGATTCCATTGAAAGGCTTTGCAATCGGTGCCGATTTGAATACACATCTTATGATTTTTGAAAGACTTCAAGTTGATTTACGGTGTGGTACAATGGCCTATAAAGCTCAATCTTATAATTATGGTGGTAATGTAAGATGGTTCATGATTCCAACAACATTCTTAAATACTGAAACCTTGCTTTGTAAAAGTATTTATATTGGAATTGGATTCGGTGCAATATGGTTTTTACACAATGATTCATACCGGAATTACTCGACTATTTTGCATGAAGAAATTGCGCTTACAATTAAGTATAGGATCAATTAATACTATATGATTAGTTAAATATGTTAATGGGGTAGACAAATTGTGACTGAGTCGGTGAGGGAGCAATTCGAACTTGGGGTACAGTTAACCATCACCACAACATACTGATAATCACATATATTAACTGCTTGTCAACGTATCAGTTCTAACTTCAGGCACTTCCAGGGGCCACCTAAATTACATTGTAATACCTCCGGCACATCCCGCTGCGGTGAGGGCGGGATTCGAACCCGCGGTACAGTTAACAATCACTACAATAGACTAAAAAGGCTTCTATACTAACAGCCTAGTAACGAGTCAGCTGGAACTTCGGGCATTTCCAGCAGCCACCTACAATGATATTGTAGGTTTTGCGACGAACCCAGCGTGGTTCAACGGCTCTGATAAATGGGGTTCCGCCCGAAAGGCACTACGAGGTTGCGTCGCCACAAATGCACTTGGTACAAGCACATTGTGAATTGACCATCCGCCGGTTAGCCATGCCCTTTTTGAGTACAGACTGGTAATCATAGGTGTCGGTGCCCGCATACACTTCGTTGGGCGAAAATATCTTGTGGACCGTATGGGGGCGGTTGTTGTAATCCTCCACAAACCACTGCATGACGTTGACGGCATCATATATCTACTAACCATCAATATTATTGTAGGTGGCTGCTAGAAACGCCCAAAAATCCAATGCCAATACTTTTAATACCTTAGAGACACGATGAGCAGATCGCGCAATTCACTTGCTAACAGTTCCGGGGGGGGCGAATCCCCCTCTACTTCCGTAGCATTTTCGCGTAGCTAGCGCGCAACTATATATCCATGAGTGATCGCAAGTTCGGAATCAGACATTCTGGCAAACGAACGATGAACCTTAACCTTCTTTAGCTCTTGTACATCGCCAGGACGAACCCCTTCTTCTACCACGTTATAACCCAATTTGGTAAAAATCTCTAAATACTGAGGCCAGCGCAGCCGGTTTTGTGGCTGAATATCGTTATCGATTAAACGCCACTGAAGGGGTGAAAACTTTAGAAAATTGTACGCCGTAATTCCACGGTCAAAATGGCCAAAATGGTCAGAAAGATCGATGAAGTGCGAACTCCCCCCCCCCGCGGAAAGTAGCCCCTTAAAACGCTCCAAAATGGCCACTAAGGGCACTTCAAGAATGTGTTCTAGGGTATTGTTCGAACAAATGAACTCATAGGATGTGCGCATCCCGGCAATTGCTGATGTGGCATCACCGACCAAGGTGCGAAGTCCGATCATCACACCATGAAGCCAGAAGTACACCGGGACGATGGGATACCACCCCGTTCCGAGTTCAAGTACATTCGCCGAAGACCGATTTATACCCGACAGGTGCTTATCCCATAAAGCTAAATGATCTTGCGCATGGCCGATCTTCCAACCAAAGTGCTGGTCGTCGAGGGCGAGGGCACCGGTGCCTCGGCGCTGAAAGAACTGGTTAATGTGCGTTTTAAAGGGCAAAAAAGAAATTCCCTTTTGAACGACAGCCTTTGCTATCCAAATCATGATTTAGGTGTCTCGATGTTCAACTTCTCTGTGTTCCGCAAGCGAAGGCGAGCATTTCTGAAGCGCCCTGCATAATCATGGACGTGGAAAAGCGCACGGTGCTTCCGCGTACGACGCCCAAAACCTCCACGATTTCGTGACCAGCAATCGTTTCAGTCGTAGCTGTTTTCATGGCTTCAAGTTAGGGACTACATTCAGACAAACGGGAATAAAAAAACCGGCCCCTCGCGGGGCCGGTTCCGTTTAAATCGGTTAAAGCGCTTAGCGAACGATCTGGAGCGGCACCGTCTGCAGCGAGCCTTCGGCTTCTACCTGAACCAAGTAGAGTCCGCTGGTCCACTGACCGACGTGGAGCACGAGCTCTGATCCGCCCTCAGCGGTTCCGGCAGCCACCACCTGACCCAAAGTGTTCACCAAGCGGTAGGTGCAGTTGCCCGAAACCGAGCGAAGGTCTACGCGCACCAAGTCGCTAGCCGGGTTCGGGTAGAGGCGAACCGAACGGAGTCCGTTCTCGCCCATGCCGACGCCGCTGGCGGTCAAGTCCACCGACTGGTAGATCTCTTTGGTCGCCATGTCTTGAATCCACACCATCACGCCGAGGTCGTTGAAGTCTTCGACCGTGTGGGCTGAAGCGTGGTTCACCGGGGCGGTAGCGTTGATCGGCAGCGTGTAGGCCCCGTTGAAGGTGTACGACAAATTCTGGGTCTGCATCACGCCGTCGGTCAGGTTGGTGAGCGCCGTTCCGTTTTGGTCGGGCACCATCTTCTTCATCACGTGGTAGAACACGGTCTCGCCGTTGGACTTCACGTTTTGGCTCGTCGACTTCTCATAAATCGCAACCTGAAGCGACAGCGCCTTGCTGGTGCTCACGAGCGGAGTCGTGTTGATGACCATGTCGACCTTTTTCGCAGTGGCATCGACCGTGAAGTAGCCGGCGAGGTTCATAAACGACGGAACCGCCTTGAACTGGTTCAAAATGGGCTGGGTGATTTGGCCCGCGTGGCCGTTCCAGCCGCCGTCAATCTGGGCGTTGGGCACCGAATTCACGCCGTAGAGTTGGCGCTTGGCACCGGCTTCGGTCGTGTAGTAGGGGTCGCCGGTACCGGGCCAGCTCATTTGGTACTTGATGTAGTTGTAGTCTCCGGCCGTTTGGGCGTCCATGAGGTTTTTGAAGGTCGTGTTGGCCGGGGCACAGGGCGCACAGGTCGACGAACTGAACACTTCGATCAGCGGGCGGCGCACCGCGATGCTGTTGACCACCACCACTTGCTTGGTGGCGGTGTCGTTGCTCGGATCGCTGTCGGCTTGACCGTTGGGGTTCGAGGTCCAGAACTTGAGGGTGTAGGTACCAACCGCGGTGGGCGTCCAGGCCTGGGGATGGGTGAGCGTTGCCGTGGCCGCAGAAGCCACGTTGAGCGTCGAAACCGTGGCGCTCACGGCGGCTCCGCCGTTGACGCTGTAGTTGAGGCCCGCGCTGGTCACGGCGTTGCTGCCGCCGTTCAGGAACTCGGCCTTCACGGTGAACGGAGCCTGGCCCAGCACCAAGAAGTCGTCTACCTCTACCGAGTTGGCGATGAGGTTATTCTGAAGCTGAACACCCGGAATGAACTCGTAGTACTTGTTGTCGGCGGCCGTCGCGTCGGTACCGGCCTGAATGGCCACACTGGGCGAACCCGCAACCGAGTACGCCGTGGTGCTGTTGACCTGAATGCCCAGCGAAAGCGTGGCGCCGGTGCAGGAATTGCGCTGGTCAACAAGGTAGATTTTGTTGGTCGACTCCTCAAGCACGATCGCCCAGTAGGTCCAGCAGGTGCTGCCCACTTGGCCGTACGACGAAAACATCACCCAGTGCTGGCGGTTGGGCGCCGTACCAAAGGTCTTGTTGACGATGAGGTCGTTGGTTCCGACCGAAGCCAAGCCCCAAATGCACACCGAATTGTTGGGAATGCTCGCGTCGGGCAAGGCCGCCTTGGTGTAGCCCGGAGGCGTGGTCGCGGTGACGTCAAACGTCAAAACGCCCGAGGTCGACACCTTGTACTGGGTAACCGCGCTGCCGTTGAAGTTGAAACCAAACGGCAAGGTTTGGGTCGACGACCAAGCCGGCGTGGCGGCCGGAGCCGTTGAAATCGCCGTCCAGCTGGTGGCGAGGCCACCGCCCACGGGGTATTCCGCGTCGGTGTTGATACCGCCGGGGTTTCCGTTCACGGTGCTGGGAAGGTAGTAGTACTGGGCCGAGAGCGGGGCTGCGGCCAATACCAAGGCCGCGAGGGCCAGAGAGCGTAAGGTTAAGCGCATAACGTGCGGGTTAAGGTTTGGCTAAAGCTACCGCACGCGGCGCACATTCCAATAAAAAAAGGGGCCAACCGGGCCCCTTTCGTGCGCAAACGCGGCAATTTCTTAGTTGGTGCCCAGCATCTGCAGCGGGAACTTGGCCTCAAGCTCCTTCATCCACAGGGCCTCGAGGTGCTTTTGGTAGTCGGCAATCACCTGACCGCGGCACTCGTTCAAGGCCTTAGGACCGGCCGGCAGGCGTTCGGCCGCAATCAGCACGTAGTGGGTTCCGCCCGATTCAAACGGCCCCTTCACGCGGTCCTTGCCCGTGAACTGGGCCATCATGCGCTGCAGGGCGTTTTTACCTTCGCTGCCGAGCACAATCTTGTCCATTTCGGTGAAATTGACGACCTCGTCTTTGGCGTTGATCACCTTGTCAATCTTTGAAATGGGCACGTTTTGGCGGCCCAGGTCGGCGGCCTTCTTGAGGGCTGCCACGTTGCTGCTGCTCAGCACGCTACCGGTTACGCGCTCGGGCCACTGGTAGTTGGCCACGTTCGCCTCATAAAAGGCCTTGAGGCCCACGGTATCGGTCGCGGCCTTGTCCCACACGTACTCGCGGGTGAGTTCAAAAACCAAAATGCCTTCGCGGTACTCTTGGGCGAGGTAGCGGAACTCGCTGTTCTCGACGGGGAGCAAGCGCTCGGCCTCTTCGAGCACGATGCCCTTGATCCACTCGTTGAGGCGCTTGGCCGACGTGGCGCGGTCTACCTTGTCCTCTTGGGGCTTGCGGAGCAGGGCCAGCGCTTCGGTTCCGCGCAGCACGCGTCCCTCGGGGTGCACCGCGGTGCGGTAGGTGAAGAGCGTCGCCTTAGCGGCCTTTTCAACGCCCTTACCCTTCTCCAGTGCGGACTGCAGGCGGTCCCAGTTGCGCGCTTCGGCCACAAACTGGTAGTCGCGCTTGAGGCGCTCGATGTAGGCCCGCTCCGACGCGTTGGAACGCTCGTCGCGGCGAATCTTTTGGCTGAGCTGGCGCTCCGCCTCGGCACGCGACGGCAGCGGCGTACGGTTCACCCGCTGCACAATGTGCCATCCCAACTTGGTCTTCACCGGCTGGCTGTAGGCGCCGTCGTCGGCAAGCCCAAAGGCCGCGTCTTCAAACTCGGGCAGCATTTGGTTGATGCCAAACGGCGCCAAACGACCTGCCTGCTTTGACGTCGTGGGGTCTTCGCTGTACTTGAGCGCGGCGGCGGCAAACGGCTCGCCCGCCTGCAGCTTGGCGTACACCTCGCGAACCTGCTTTTCGGCATTCGGGTTCGGGTCCGATTCGGTGTCGAGCACCAGGATGTGGGCCGCGGTCATCGTGTTGCGCGCCGGGCGCTGGGCCGTCTTTTTGATGAGGTGGTAGCCGAACTGGGTGCGAATGGGTCCGACCACTTGGCCCTCGGGAGCCGTGTAAACCGCCGTTTCAAACGGGTACACCATGCCGAACACGGTGAACCAGCCGAGGTCTCCGCCCCGCGAAGCCGAATAGGTGTCGGTGCTCAGCGCCGCGAGGTTTTCAAACGTTTCGCCGCGGTTGAGGCGGTCCTTGATCGCCATGATTTGCTTGTAGGCCTTCAGCGTGTCGCCGGGAAGGGCGTCTTCGGCGCAGTCGACCATGATGTGGCTGGCGCGCACGTCGAACTGCATGCGCTCGTAGGCCTCGTCCACCAAACGCGCGTCGACGCTTTTGTCGGTCAGGTAGGGCTTGAGCAGCTGCTTGTAGTAGCCGTTGTATTCCGCCACGAAGGACGGCATCGTGTCGCGGCCGAGCGACTCGGCGAAGGCCACCTTGCGCTTGAACTGAACGTAGAGCTGCAGGTATTCTTCTTCGGTTTTCGGATCAATGTTGGCCCCAACTTCTTTGTTCTTGCCGTAGACGTAGTTGAATTCGGGGCGCGTAACGGTCTTGGTTCCGACGCGAAACAGGTCTTGGGCAGCCGCACCGAATGCGGCAGCGGCCACCGCGAGGAGGAAGAGCACTTTTTTCATGGTCCGGCGAATTTACGGCACAGGCTTTGCGCAGTACGTGGCCCGGCCGTAAATTCATGCCCCCCGAATGAAAAACTTCGCCCTCCTCATCGCCCTCTGCACCCTGCCGACCCTTTTGTGGGGCCGCTCCGACGGCATGCCGCGCGACACGGTTTCGTGGGCGGCGCTGGTGGACCGCTACGAAGACGTGCTGGGCCACACCTACCGAGCAGGCGGTCAAAATCCGGGGGGTTTTGATTGTTCGGGGCTCCAAAAGCACCTTTTTCGCGCCTACGGCTACACGATGCCGGCGAGCAGCTCGTCCTACGCCAACTGGGGCACTCCAATCACCCGCGACAGCATTCGGGTGGGCGACTTCCTGCTCTTTGAAGGCCGCGGGAGCGGCAGCATCGGCCACGTCGGCTTGTGCGTCGGCATTCAGGACGGCAAAATCCTGATGCTGCACTCGGCCACCCACAGCGGCGTGCTCATCGAGAACTGGGTGGGCCAGCCCTACTACGAGCGCCGCTACGTCGGAGCCCGCCGCGGAATCCCGTTCCGCTTTGACCCCACGCCGGCGCAGCCGTCGAGCGATTCCGCCCCCGAAGCGAGCGCGGCGTCAAGCCTCTAAACACCGCGGTTTTCTCTGGGCCTTCGGGCGACGCATGGTCCGCGCGGGGCTACCTTTGAAGCATGCGAATTCTTGGCTTACTCCGCGAGGGCAAAACCCCTTCTGATCAACGTGCCGTGCTGAATCCGGCGCAGTGCCGCGAGCTCATGGACCGCCACCCCGATTGGCGCATTTGGGTGCAGCCGAGCAGCGTGCGCGCGATTCCCGACGCCGCCTACGTCGCGGCCGGTTGTGATTTGGTCGAGGACCTTAGCCCCGCCGAACTGATTTTGAGCGTTAAGGAGGTTCCGACCGCAAACCTGGTCGCCGGCGCGGCGCATTTTTTCTTTAGCCATACCTACAAGGGCCAGCCCTACAACCGCGGCCTGCTGCGCGCCTGCCTCGAGGCCGGGGTGCGCCTGATCGACTGGGAGCTGCTGCGGCGCGACGGTCAGCGCCTGATTGGTTTTGGCGAATACGCTGGGCTGGTGGGCGCCTACGAAGCGCTGCGCGGTTGGGGCCTTCAGCGCGGAACCTGGAACTTCACCCCCGCTGCCCAATTGGGTCGCGTGGCCGCACTCAAGGCGGAATTGGCCCAGCACGCCTGGCCTCTGGAGGCCCGCGTGGTCCTAACCGGCACCGGCCGAGTGGGCCACGGAGCGGCGGAAATGCTGCGCGCCGGCGGCTTTGCCGAAGTTGAACCCGCGGCCTTTTTGGCGGGCGTTCAGGGGCCCTGCTTCACGGTGCTGGCGGCCAAGGACTATGCCCGGCGCCGCGCCGACGGGGGTTTTGACCGATTGGAGTTTCACAAGCACCCGGAGCGCTACGACTCGGCCCTGGCGCCCTACCTGGAGGTCGCGACGGTCTACCTGCCTTGCCATTTTTACGCCGAAGGCGGTCCGGCCTTTTTTACCGCAGCCGACGTGCTGCGCGCGACCAACCGATTGGAATTCGTGGGCGACATTTCCTGCGACATCGCGGGGCCCGTACCGTGCACGGTCCGCGCCAGCAAAGGCGACGACCCGTTTTATGGCTGGGATCCGCGAACCGCAACCGAAGTGGCGCTGGGCACACCCGGAAGCCTGGGCGTATTGGCCGTCGACAACCTGCCGAGCCAGGTTCCGACCGACGCCACCGAAGGTTTTGGACGCGCGTTCCTCGATCAGGTTTGGCCCGAATGGCTGGCGGGCGACCCCCAAGGCATTGTGGCCGGCGCCACCGAGTGCGCCGAGGGTGCGCTCACCGCGCCGTATGCCTACCTGGCCGGCTACGTTTCGGCCCTCGACACCGCGGCTCCCGAAGCTTCGGTGCTGGGTGCGCGCATCGAAGCCGAACTGGCCGCGGCCTATGCCGAGCTGGAGCGGCTTGCGGCGGATTCCGCCCCGGCGACGTTTGAGGGCGTCACCGTGGCCCTGGAGCGCATGACCTATGGCCTCGACGCCCAGACCACGCTGCTGTTTAACGCGCTGAGTGCCGCGTCGACGTCCGAGCTACAGGCCCTGGCCCGCGAGGTGCAGCCCAAGTTGGCGGCACTGGGCAACGCAACGCTGACCAACGAGGCGCTGTTTCGCCGGGTGGCCGCCGTGGTTTTGCCCAGCGACGCACCGGCCGAAGACCGAATGCTGCACGATAAAACGCTTAAAGCCTTTGAGCGCCACGGCGCCCGGCTCGATTCCGCCGGAAAAGCCAAGCTGCTCGAGCTCGACCAGTTTTTGGGCACCGAAGCGCTCGCGTTCAGCGACAACCTGCTCAAAGACACCGAAACCTGGCACCTGCCCCTGAGCGAGGCACCCGCCGGATTGCCCGACTGGGCCTTGGACCAGGCTGCCGAAGCCGCCACCCAGCACGGTTTGGACGGAGGCTACGCCGCGACGCTCGACGCGCCCAACTACCTGGCCTTCATGACCTATGCCGAGGACCGAAGCCTGCGCGAGCAGCTCTGGCGCGCCTACGCCCAGCGCGGGGCCCGCGGCGACGACCGCGACAACCGCCAACGGGTGCTCGACCTGGCCGCCAAGCGCCTGGAACGCGCGCAGCTGCTGGGCTACGCGAGCCACGCCGAGTACGTCTTGGCCGAGCGCATGGCCAATTCGCCCGAGGCGGTGAAGCGGTTTTTGGGGGATTTGCAGTCCAAGGCCAAGCCGGCGGCCGACCGCGAAGCGGCGGCGCTCCGCGCCTACGCCGCCAACGAACTGGGATTGAACGACCTGCAGCGCTGGGATGTGGCCTTTGCGACCGAGCGCTACAAGATGGCCGTGCTGGATTTTGACGACGCGCTGACCAAGCCGTTTTTTGGGCTGGAACGCGTGGAGCAGTGGGCGTTTGACGTGGCCAAACGGCTTTATGGCCTCGAGGTCAGGCCGGCGCCCCACAACCCGACCTACCACCCCGACGCGGCGGCCTGGGAAGTTTGGGATGCCAAGGGGCAGTTCATCGCCCACCTCACGACCGACTGGCACCCGCGCAAGGGCAAGCGCGCCGGGGCCTGGATGACCTCGTACCGCTCGGCCTACCGCGACGCCGCGGGCCGCGAGGTGCGCCCCGTGGTGAGCCTCGTGGGCAACTTCAGCAAGCCGACCGCCGACGCTCCGGCCCTGCTGACGTTCAACGAGGTCCTGACGCTGTTCCACGAGTTTGGGCACGGACTTCACGGAATGCTCGGGCGCGGCGCCTACGCGGGCCTCACCGGCACGTCGGTGCGCTGGGATTTTGTCGAGCTTCCGTCGCAAATCATGGAAAACTGGTGCTACGAACCGGCCGAACTCGCGCAGTGGGCGCAGCACTACGCCACCGGCGAGGCGATGCCTGCCGACCTTGTGGCGCGGATTGCCCAAAGCCAAACGTTTTTGGAGGGCCTGGCGACGGTTCGCCAGCTCGGATTCGGACTGCTGGACATGGCCTGGCACGACGCCCGCACGGCGCCCACCGACCTCGAGGGGCTCGAACGCGCAGCCTTTGCGCCGGTCGACGTGTGGCCCAGCGTGGAAGGCAGCTACATCTCGCCCAGCTTCAGCCACATTTTTGCCGGAGGCTACAGCGCAGGCTACTACAGCTACAAGTGGGCTGAGGTGCTCGACGCCGACGCCTACGAGTTTTTTCGCGAGGCGCCTGCTCAGGCTGCGCCCAAGTTCCGCGCCCTGCTCGAAGCGGGCGGAACCGTGGACCCCATGGATTTGTACACGGCCTTCCGCGGCCGCCAACCCCAGCCCGAGGCGCTGCTGCGCCGCGCCGGACTGCTCACCCCCACCGCGTAATGGCCGAAATCCGCGCTAAAAAACAGCTTGGGCAGCACTTTTTGAGGGACCTCAGCGCCGCCCAGCGCACCGCCGAGGCCCTGACGCTCGCCGAGTGCAGCCAGGCCCTCGAGGTCGGACCCGGAACCGGCGTGCTGACGCAGTACCTGATGCAGCGCCCGCTCACCCTGCACGCGGTGGAGCTGGACCGCGAAAGTATTCCGGTGCTGCAGAGCAAGTTTCCGCAGCTCAGCGCCCGGCTGCACCACGCCGACTTGCTGCGTTGGCAGGAACCCGCAGACCTGGTCGACGCGCCCTTTGCGCTGGTCGGGAACTTTCCCTACAACATTTCGACGCAGATCCTTTTTTGGATGCTGGACCGCCGCGACCGGATTCCCGAAATGGTCGGCATGTTTCAGCGCGAGGTGGCGGTGCGCATTTGCAGCGGCCCGGGCAGCAAGGAGTACGGCATCACCAGCGTGCTGGCGCAGGCCTACTACCGGTGCGACTACCTGTTTACCTTGCCCGAGGGGGCGTTTGATCCGCCTCCCAAGGTCAAGTCGGCCGTGATTCGCCTCGAACGCTTGGCCGAACCGCCCGCGGTGGCCTACCGCGACCTGGCGCTGGTGGTCAAGACGGCCTTTGGGCAGCGGCGTAAGACCCTGCGCAACGCGCTGAAAAGCCTTACCTTTAGCGCGCCAAGCGCGCTGGAATCGGTGGCCACCCTTCGGGCCGAACAGCTGAGGGTCGACCAATTCGTCGCGCTGGCCCATGCCCTGCGCCATGACACCGACTACGACCCACGAACTGCGCGCTGAACTGCGCCGCCTGCTCGCTGAGCGGCAGGATTCCGCCGTCGTAGACCTGCTTGAAGGACTGCACTCGGCCGACGTGGCCGAAATTGCTCAAGAGCTCGAGATTCGCGAGGTGCTGGCGATGCTCCAGCTGCTGCCCGCCGAACGCTGGACCGACATTCTCGTGTACTTCGACGACGAGGTGCAGTCGGAGATTCTCGAAAACTTCACCGGCAAGGAGATCGCCGAGGTCGTCCTTGAAAACATTGATTCCGACGACGCGGCCGACCTCATGGCCGACCTGTCTGAAGAGAAGAAGCGCGAGGTTCTTCAGAACATTGAAGACGTCGAGTACGCCAAGGACCTGGCCGACCTGCTGACCCACGCCGAGGGCACCGCCGGCGCCCTGATGGCGACGGAACTCGTGCAGGTCAACGAAAACTGGACGGTTAGCCGCTGCGTGCGCGAAATGCGCCGCCAGGCCGAAGAAGTTGAGGTGGTCCACGCGGTCTACGTCGTCGACGATCGCGATATTTTGCTCGGTTCGCTCTCGCTCAAAAAGCTGCTGACGACCGGGGCGCGCACCCCGATTGCCGAGGTCTACGACCGCAGTGTGCGCTCGGTAACCTCGACCACCGACGAAGTGGAAGTCGCCCGCATCATGAAAAAGTACGACCTCTTCGTCGTGCCCGTGGTCGACGACATGGGGCGCCTGCTTGGCCGCATTACCATCGACGACGTGGTCGACGTGATCCAGGAGGAGGCCGACAGCAACTACCAGCTCATGTCGGGTCTGTCGGACGAGGTGGAGGCCGGCGAC
Source organism: Cryomorphaceae bacterium (assembly GCA_021298655.1). Lineage (GTDB taxonomy): Bacteria > Bacteroidota > Bacteroidia > Flavobacteriales > Schleiferiaceae > TMED14. The sequence goes on along the minus strand of JAJTFK010000016.1, from coordinate 1,069 downwards.
GGCCTGTTTGAGATGACGCGGGCCCGATTGCCCTGGCTGCTGGTGGGCTTGGTGGGCGGAATTTTAACATCCACCGTGGTCGGACGCAACGAGGGCGAGCTGTCGCTCTTGCCCCAGCTGGCCTTTTTTATGCCCCTAATCGGCGCCATGGGCGGCAACGTGGGCGTACAGTCCTCGGCCATCGTCGTTCAGGGACTGGCTAATGCCAACATGCCCGGTACCCTGATTCAACGGCTGACGCGCGAGCTCGGCGTCGGCTTGCTCAACGGCCTTCTCTGTGCCGCAGCCATTCTGGCCTACTCTTGGGCCGTGGGCCACGGGCTCATGTTTGCGGTGGCGGTTGGCACCTCGCTCCTGAGCGTGATCATTTTCGCCAGCCTTTTTGGCACGGCCGTTCCCTGGGCCCTGAACCACTACGGGGTCGATCCGGCCTTGGCCACGGGCCCGTTCATCACGACCACCAACGACATTTTGGGGCTGAGCATCTACTTTGCCATCGCCAACGCCTTGCTGGGATGAGGGCCCTGCTGGTCGACACCACCCACCCCATTCTTGAAGACGGCCTGGCTGCGCTGGGCTACACGCTGGACCGCTGCTACGGGGTTCCGTTGGCGGAGCTTCCGTTGGCGGACGCCACCGGCCTGGTGCTGCGCGGACGCATCTCGGTCGACGCGGCGCTTTTGGACCGCGCGCCGCACCTCAAGTGGATTGCGCGCTTTGGGAGCGGCATGGAGCACATCGACTGCGCCGCCGCAGCCGCCCGCGGGGTGGCTTGCCTGAGTGCGCCCGAGGGCAACGCCCCGTCGGTGGCCGAGCACGCCCTGGGGCTGCTTTTGGGCTTGACCAAGCGCGTGGCCTGGTCCGCCCGCGAAGTCGAGGCTGGCCAATGGAACCGCGGCAGCAACACCGGCTGGGAATTGGGCGGAGCCACCGTCGGAATCATCGGCTACGGCCATACGGGCCCTGCGTTTGCGCGCCTGCTGCGCGGACTCGGACTCCGCGTACTGGCCCACGACAGGTACCGCAGCGGCTTTGAGGGCGAGGCCAGCCTGGCCCAAATTCAGGCGGA
>JAJTFK010000015.1 GCA_021298655.1 Cryomorphaceae bacterium | reverse complement strand
CCCAGGAACCATTTTGGTCTTGTTCGCCAAAGACGAGGTGCCAGGTTCCGTCGGGCGTGAAGTAGGAAACGGGCATCCCGTTGGCACGGCCAAGTGCGGGAATTTCGTGGGCCCAGCCTCCGCGCTGGTGCGCGATGGGGCGGTCGATGGGCATCCAGGTGATGGCGCCGTCGTCGTCGGAGCGATTCATCCAAATGGTGTCGTTGTAGGACCACACCACGGCCACGCCGCCGGTCGGGTCGACCACCGGAATGGCGCCTTCCGGCGTAAGGTCGTCGTCGATGCAGTTGCCTTCGTGGTTCGAGACCGTGATGGCGGGAGACCATGTTTGCCCCCGGTCGTAGCTCTGGCTAAAGCGGATTCGCGACCGAAACTCCGGCTCCTTTTTGCCGTAGGCGTCGAATTCGGTCCACGAAACGTGCAGCATGCCCGATGCGGGATCAATGGCGATGCCCTCTTTGTCCTGGTCTTTGGGCGGATTGTGTCCGATTCCGGCCCCGTCGGACCAGGTTTTCCCCTGGTCGTCGCTCCATTGGATCACGATTCGGTCGAGCCAGGTTTCGCCCGCGCGACCCTTTCCGCTGGGGTCGGCTAGGTGGAGGTAGTACAGTCGTCCGCTGTGGTCGTGGGCTAAGATGGGGTCTCCGTAGACGCCCATGGATGAGGTGAGTCCTTGGTTTCGGACCCATGCTTCCGGGGCGCCGTTCCGGGGGTTTCGGTGCAGCTGGTTCAGCACGTTGCCGAGGTATACGCCGTGTCCCTTAGGGTCGACGGCCACCGAGGGTTCACAGGCCCAGTTTTTGGCGCCGTCGGCGGCAGTAATCTTCGTGACGGTCCACTGGGCTTGGCCCAAGGCCGCGGTGCTCAGCACCATTGCTGCGATGAATGCGTTCAGTTTCGGTTCCATATCCACTTCATTCCGGGGGTGATGCCGAGCTTGGCGGATTCGCCGCCGGCGATTTCAAGTACGTACTTGGCCGGACCTTCAGAGGGCAACGGCGTTTCGTTAAGGGGTTGGGCGTTGGCCTGGATGCTCACGACGGAACCGGCCTCGCTCAGGTAGATGATGTCGAGGGGGACGTAGGTGTTGCGCATCCAAAAGCTTTGGTAGCGCTCCTCGGGCATGATGAAAAACATCCCGGTCCCTTCGGGTACGCTGCGGCGAAACATCATTCCTTGGGTCGTTTCGGCGGTCGTTTCAGCCAGTTCCAGGGCAAACGAGGCCACGGTGTCGCCCGAGGCTGAGATGAATGCGCCCGCGCCTTCTTCGGTGAACTGGGGTTCGTAGGACTCGGTGGGGGCCGTGGAACCTTGGGGTTCGGCGGGGCCGGACGCCGGGGCAAACCACGACAGGACGACGGGAACGACGAGCCCGAGCAGCGCGAGGGCGAGCAGGACTCCGCCCACCCGCATGATTAAGCTTCGGTTCATTTGGGCGTGGCGGGGTTTTTCGTGTTGAGGCTGCGAACGATGAGGACCAGGCCCGCAAGCACCAGCGGAATGCTCAGCCACTGCCCCATGTTCCAGTCCATACCCGATTCAAAATCCTTTTGGTTGGCTTTAATGAACTCAATCACAAAGCGGAATCCGAACACGGTCGTCAGGAATATTCCAAAAATTTGGCCTTCGCGGGCCGCCGCTCCGCGGTGAAACAAGTACAGCAACAGCACGTAAATCAGGGCGTATGCGAGCGCTTCGTACAGCTGACTTGGCGCGCGCGGAATGCCGTAGGCCGTCAGTACGAAGTAGCCATTCGCCTCGCGAACCAGCTGGTCTTGGGGCAGGTAGAGGTGTCGGTTGTCGGCGTTTTGGCGGTTGATCAGGGGCTCCAGGTAGAGCTCGACCATGGACTGTACCCCGTCAAGGCTGGCTTCGGACGTGGGCGTGAAGCGGATTTCGTATTCCGGCAGGGTCAGGCTGTCGGTTTGCAGGCTTTTTCCCGTGGGTACGTACTGAACTTCGGCCACGTCGCGGGCGAAGTAGCGCTCCACGTAGTCGGTAATGTTCCGAACAAACACGGTTTCCACGGCGGAATTTTGGGGTTGCCCGTAGATTTCGCTGTTCGTGAAATTTCCCAGGCGAATGAAGGCACCCGCGAGGGCCACGGTGATGACGACGCGGTCCAGCATCCACAGCGACGATTTACCGATTGGCTTCAGGTAGGTTCGGCCAAACCAAATCATGGCGATGACGATGGCAATCGCGGCGCCGTGCGAAGCAAGTCCGCCCTTCCAGGGCATAAAAATTTCGGCTACGTGCTCGCGGTAGTAGTCCCAGTCGTAGAAAAACACATGGCCAAGGCGGGCACCCACGACCGTGGCGACGACCATGGTTGATAAGAGGGCATCCAGAATGCTCAGGTCCACGCCCTCCTTGAGGAAGACCTTTTTCATCCACCGGTACCCGAAGAAGAATCCGAGGAAGAAAAACACTTGGTAGTACCGCACAAACAGCGGTCCGAGTTCAATGCCGCGGTCGGCGACCCAGGTAATCGTAGCTAGCATGGCTTAAAGTTAGGTCGTGTAGTTCAGCTGCGGGGGGTGGAATGGGACTTTTTCGGTACGGGGTCGATGCCCGAGGAGCCCCAGGGGTGACAACGACTTAACCGCTTGAGCGTGAGCCATGAACCGGTCCATGGGCCCCACTCCCTGATCGCTTCGCCGGCATAGGTCGAGCAGGTCGGGTAGTGGCGGCAACTGGGAGGGGTCAACGGCGAAAGCACATATTTATACAGACCGATGAGCGCGAGCATCGGGGCGGAAATCAACCAGGTGAACAGGCCCTTCATTCCACGCGGTAGCTGCTGCCTTCGGCGCCGTCTTTGACGACGATGCCGCCTTGGGCCAGGGCGTCTCGAAGGGCGTCGCTCGTCGACCAATCCTTGGATTCGCGGGCTTTGCGGCGCAGGTCGAGCACCACCGACATGGCGGCGTCCAGCGCCTTTTGGTACTTGCCCGAGGCCGAATGCGGCTCCGGCGCAAGGCCGAGCACGTCAAACATCCAGGTTTCCATCAACTGGAGCAGCGTGGCCGCTCCGTCGCTTCCCAAAACAGCGGGGTCGTTTTGGTCGGCGGCCACGGCCTTGGCGGCGTCAAAGAGTTGGGCTATCAGCACCGGGCTGTTGAGGTCCTGGTTCATGGCTTCGGAGCAGCGCCCATTCCATTCGGGTACGCTCCAGCTTCCATGGGCAGGGCCTCCTTTGGGGCGCTGGCGCAGGACGTCCAGGCTCGAAAGCAAACGGTAGTATCCTTTTTCGGCGGCCTGAAGCGCGGAATCGCTGAAATCCAAGACGCTCCGGTAGTGCGCCTGGTGAATGAAAAAGCGCACCGCGCCGGGGCTGTAGGCCTTGGTCAAATGCGGGCTGTTTCCGGCGAGCAGGTCGCGCGGATCGAGCGTGTTTCCGGTGGATTTGGCCATGCGTTTACCGTTGAGGGTGAGCATGTTGGCATGCAGCCAGAAGCGTGCGCCGCCGTGCCCGGTAGCGCCCTTGTTTTGGGCAATTTCGCATTCGTGGTGCGGAAACTTCAGGTCCATTCCGCCCCCGTGGATATCGAATTCTGCGCCCAAGTACTTGGTGCTCATCGCCGAACACTCCAGGTGCCAACCGGGGAATCCCTCACTCCAGGGCGAAGGCCAGCGCATGATGTGCTCGGTCGAAGCCTTCTTCCACAGGGCGAAATCGAGCGGGTGGCGCTTGTCCTGCTGGCCGTCTAGGTCGCGTGTCCCGGCTTCAAGATCTTCGATGCTGCGGCCCGAAAGTTCGCCGTAGGGGTAGGTCTTAAGGTAGGTTTCGATGCTGAAGTAGACGCTGCCGTTGGCCTCGTAGGCAAATCCGTCGGCGAGCAACTTCTTGATCAGCTCAATTTGCTCGACGATGTGCCCAGTAGCCGTCGGCTCAATGGATGGGGGCAAGGCATTGTAGGCCTGCATCACCGCGCGGAATCCCACGGTGTAGCGCTGCACAATTTCCATAGGTTCCAGCTGTTCGAGGCGGGCCTTTTTCGCGATTTTGTCTTCGCCGGAGTCGGCGTCGCTTTCGAGGTGGCCGGCGTCCGTGATGTTCCGGACGTAGCGGACCTTGTATCCCAGGTGGGTTAGGTAGCGGAACAGCAGGTCAAAGCTCAGAAAGGTTCGGGTGTTACCCAGGTGCACGTCGCTGTACACCGTAGGGCCGCACACGTACATGCCCACGTGGGGCGCGTGAATCGGTTCAAACGGCCGAAGTTCGCCGGTCAAGCTGTCGTACAGGTGCAGCGTGCTCATGTGTGGGGGCTGTCGCCAAACGTGGTTTGGGTTTGAATGTAGGCCAAAAATTCGGTGCGGAGCCCTTCTTCGGCCAAAAAGCGGCCGCGGTATTCCGCGGTGACCGTGCTGGAATGGATGTCACGGATTCCGCGCGCATTGACGCAGAGGTGCTTGGCGTCGATCATCACGGCGACGTCGTCGGTGCCCAGCGCGTGAACCAGGGATTCGGCCACTTGGCGCGTGAGCCGCTCCTGAACTTGGGGGCGCTTGGCATAAAAATCCACGATTCGGTTCATCTTACTCAGGCCAATGACTCGGTCCTTGCTGAGGTAGGCGATGTGGGCTCGGCCCACAATGGGCATCAGGTGGTGCTCGCAGGTGGAGTACACCACAATGTTCTTTTCTACCAGCATTTCGCCGTAGTGGTAGTTGTTTTCAAAGGTGTTCAGGTCGGGCTCCTTGTCGGGGTGAAGGCCGCCGAAGGTCTCTTTGACGTACATCTTTGCCACGCGTTTCGGGGTGCCCCGCAAGCTGTCGTCTTCAAGGTCCATGCCCAAGGTGTCCAGGATTCCGCGCACGTGCGCCTCAATGCGCGCAATTTTCTCGTCGTCGCTGAGCGCAAAAGCGTCCGGGCGAATCGGGGTATGAACGCTCGAACTCGGGTGGTCGGGGTCGTGGGATTTCATGGCAGCAAAGGTACAAGGGCATAAGGCGGAAAACGGTACCTTTGCACCCATGAATAACGCTGTGGTCATTGCGGGCACCGGGTCCGTGCTTCCCGAGGTGGTGGTGCCGAATTCCGCCTTCCTCGACCGAAATTTTATGGACGACAACGGGAATCCGTTTGCCCATTCCAACGAGGTAATCATTCAAAAGTTCCAGCAGATTACCGAAATCGAAGAACGCCGCTACGCCCGGAACGACCAAAACTCGTCGGATTTGGCGGCCGAGGCGGGCCGGAAGGCGCTTGCCGACGCCGGTTGGGATGCCGAAGAGCTCGATCTTTTGATTGTCGGACAGAATTTTGGCGACATGGATCCGGGAACGCGCCGCATCGACCAAATGCCGTCGATTGCCTCGCGAACCAAGGAGAAGTTGGGCATCGCCAATCCCAACACCGTGGCGTTTGACGTGCTGGCGGGCTGTCCGGGCTGGATTCAGGGTGTCTTGGTGGCCAACGCCTACCTGAAGGCCGGAATGGCCACGAAGGCCTTGGTTATTGGCAGCGAAACCCTTTCGCGCATTGTGGACGTGCACGACCGGGATTCCATGATTTTTGCGGACGGCGCCGGCGCAGCTTGTTTTGCGCTTCGCCCCAGCGAGCACGGCGAGGGCATTATGGGGTATGCGGCCGTGAGCTACACCAAGGACGAAGCCTATTATTTGAAGTCCCTGCCTTCCGTGAATCCGGCGGGCGACCCCAACGAGCGCCTGATTCGCATGAAGGGGCGCAAGATCTACGAATTCGCCCTGAAGCACGTACCCGATGCCATGAAGGCAGCCCTTGACCACGCGGGCGTGCACCTCAAAGACGTCAAAAAGATTTTCATGCACCAAGCCAATGCCAAGCTCGACCACGGAGTTGGCGAGCGCCTGTACAAGTTGTACGGCATGGAGGCCGATCTGGATGCCGTGATGCCCATGTCGATCCAGTGGATGGGAAACAGTTCGGTGGCAACGGTTCCTACGCTTCTGGACCGCGTGCGCCACGAGCAGTACCAAGGTCACGAGGTTCAGCCCGGAGACATCGCGCTTTTTGCGAGCGTGGGCGCCGGGATGAACATCAACGCGTTTGTGTACCGTTTTTAGGGTGCCGGAGGCGCCAAAAAAGTAAGGGCGGCCCGTCAGGGCCGCCCTTTTTGCTTCTGCGCTGCGCTTCTACCAGGTTTCGCTCTGCGCCAGCAGCGCGGCAAGGCGCTTCTCCACATCGGCTAGCTGGTCGGCAACCACGCGTCGCTGGTCCTTCATGCTTTGGGTTGGCTCCGACCGAATCGAGTACGAGCCCCACACTGCCGAACTCAAGCGGTCCCGCAGCCCGGGCATGGTTTCAAACTCCTTGCTCGCGATCAGCTCGTCGCCGTCGAGAACCAGCTTGAGCGCGCGCCACTCGGCGCGCGCACCCGCCACCTGCCCGCGAAGGCCCGCGGGCGCCGTCGTTCCGTAGGCCACAACCTTATCGGCACGCCCTAAGCGGGCTTCAACCTCGTCCATATGGCGTCCCACCTTGTCCATGCGGCCCTGCAGCGCATCAAGCTGCTTTTGAAGGCTGACCAAGTCCGCGGGTTTTTCGGCCGGGAGCGTCACGTTGTTCAGGTAGCGAAGGGAGAAGTTCGACGGCTTCGTGAGCGTATCCACCTTGGCACCGTGTACGCCAACGAGCTGAAGGCTGTAGCTCCCTTCGGGGGCCATGTAGGCACCGCGATCGGGCGAAGCACTGCGCGCCACCTTGCCATCCCAGGAACTTCGCTTAAGTCCGTTGCTGTACTTGGCCTGCAGCACGCGAACCACGTTGCCCGACGAATTTCGAATGACCAGGGCCAAGTAGGGCTTGTCTTCTTCGGCTTCGGCCCGAATCGCTTCCTTGGTAGGGTAGCTGCCCCCGGCGGTCTTCTTCTCCAGCTCTTCGCGCTGTTCCTTGAGCGTCTTGGGCGCATTCTTTACCCAGTACGTAAACGTGGCACCCACCTTGGGGTTGTCGGCCATGTAGTAGCTCGCCCCGAGGAAGCCCGCTCCCGCGTAGCCCAGGGGCGAAGCTTCATGGAACAGCAAGGCCGGCTTGATCGGCAGAATGAGCGCTTCGTGCTTTTTGATGTCGTTCTTGAGTTCGCGCAGCGGGCTGTAGTCGTCCAGTACATAAAATCCGCGTCCGAACGTCGCCAAAACCAGGTCGTCCTCGCGCTGCTGGATGGCGATGTCGCGCACCGCAACCGTCGGCAATCCCTTTTTGAGCTCGGTCCAGGTCAGCCCCGCGTCGGTGCTCGTGTACACGCCAAACTCCGTGCCCACAAACAGCAGGGAGGCGTCCTTGTGGTCCTCGGCCAGTACGTAGGTTGAGCCCCGCTGCGGCAGTCCTGTGCTGAGGGTTTCCCACGATTTGCCGCGGTTTTTGGTCACCAAAACGTAGGGTTTAAAGTCGCCGTTTTTGTGGTTGTTGAACACTACGTAGAGTACGTCGGCCGAATGCTGCGACCACTTCACGTCATTTACAAACGTCAGGTCGGGAACGCCTGGAAGCTTGTCAAATCGAGTCCAGTTGGCTCCGCCGTCGCTTGAAATATGCACTAATCCGTCGTCCGTGCCCACGGCAAGCAGCCCTTTGGACTTGGGGGACTCGTGCAGGGCCGTAATGTTTCCGTACATCGAGGTGCTTTGCTTGTAGGCAATGGCGTCGAGGCCTTGAATCTTGCCCATTACCGGAATCTGGTGGCGGTCGAGCTGGCGCGACAGGTCTCCCGAAATGGGCGTCCAGGAATTGCCGCGGTCTGTGCTTCGGAACACCACGTTGGCCGCGAAGTACAGGGTTTTGGCGTCGTGCGGACTAATCAGAAGCGGAGCGTCCCAGTTCCACCGCCAGGCCTTGCCGCCCGCGGGCTCAATGGGTTTGATGTTGACGCCTTCACCCGATTTTTTGTCGAAGCGCTGAAGTCCGCCATACTGGGCCTGGGCGTAGACGATGTTCGGATCGCTTGGGTCCACCTGGGATTCAAAGCCATCGCCCGTTTGGGTGACGTACCAGTCGCTGTTGACAATGCCCCGATCGTTGATGGTTCGGCTCGGTCCGCCCAGCGAGAAGTTGTCTTGGGTTCCGCCGTAGATGCCGTAAAACGGCATGGCGTTGTCGACCGAAACGCGGTAGAACTGCGTGATCGGAAGGTTCTCCTTGTAGTGCCAACTGGCCGCGTGGTCCCAGCTTTCGTAGATGCCGCCGTCGCAGCCCATCACGAGGTGCTTGGCGTTTGACGGATCTTGCCAAAACGCGTGGTTGTCAACGTGCTTGTTTTTTTCGCCGAGGCGCTGGAACGTCGTGCCGCCGTCTTCGGACCACTGCGCGTAGGTGTCCATGCTGTACACCGTCTCCGCGTCGTGCTTGGATGCAATCAGCTCGACGTAGTAGTTGCCCGAGGTGGCGTGGTCGCTCCGCTTGCTGTAGGACGCTCCGCGGTTCGTACTCCGGTAGGTGCCGTGGCCCTCGATCATGAGGTAGTGCACGTCGGGGTCGACCGGTGAAATGGCCAAACTCATTCGGCCCTTGTCGCCTCCCGGGATGCCGTTTTTCACTTCGGCCCAGGTTTCGCCGCCGTCTTCTGACCTCCACAGTCCGGATTCCGGTCCGCCCGAAACAAAGGTGTGCACGTGGCGCCGGCGCTGGTGGGCCGTGGCGAACAGCACGTTGGGATTCTTCGGATCGAGGTGCACCTCGTTAAAGCCGGTGTGGTCCGAAACATGGAGCACGCGGCGCCAGGTCTTGCCGCCGTCGGTGGTTTTGTAAATTCCGCGCTCGCCGCCCGAGCTCCACAGCGGGCCGTAGGCCGCAACCCAAACAATTTGGGCATTTTTTGGGTGGATGGCAATCATGCCGATGTGCTCGGATGCTTTGAGGCCGACGTTGGTCCAGCTGGCACCGCCATCGATTGACTTGTACACCCCGTCGCCGTAGGCTACCGAGCGCTGGTTGTTGTTCTCGCCCGTTCCGACCCAAACCGTGTGCGGATTGCTTGGGTCCAAGGCCACGCAGCCGATGGAATAGGACCCTTGGTCGTCAAAAAGGGGTTCAAACGTTACCCCGTGGTTGCTGGTCTTCCATACTCCGCCCGAGGCCGCCGCAACGTACCATTCGTCGGGGTTACTAGGGTTCACCGCGAGGTCCGCAACACGGCCGCTGGTGAGGGCGGGGCCCACGCTGCGAAACGCAAGGGCATCCAACTTTTGGGCCTGAATGGCCGTGGGCAGGGCCGCCAACGCGGCCATCCAAACAAGGTGCTTCATGTTCCGAAAATACGCCACGGAACGCGAAGCGCTTTAGAATCGAACTCGGTAGGTTGCGCTGAGCCGTTGGTGCGACGTGTTTAGGGCCCAATTTTCGCCCGACGCCGGCTCGTTGATGCTTCCGCTGCGGGCCACGAACTGGTAGGCCAGGTCAAAACCCCAATCCCGCTCTTGGTAGCCGCCGCCCAAACCGAGCATTCGGTAGGCACTGTGGTCCGAAAACTCGGTTCCGGACTGGGCCCATTGCAGGCCACCTCGGGCAGTCCATGCCTCGGTCAACCGGTATTCCCCGCCAACGCGGAACTGCTGGTGAGCGCGCAGCTCACGGGCCATTTCGCGGCCTAGGTCGTAGTACTCGAGCGGTTTGCTGATCAGGGCATCCACCGCTCCGGTGTGCACCCATACGGCGCTCACGACGCCGCGCGTTCCAAAGGTTTGAGCCGCTCCGAACTGCAGCTGGATCGGCATTTGGTACCAAAATTCCTGCTCGTCGTAGAGTTCAAAGGGCGTTAGGTTGCTTTCGGGATTGGTGGCGACGGGCGTAACCCGGTTGCGGTAGTCCCACTGAACTTGAGCAGTCCCCGCAGGCTGCAGGGCTGCGCTCAGGCGCAAGGACGGCGTGGCCTGAACGGCGGCCCCCAAGCGCAGGGTCCATTGACCCCACCTCGAACTGTCCACGACGGTTTTGGTGTAGGCTGCGGTAACGCCGGCTGGATTAAATCCGGATTCACTCAGCGACAGGCGCTCCTGTGCCCGCCCGTCGCGGCGTTCAATCCGCACTCCGAGTGAAAATTTAGTGGTTTTAATCGCCAAGGGAATCGACCAGGAGGTGCTCCGGTACTCGCGAACAAAGCGCGTCTGGCGGTAGCTCGGGAGGCCGTCGGCAAAGGCCGTGTAGGCGTTGCCGCTACCCACCTCGGTGAGGTAGCCCATGTAGGCCACGTAGGCGTCGAACTTCCCCTGAGCCAAAAGTTGCGCTGGACTTAGGCCATTGGACTCGGTAATCCACCGCGCAACGGCCGACGTTTGGGGGTCTGGGTCGGACTGGATCCAGTAATTGGGAAACCACGCGTCCTGCTGCAGCGCGAAGCCCAAGGACATTCGCGTGCTGCTGTTCAGTCGCCATGAGGTAGCGAGGTAGGCCTGACCCAGTCCCGATCCCTGGTTGGTCAAGCTGCTCTGGTCGCTGCGGAAGTGTCCCGTGAATTCCATTCCGCCGAACTTCGTGCTGTTCATGAGCGCCGGGTTTTCGAGCCCGGACGTTCCATCGCCGCCCAATGCGGCCAGCGCCCCGGCCGAACCGTTGTAGCGCGCGGTTCCGAAAAGTTGGTTTCGCTGCATCCAGACGGCGGAGGTGCTTTGCTGCGCCAACGCGGCGAAGTGGGTGCCGATTGCCAGAATGAGTAGGGTAGTTTGCTTCATCGGTTGGGATGCTTAGGGTCGGCGCCCGCCCGAGCCGGGGCTGCTGCGCTGCATGGAGGGCTGCTGGATTCCGGGGCTGCTGCGCTGCATGGAGGGCTGCTGCATACCGGGGCTGCTGCGCTGCATGGAAGGCTGCTGAATGCTTGGTCGCGATTCAAATCCGCCTCGGGCTTCGGGTTCTCGCGCGGCCGGCGGCTTCCGGACGCCGGGCTCCACGACGGGTGTAGCCGGTCGCCGCACTTCGGGCTGCCGGGTTTGGGGTGCCTGCGGAACCGGTCGGTCCGCAACCGGCGGGCGCTTGACGGGAGCCTCGGGGCTGCGCTCGGATGGGACCACGCCGGGCCGAACGACGTCTACGTTGCCGCCGCCGGGGTTGTTGGTCACCACGGGTCGGCGGTAGGGTGTGGTGCTCCCGTTAATTTGCTGCCGGCGCAGTCCATCGCTGGGCGTGGGGTCTACGCCGCCGCCCGATCCGCCACTTCCGCCACCGCCGGGCTGAGACCAACCCCCGCCGGGGCGATTCCAACCGGAGTAGCGTCCGTATCGGTAGTAGGGGTTGCTCCAAAAACCGTAGTAGGAACCGTATCCGTAGTATCCGCCATAGAACGGATCCCAGCCCCAGGGGTCGTTCCAGCCGTAGCCTCCGTACCAGGGGTCGTTCCAGCCGTAGCCTCCGTACCAGGGGTCGTTCCAGCCGTAGCCTCCGTACCAGGGGTCGTTCCAGCCGTACCCCCGGTACCCGCGATTATTCCAGCCGTAGCCACGATTCCATCCGTTCCATCGATTGGGCATGTTCCATCCGCCGTAGTATCCGAATCCCGAATGGCCAAGCCAGGGTTGGCTCCAGTGGTAGTAAAAAGTGGGGTAGTATTCGTAGCGGACTACGGTTCGCGTCCGGCGATTGCGGCGTTCGGCCGCGGACGTGTCGGTACCGGCGGACTGGTCTTCGGTTCCTTCCCGGTAGCCTTGCTGGTACCCCGACTCGTAGCCTTCGCGGTAGGCTTGCGAACTGGACCACGAATACGACCCGTCGTAGTCGCGAAAGTTCGACGAACTGCTGCCGCAGGAGCTCAGCAAAAAGCTAAGCGGAGTAAGGAGTAGGAGGTAGCGCATAGGCCGTACTTTTGAGGTTCGATACGTACTAGAACCCAAATTACATACCAAAGTATGGCCAAGAACCTCACGCCCCGTGCGACGGACTACAGTAAGTGGTACAATGAACTCGTCATTCAGGCTGATTTAGCAGAGAATTCGGGCGTTCGTGGCTGCATGGTGATTAAGCCGCACGGCTACGCCATTTGGGAAGGAATGCAGTCGGAATTGGATCGACGCTTCAAGGAAACGGGCCACGTGAACGCGTACTTTCCGCTGTTTATCCCCAAGAGCTACTTCAGCAAAGAAGCGGCACACGTCGACGGGTTTGCCAAAGAGTGCGCGGTGGTTACGCACTACCGACTTAAAAACGCCCCCGACGGCTCGGGTGTGGTGGTAGACGAAGACGCCAAGCTCGAGGAGGAGCTGATTGTGCGCCCGACGTCCGAAACGATTATTTGGGATACCTACCGCGGGTGGGTTCAGAGCTACCGCGATCTGCCTATTTTGGTGAATCAGTGGGCCAATGTGGTTCGCTGGGAGATGCGGACCCGCTTGTTTTTGCGCACCGCGGAATTTTTATGGCAGGAAGGGCACACGGCCCACGCAACACGTGAGGAAGCGATTGCCGAGGCCGAACAAATGCTTGAAGTGTATGCTGAGTTTGCCGAGAACGTACTGGCGATTCCCGTCGTGCGCGGGGTTAAGACGCCCAACGAGCGTTTTGCGGGCGCCCTGGAGACCTACTGCATTGAAGCACTGATGCAGGACGGCAAGGCGCTGCAGGCGGGTACGTCCCACTTTCTGGGTCAGAACTTCGCCAAGGCCTTTGACGTGAAGTTTCAGGACCGCGACGGCGAAGTGAAGCACGTGTGGGCCACTTCCTGGGGCGTTTCGACGCGCTTGATGGGGGCCTTGGTGATGACGCACTCCGACGACAACGGCTTGGTGTTGCCGCCGAAATTGGCTCCGATTCAGGTGGTTATTGTACCGATTTACCGCGGCGAAGAGGAGCTGGATGCGATTTCGGTCGTGGCGAAGCAGCTGGTCGCTGACCTGCGCGCTCAAGGGGTTCGGGTGAAGTACGACGACCGCGACACCTATAAGCCGGGCTGGAAGTTCAACGAATACGAGCTCAAAGGGGTTCCGCTTCGCATCGCCATTGGACCGCGCGACCTGGCCAATGGGGTCGTGGAGCTTGCGCGCCGTGATACCTTGACCAAAGAGTCGGTGCCCCTCGAGGGATTGGCGTCGTCCGTGCCGGGTCGCTTGGCCGAAATCCAGCAGGCTTTGTTTGATCGGGCCTTGGCGCACCGCGAAGCCAACCTGCACGTGGTGAATACCTGGGCGGAATTTGAGTCCGCACTGGACCAAGGCGGATTTGTGTCGGCCCACTGGGACGGAACGTCGGAGACGGAGGAGCGCATCAAGGAGCTGACCAAGGCTACGATTCGCTGCATTCCGTTGAACAATCCCCACGAGTTGGGAGCCTGTATTTTAACCGGTGCGCCGTCGAAGGAACGCGTACTCTTTGCCCGTGCATACTAAGATGACCCCCGAAGCAAGCCCCGAATTGATTCTGCAAACGCTGGCTACGAAGTCCAGCAACAAGCAGTTAGTGCACCGCCGGGTGCTCGCAGCATTTGCCGAATTGCGCCTGGTGGTGCAGGCTGTGGCGGTGGAGTTGAATAGCCAGATGGTCGGTATCGACCGTTCCGTAGTGGTTGAATTCGTCGATCGCGGCGAATTTGAGTTTGAAATACGGTTTTCGGGTGATTCGCTGGTTTTTCAGGTGCACACCAATGCCTTTCACCTGCCCGAGGAACATGCGATTTTGGAAACGCCCTACGTGCAGGCCAACCCCAATCGGGCGTACTACGGCCTAATTCACGTGTACAACTTTCTGTCGGATTCCTTCAAAATGCGGCGAATGAACGACGTCGGAACCCTGGTCAGTCGGTTTTTTGTCAACGGGGAAGGCCACCATTTTGTCGAAGGGGTCGGACCCTTAAATCTGCCACTCAAGGAGTCGGCGGTCTCGCCCGAGGATCTTCGAACCTGGCTGTATCGGCTAATGGTTACGGCCATGGACTTTGATCTTCAGGCTGCTCCGTTCGCGGCCATTCAGGAGGTTTCGGTGTTGGCCCTGGAAGGAATTCGCGAAGAATTGCGCCAACGTACGGGTAAGCGGCTCGGATTTCTTCCCGGGGCATAATAAGAATTCAGGGGCTTGTTGTTAGTATGGGCCAAATTTTATATCTTTGCGCTCCCAAAACATAGGGCCCGTTCGTCTAGCGGTTCAGGACATCTCCCTTTCACGGAGAAGATCACGGGTTCGAATCCCGTACGGGTCACAAACATCAAAAACTAGCTAATATGGCTAACCACAAATCTGCGTTGAAGCGCATCCGCCAAATCCAGGCCAAGCGCGTTCACAATAAGTACTTCCACAAGACCACGCGCAACGCGGTCCGTGCCCTGCGTTCGGTAACCGACGCGGCGGCGGCGGCAGTGCAGCTTCCCTTGGTTTCTTCGATGCTCGACAAGCTCGCGAAGCGCAACATTATTCACAAGAACAAGGCTTCGAACTTGAAATCAAGTTTGGCGAAGCATGTAAACGGTTTGGCGTAAGAAATTGCGCTAAAGATTGGTTGTTTTGAACCGCCCCTCGGGGCGGTTTTTTGTTTGGTACCCTAGTGGAAGAAGTGCGTTACCCGCTTAACCTAGCTGCTTTCGTTTACGGGACGGCTTTCTGCGGGGTCCGCCGGAGGTTTGCCGCATGAGTACCGAACACATTCACCGAAGCATACCGACCTGGTCCGAAGAAGACCGTCCAAGGGAACGCGCGCTGGTGCACGGAATCCGCGGCCTAAGCTCGTCGGAGTGCCTCGCGCTGGTCCTGAGGTCGGGTACGCGATCCCAAACGGCCCTGGAGCTGGCCCGAACGCTCTTGGCGAATCACGAAGACCGGCTAGCGCGCCTTGCTTCCGCAGATGTGCATGCGCTGCAGTCGATTTCCGGTGTTGGTTTGGCCAAAGCGGCCGCGGTGGCTGCTGCCTTTGAGTTGGGTCGACGCGCAAGCCGAAGCGAAGCCCCGGGTGCCGAAGTGCTGGTGCGGGGTTCCCAAGATGTTTTTCAGTTGCTGAATCCAAGCATGGCTTCGTTGGATCACGAGCAGTTTTGGGTGGTCTATTTGTCCCGGGCCAATAAGGTGGTCCACTACGAGTGCATCGGCCGTGGGGGATGGACCGCTACGGCGGCGGACATTCGCGTGGTATACCAGCGTGCGCTGGCCCTTCGAACGCCGTCCATGGTAGTAGCCCATAATCACCCCAGTGGACGGTTGGAGCCGTCCGACGAGGACCGCCGGCTTACCCAGCGTTTGGTCGAAGGGGCGCGAATTCTGGAGCTCTCGTGTTTGGATCATTTGATCATTGGGCAGAATCAATACGTTAGTTTTGCCGATCGAGGATGGATGCCCTGAGTTTAACCCCATACCGCATCGCCCACATTGTGGGTGCTCGGCCGCAGTTCGTGAAATTGAAGCCGCTGGTCGCGGCCATTTTGCGCGCTGGCGGTGAAAACTGGATCGCTCATACGGGGCAGCACCATGATTCCGAAATGAACGATTCCTTTTGGGCCGAAGTGGGCGGTAAACCCGACTACCTCGGAACCTGGTATCAAAACGAGGACCGGGCCGCGCAGCTGACCGCGGCCCTTCGTGCCGCCCGCGTAGATGCCGTTGTGGTGTACGGAGACACCGATTCCACGGTTTTGGGGGCCCAGTGCGCGCTGGAGTTGGGTTTGCCTTTGGCGCACGCGGAAGCCGGCCTTCGCAGCTTCAATTACGAGATGCCCGAGGAACATAATCGGGTTTGGGTTGACCAGCGCGCACAGTGGTTGTGGACCCCTACGGCCGCTGCAAGGGACCAGCTTCGTCGCGAAGGCTTGGATCGCGGCCTTCCGTGGGTTGCCTGCACGGGGGATTTGATGCGCGACGCCTTTGCCGTGCCGCCGTCGGTGGAGACGAAGCCGGGAACCGTTTTGGTCACCGTACACCGAAATACCAACATAGATCGTCCCGATCGACTTCGCCGCATTGAGGCGGCCATGGATGAATTGGCCGAAACGCATCGGGTGGTGTGGCCCCGGCATCCGCGCCACCGCGCTGCCGGTATGGGGACGGCACGGGTTGCGGACTGCCCGCCCCTGAGCCGGGAAGCCTTACTTAGCGTGCTTCATGAAGCCGAGTGGGTCATAACCGACTCGGGCGGCCTACAAAAGGAAGCATTTTTTGCCGGAAAGCGCTGTGTAGTGCTGCGCACCGAAACCGAATGGACCGAGCTGGTTTCCTGCGGTTGGGCCGTTTTGGTTGATCCGGATTCTGAGAATTTATGTGGGCAATGGCGTGATCTCTTTGGCCGCTGGTCCCTGCTTCAGGGGGAAGTGCCGCCGGATTGGTACGGCAGCGGTTCCGCCGCGGACCACATGGTTGCCTCGCTCGCGCAGGGCCTAAACGAGCTCCAAAGATGATGCGCGTGGTACTTCGGCACGCTTCGCCCGGCGAGGCACACCACCAGGCGGCGATGCTGCTCGGTTCGGCATGGGGTTGCGAAGTTTGCTTTGGCGACGAGTCTTCGGCCTGTGATTGGCCGGATTCCGGGTGGTTGGATTCGCCAGGTGTCCGGGAACCGAAGACCTCCGACGTTCCGGCGTGGACGGTATGGCGCACGTTTTACTGGGCTTCAACGCTTCCGGAGGATGAGCACGGCCGCCCGACGGGCAGCAAGGCGGACCGGAAGCTGGATGTTCCCGAGGCGGAGCTTCGCGCCCTAGACTTTGGCAGGGAATTGGGTTTGAATTTGGATCGCTCCGCTCGACCTGCGCCGGCGCTGGTAGTCGATATCGATCATTTGTTCGCCTACCGCGGGAGGGGGGCGACCTCCTACTGGGGTGGCCTGCTTCGCGATTTTTTTCGAGGTGATTTCCAGGGAGTAACGGAGCGCATGTGGGGACCGGATCCGTTCTATAGCTTGCCGTTTTGGTCCGAGTTCGCCCAGCGTCATCCGCAGGTTTCGCTGCAGTTTTTCGCCCTTCTTGCCGCGAAAAAGGGACCGTACGACCGCGGCGTTCGGTGGTCTTCACCCCAAACGGCCGAGGCGCTGCGTCGGCTCATGCTGCGGTTCGATTTGGGTCTTCACCTGTCCTACGGTAGCCACGATCGCCCAGGCGGTTACCGCGACGAAGTGAAAAATCTCGAGTCCATTAGCGGACGGCACGTGGTGCGGCAGCGTTCCCACTTTTTGCGCAAGGCATCGACTCCGGCTTTGGTCCATGCGCTTTGCGATCTCGGGATTTCCGAAGATTGGTCGGATGAGTTTGCCGATGCGTCCGGATTTCGCTCCGGGTGGGCCAGTGCCTATTCCGTGCGTTCGGGTTTCGTTCAGGTTCCGGTGGCCATTATGGATCAAAACGTCCTTGGCGAAGGGCCGCGAGCGATTGCCGATCGACTTCACGCCCTTCAGGCGGCTGCGTGGTCGGTGGGTGCCCCCTTGCGAATTGGAACGCATTGGCGCATTTTTGGCCCACGGCCCGATGCCGAACGAAATGCCCCAGATTTTGCGGCGTGGCGAGCGGGCTTGGCGTTATGGCTTAGTGAAGGGGATTGGAAATGATGGAGTTCACGCATACGGCAAGTCCGGATCCGGACCTTTGGAATGCCTGTTATTCCGCGGCGTCGGAGCCTTTTCCCTACGACCGAATCGAGTACCTGGATTCGTTGGGCGTTAATTGGCAGGCCGCGGTGGGTGAGGGCCTGATTCTCCCCTACGCGCTGGGTCGAAGCCGCTTGGGCTACATGCAGGCATTTTGCCCCCTAGGCGCGCAGCGTCTGGGTCCTATTGGTCCGGCAGCCGACGATGCCGGCGTGGTGCGCGAAGCCCTGGATTCCTTGCCCCGATGTACCCGGCTTCGGCTGCGCTTTTCGCGGCCCAAAGATTGGGGAGCGGACCGCGGCTGGCACGGTCGCCGGGGCGGTTTGGAGCGCTGGACGTCGTCGCCCAATTACGAATTGCCGCTGGGATCAAGCTACGAGCGGCTGCATGCGCAGTTCACGAGCCAAACGCGGCGGAATTTGAAAAATGCCCACCAAAATCAGCTCTGGGAGTACAGTAATCCAGAGGAATTGTGGACGTACTTTGTTCAGAATCAAGGAAAAAAATACCGGATTCCGCCGGGTTACGAGCGTTCCATGAAATCGGCGATGTACCACCTTTTGCATCAGGGGCGTGGAGCGGTTTGGGCAGCCATTGGTCCAGGTAACCAGTGGCTTGCTGGAATGTTTGTGGCGTTTTCGGGGGATCGCGCAGTGGTGCTGTTTAGCGCTACGACCGAAGAAGGGCGGGAACGGCAATCCATGACCTGGCTTGTTAATGAGTTCATTACCATGGCCGTAGGCCGTTGGTCGGTCTTGGACTTTGAAGGAAGTTCCGCCCCGGGACTGGCTCGATTTTACCAAGGTTTTGGGGCGATTAATCGCGAATTTTTGGTGTGGGAACGCTGGAATCTACCATGGCCATTACGTTAATCCAACTTCAGTACTTCGATGCCTTGGCCGAACACCGAAATTTTGGTCGGGCGGCCAAGGCATGCGGCATCGCGCAGCCAACCTTATCGGCTCAGATTCAGAAGCTTGAAGAGGAACTTCAGGGTGAGTTGGTTGATCGAAGAAGCCAACCCGTACAGCTTACGCCCTTGGGGCTTCAGCTCCTTCCCCATGCCCAAAAGACCATTCAGGCGGCTCAAAGCCTTGTTGCGGTTAGTCAAACATTTCAGAAACCCCTTGAAGGAACCCTGCGAATTGGCGTAATTCCCACGGTCTCGCCCTACCTCGTTCCTCGATTTGCGCCGGAGTTGCTCAAGCGGTATCCCCGACTTCGCCTGGAATTGGAAGAGGCGACGACCAATAAGCTCGTGGAGCGACTGGAGTCCGATCGCTTGGATGCCGCCATTTTGGCGGTCCCCATTGGGACGAGCCACTTCGTTCAGGAACGCCTGTTTAACGAACCCTTTGTGGCCTACGTTCCCGAAGGGCATCCCAAGTCGCGGGATTTGTTTTTAACCGCTTCGGAATTGGCCAATGAAGATGTTTTGCTTCTTCCCGACGGCCACTGCTTTCGCGATCAAGTTATTCAGCTGTGCGGATTGGAGGGCCGAACAGAACGTATTTCGTTGGCTGTAGGCCAATTCGAAACCCTGGTTCGATTGGCCGATGAAGGCATGGGAATGACCCTGCTCCCGCAGTTAGCCGTTTCGGAACTTTCGGTGGTACGGCAAAAGCGCATTAAACCCATTGCGGATCCCCGTCCGGTGCGTCAAGTAGCCCTAATTGCCCTACCGGGGCACCGCCGCTTGGAAATGCTTGAGGCCTTGGCGCAGATCATTCGATCGTCGGTGCCCGAGGTGCTGCGGTCGGAGCGGCGCGAGGATGAAGTGGTACCGGCGGCGAGATGAACATTCTTTTGGCCACACAAAACCCGCACAAAATTGCGGAGCTTCGCGCGGTGCTTCCCGAGGGCTGGTCCGTGCAGGTGCCGTCCGATTTTGGGATTGTGGGTGAATTGGCCGAAGACGGCTCCCGCCTTGAGGAGAATGCCGCGCAAAAAGCGCGTTTTTTATGGGAGCGAACGGGCATGCCGAGTTTGGCTGACGACAGCGGCCTGGAAGTCGATGCCTTGTTCGGTGAACCGGGCGTGGCCAGTGCGCAGTACGCCGGTCCCCAACGTTCGGATGCCGACAACCGCCGCAAACTCCTGGATGCCTTGGGTTCGAGCTTGAACCGAACCGCGCGTTTTCGAACGGTGCTGGCATGGGCCACCGAAACCGGGGTAGTCCTTGCAGCGGGCGAAGTCCGCGGGCGCATTGCCTTAGCGGAAAAGGGAACTCAAGGTTTTGGCTACGATTCGTTGTTTGTTCCGGATGAGGGCGACGGGCGAAGTTTTGCCGAAATGTCGTTATCCGAGAAATCCGCCCTCAGCCATCGGTCGCGGGCCGTAGCTACGTGGCTGGCGTTGCTGCAAAAAAGCTAAAGTGTACGCTGCCGTAGCGGCGAACCTGTTCCAAATTCGGATGCCCGTCAAAGTGGGTGTCGGCACCGTGTTCCAGCACCAAAATACCTTCCGGCGTCAGTCGGTTGATGCAGGCATCGGCCAAAGCGGGGTAGTCCGCGTAATCGTAGGGTGGGTCGGCAACAATGAGGTCCCAACGCGATGGATTGCGCTGCAGGAATCGCAGGGCGTCTTCCGAAACCGCGCGAATGGGAAACGAAAGGGCGGTGGCGGTCTTGGAAATAAATCGGACGCAGTCTCGGAACTGATCCACCGCGGTCACGTCGGGGCAGCCACGGCTTGCTAATTCGTAGCTCAAGTTTCCCGTGCCCGAAAACAAATCCAGCGCGCGAATCTCGTCCCAGTGGAGGTGGTTTTCCAGTACATTGAACAGGCCCTCCTTCGCCATGTCGGTGGTGGGCCGAACGGGTAGATTCGATGGGGCGCGCAAAATTTTGCCCCGGTGGGTTCCTCGAATGATTCGCATCAGGCGCGCAACAAAATTCCCTCAAGCGACCGAACGTGCCAGTGGGCAATGAAATGTTGGGTGAGGTGACGAACGGGTCCGTCGTCGATGCCTTCCCAAAACACCGGGACCGAGGCACCGCTCCAGTCGAGTTGATCGAAGGTCAGGAGCACAAAGTAGGCGGCATCTTCGGGCGTTCGCGCTCGATGGACGGCGTGGTACTTGATTCGGGTTCCGTCCAACGCGGCGACCTCCAGGCGGTCATCCCATTGCTGCACGCGCAGGGTACGGCCCATGGGTTGGCTATTGAGCCAACGGCGCACGTTGAACAGACTTAGTGGCTGAGCCCCGGGTATTCCATCGGCAAAGCGGTAAACTAAGTTGTAGTGATCGTCCAGCGGACTGCAAAACCACGCCCTTCCGTCGGGATCAATGGGTTTTAGGTGGATGTCGGTAAGGTCCTTGGGCACCAAAAGGGCCACCGCTTCATCGTGCCATTTAAGGCCGCTCGATGGTTCGGACCAAACGCGGGGAGTACTCGGCACTACTTCCAGTTTCCGCTCAGGGTAGGCTCGGTTAGCGAACCGACAATGAGCTCATTGGTTTTGAGGCGCTTAATGTAGTTGCTGTACTGATCCAGGACGTCGCCGAAAATGGCCTTGTTGCTGGCGCGGATTTCAAATACCGGAACCTTGACGCCGTTTTTCTCCACTTCGGCCGTGCCCATTTTAAAGGTGGAATCCTGACTGTACTTTATCGTAGCGAGCAGGTCGGGATTGAAGTCCTCGGGGAACAAGTCTTCACGCTGGTTGCGGAGCTTCGTCAGGGCCGAAGCGCTGCCAATAACGCGGTAAATGATGGTGTCCTTGAGCATGTCGGTTTGGTACACCTTGTTGTACTGCATGAACGAAGAGTCCTTGCGCTCCACGATCGTGACCTCGGCATTCTTGATGAAATCGATCAAGGTCGGAATCTCGGTGGCGTACATTCCGTACTCGTTCTTGAAGGCCAGCTGCGCTTCGCGAAGCTGCTCAAGTTGCTCGATAACTGCTGTGTAGCGCTTGTCGCGAATGTTTTGGAACTCAATCGGTTCCATGATGATGCGGTAGATGCGGAACGAGAACAGCACGGCAACGAGGCCAAGAACGATTCGGATAATGAGGATGGTACGAGGAGTCATACAGTCAATTTGAGGCTCAAAAATAGAACAAACTTGCGCCACACCCGTGAGGTTAAGGTTAACTTTTTTAGCGAAGTGCCGTTAATGCAGCGACCTTTGTGGCGTGCGCCACCTATTTTTTGATTTGGACCGAACACTTTGGCACCACGAACGCAACCACGAAGTGTTTTTCAACCAACTTCATTCCGAAATGGGATGGGGGGGAGGACCCGCGGAATGGGCCCGGACGTATCTGGCCATCAACGACCGGCTTTGGGATCACATTCAGGAACACAACCTCGGCGTGGACTACGTTCGGGCTCGACGCTTTCCGCTGCTGTTTCGTGAAATGGGGCTTGAATACCCGGCGGCTCGCGAGGCGGCAGCGCTCGGTGCGCGGTGCGAATCGCTTTTGAAAGAACGGCTTCCGGACCTCGGAATGGGCTACGATGGCGTTGGGGAAGCCTTTCAAACCCTTCGACAGCGCGGATTCCGGCTCCACATTCTGACCAACGGGGTGGAGCTGCCCCAGCGCCGAAAAATCGCGGCGCTCGGTCTGGAGCCCTATGTCGACGTGGTCATGACCTCAGATGTCGCGGGGTGCTATAAGCCCGCTCCCGGGATTTTTGCTGCAGCCCTAAAGGCCGCCGGCGTTTCGGCTCCGTCGTCGTGGATGGTTGGCGATTCCGTGCTGCGCGACGTGCTGGGCGGTCAAGGTGTGGGCATGCGCACGGCTTGGTTCCGCGCAGAAGACGCGCTACCCCCGGATGCGGTGGCTCAGCCGGACTTCGAGTTCGGCGACTGGAGGGCCTTTCCCGACCTTCTGGAGTCCGCACTCCGCGGCCATTGAGCGCGCTTGGGCGGTATCTTTGCGGCCTATGGTGGACGCACAACCCTACAAGCCCCAGCATCCGATCCGCATCGTTACCGCCGCCTCGCTTTTTGACGGCCACGACGCGAGCATCAACATCATGCGACGCATTCTTCAGTCCTCGGGCGCTGAAGTCATTCACTTAGGTCACGACCGCAGCGCCGAAGAGGTGGTGGAGACCGCGATTCAGGAGGACGCCAACGCCATTGCGATGACGTCGTACCAAGGCGGGCACCTCGAGTACTTCAAGTTCATGTACGACCTGCTTCAGGAGCGCGGAGCGGGACACATTCAAATTTTTGGCGGCGGCGGCGGTACCATACTGCCTTCGGAGATCGCCGAGCTTCAGGAATACGGCATTGCGCGGATCTACCACCCCGACGACGGCCGCGCCATGGGCCTTCAGGGCATGATCAACGACTTGCTGCAGCGCTGCGACTTTGCCATTGGCAGCGAGGTGGGCGATGCACTGGATGGCGTGAAAATCCAGCGTCCGCGATCGGTGGCCCGCATGATTTCGGCCGCCGAGAACGCGCCGACAGTGTACGATACCTTGCGCGCTGACGTGGAACAGCTCGCCGCATCGAGCAAGGCCCCCGTACTCGGAATCACGGGAACGGGCGGTGCAGGCAAAAGCTCCATGGTCGACGAATTGGTGCGCCGGGTGCTGCGCCACTTCCCCGACCTCAAAATTGGTTTGGTGAGCGTCGACCCCTCGAAGCGAAAAACCGGCGGAGCCCTGCTGGGTGACCGAATTCGCATGAACGCGATCAACCACCCGAACGTGTACATGCGTTCGCTGGCTACCCGCCAAAGCAACTTGGCGTTGAGCAAGCACGTGAGCGACGCCCTGAACATTCTGAAAGCGGCCAAGTACGACCTGATTGTGCTCGAAACGAGCGGAATCGGCCAGTCTGATACGGAGATTTTGGACCACAGCGATGTTTCGCTCTACGTGATGACGCCCGAATACGGCGCTGCGACCCAGCTCGAAAAGATCGATATGCTCGATTTTGCCGACCTGATTGCGCTCAATAAATTCGACAAGCGCGGCGCGCTCGACGCGCTGCGCGACGTGAAAAAGCAGTACCAGCGCAATCACCAACGCTGGGACGACCCATTGGACGACATGCCGGTCTTTGGGACCATGGCGAGTCAGTTTAATGATCCCGGCACGAACCGTTTGTTTGCGGCCATTGTGGACGCGCTCCGTGCCAAAACCGGCGACGGTGCATGGCAGCTTGCCCACGAGGTTGTGAAAGAACCCGGCGAGAAAATGTTTGTGATTCCGCCGCACCGCACGCGCTACTTAAGCGAGATTTCGGAGGGAATCCGCACCTACAATGCGTGGGTGGACCACCAGGCGGAAGTTGCCGACGGGCTGTACAGCTTGCACCGCGCGGAGGCGGAGATGCGCCAGTCGTCACTCGAGGACCGCGACCGCCTCGCCAAGGGCCTTCAGGAGGCCATGGAACTCCGCAAGCGCGACCTGGATCCTTACAACTGGGCCTTAATCGAGGGTTGGGCCGCGCTGCGCGAGCGCTACAAAGCCTCAGAATACGTGTACCAAGTGCGCGGTAAGGACATCAAGGTGCCAACCCACACCAAGTCGCTATCGAACCAGGACATTCCGAAGGTCGTCACGCCGTCGTACCGCAGCTGGGGCGACATCCTGCGCTGGCAGCTTCAAGAAAACGTACCAGGGACCTTCCCGTACACGTCTGGCCTGTACCCCTTCAAGCGCCAGGGCGAAGACCCCACGCGCATGTTTGCCGGCGAGGGTGGACCGGAACGGACCAACAAGCGCTTTCACTACGTTTCGCTGGGCATGCCCGCCAAGCGCCTCTCTACGGCGTTTGACTCGGTGACCCTGTACGGACGCGATCCGGGCCGTCGCCCCGACATCTACGGAAAGATCGGCAACGCCGGCGTTTCGGTCAGCTGCCTGGACGACGCCAAGCGCCTCTACAGCGGCTTCGACCTTTGCGATCCGGCCACGTCGGTGTCGATGACCATCAACGGTCCGGCGCCGATGGTGCTCGCGTTCTTTTTGAACGCAGCCATTGACCAGCAGTGCGAGAAGTACCTTAAGGCCGAGGGCTTGGAGTCCGCGGTAGAAAAGGCACTGAACGCCAAGTACGAGGCCAAGGGCGTGGAGCGGCCGCGCTACCACGGCGCGCTGCCCGAGGGCAACGACGGGCTGGGTTTGATGCTGCTTGGAATTACGGGCGATGAAGTGCTTCCGGCCGAAGTTTATGAGCGCATCAAAGCGGAGGCGCTCAGCCAAGTGCGCGGTACGGTGCAAGCCGACATCCTCAAGGAGGACCAGGCCCAGAACACCTGCATTTTCAGCACGGAGTTCGCGCTGCGCCTGATGGGCGACGTGCAGTCCTACTTCATTGAGCGCAACGTGCGGAATTTTTACTCCGTGTCGATCAGCGGCTACCACATTGCCGAGGCCGGGGCCAACCCCATCACGCAGCTGGCGTTTACGCTGGCGAACGGCTTCACCTACGTGGAGTACTACCTGAGTCGCGGCATGGACATCAACGCGTTTGGCCCGAACCTCAGCTTCTTCTTCAGCAACGGCATCGATCCGGAGTACGCGGTCATTGGCCGCGTGGCGCGCCGAATCTGGGCTAAGGCCTTGAAAAACAAGTACGGTGCGGACCCGCGTGCGCAGATGCTGAAGTACCACATTCAGACCTCTGGCCGCTCGCTGCACGCCCAGGAGATTGATTTTAACGACATCCGCACGACGCTGCAGGCCCTGTATGCCATCTACGACAACTGCAACTCGCTGCACACCAACGCCTACGACGAGGCCATCACCACGCCGACCGAAGAAAGCGTGCGCCGGGCCATGGCCATTCAGTTGATTATCAATAAGGAACTGGGCCTCGCGAAGAACGAAAACCCGCTCCAGGGCTCGTTCATCATCGAGGAACTCACCGACTTGGTCGAAGAGGCGGTGCTCACGGAGTTTGACCGCATCACCGAACGCGGCGGCGTACTGGGTGCGATGGAGACGATGTACCAGCGCGGCAAGATTCAGGAAGAGTCGATGCACTACGAAATGCTCAAGCACACGGGCGAGTACCCCATCATCGGGGTCAACACCTTCTTGAGCAGCAAGGGGTCACCGACCTTGACGCCGGGTGAAGTTATTCGCGCCGAAGTAGACGAAAAGGAGCGCCAAATTGCCACCGTCGAGCGCCTCGCGGCGGTTGGCGGAAGTTCGGCTCAGTCCGCACTCGACGCCATTCGGGCCGCGGCCTTGGCCAATCAGCCCATGTTTGACGCCATTATGGAGGCGGCCAAGTCCTGTTCGCTGGGTTCGATGACCGAAGCCATGTTTGCCGTAGGCGGTCAGTACCGCCGCAACATGTAATCGTTCCTAGCGTTTGGGAATGCGGTTCCAGCGCTGCACGAACTCGCGTTCGCTGTATTCCGCGGAGGCCAGGCGCCAGCGTCCCCAACGGCGTTCGTAGCGGAGTTCCGCCGTGGTGACTTCAAAGCGCGCCACGTAGTGCCGTTCCGTTCGGTTCCGCTGGCTGCAGAGCCATTGGATTTCGACGAGGTCTCCGGCCGGTGCGGTGCTCGCGCGGCTCGTGTGCTGCGCTCCGTAATCCAGGTTTCGGAGTTCGGGTACCAGCAGCGGAAGCACC
>JAJTFK010000014.1 GCA_021298655.1 Cryomorphaceae bacterium | reverse complement strand
GGCGGAATTCCTTCACGAGTTTGTGCGCCGCCGGTCCCACGGATTTGCCTACACGCCCATTATTGGTTCGGGCGCCAACGCCTGCGTCCTGCACTACATCACCAACGACGCCCCGGTTCGCGACGGCGACTTGGTGTTGTTTGACGTCGGAGCCGTGTACGGCAACTACGCCTGCGACGTGACGCGCTGCTTCCCGGCCAACGGACGCTTCACGCCCCGCCAGCGCCAGGTTTACGAAGCGGTGCTCCGCGTGGAGAAGGCCGCGATGAACCTGCTCAAGCCCGGCGTGCGCCTGCCCGATTACCATGCGCAGGTCGGCGAGCTGATGACCGAAGAGCTGATTGGACTCGGACTCATTACCCGCGACGACGTGGCCAAGCAGGACCCCGCCTGGCCGGCCTACAAAAAGTACTTTATGCACGGAACCTCGCACTACCTCGGCCTCGACGTCCACGACTACGGCCCCTGGGACGGTTCCGAAATCAAGGAAGGCATGGTGTTTACGGTCGAGCCCGGCATCTACATTCCCGAAGAGGGGCTCGGAATCCGCATCGAAGACGACGTCGTTGTCACCAAGGGCGAGCCGATCAACCTGACCAAGGCCATCCCCAAAGAGGTGGACGAGATTGAACGAATTATGGCGCAGCGATGAAGCAGGCCAAATCGAACAGCGGGATGGTTTTGGGCGCCGCCTTTGGCGTACTCGTCGGTGCGCTGTACGGGTTTAAGTCCATGGACTACCGCCGCGGCATTGCATTTGGGCTCGCCCTCGGCGTCGCGCTGGGCGCCGCGGTGGATTGGCTTCGACTGCGTTCGGCGCGCAAGGACTAAGTGCGGATGAAGAAATTCCTGCGTTCCGCGTTTTACCGCCTCGGTCCCCGTGCCCGGCGTGCGGTTCGGCGCGCGGTGGTGCTGCCGGTAGATCTGTGGACGCTGCTTCGCCACGGCGGCCGCCCGACCTATGCCGGCATTCCGCTTCCCCTGCCCGGCGAGGTCTTCACAGGGGGTGGCGATTTTTTGTCCAACGGACTCCTGTTTAAGGCCCACTTCACCGGTCTGGGCGGACTGCGCCCCGACGAGCGCGTGCTCGACATCGGCAGCGGCTTGGGGCGCATGGCCATTCCGTTGACCGATTACCTGACGCGCCCCGATGCCTACGAAGGCTTTGACGTGGTCCGCGAGGCGGTGGACCTCTGTACGCGCCGCATTACTTCGCGCTACCCGGGTTTCCGCTTCACCTGGGTTCCGCTGCACAACGACCTTTACACGGCCCAGGGCGAGCGGGCGGCGGAGTTCACCTTTCCCTACGCCGACGCGGACTTTGACTTTGCCTGGGCCACTTCGGTGTTTACCCACATGGACCGCAACGAGGTGGCGCGCTACCTGGCCGAGACGCGCCGGGTGATGCGTCCGGGCGGTCGGTTTTTGGCCACCTTCTTTTTGATGGACGCCGAGGCCCAGCGGGCTTCTCAGGGCGGAGCCTACGCCTTCCCCGTCGAGCGCGACGGCGTGTGGTACATGGACCCCAACGTGGTCGGAGCCAACGTGGCCTTTCGCCCCGAAGAGGTCGAAGCCATGGCCCGCCAAGCCGGCTGGGAGGGCGTCGAAATCCACTTCGGCCGTTGGAGCGGCCGGGGCGGAACCACCTTCGACTTTCAAGACGTCGTGGTGCTGCGCACCAGTAACTAGCAGCTAGTCTAACTTTAGCCCATGCAACACCCCCTCGCCGGGAAGCGCGCCGTGGTCGGCGGCGGATCCCAAGGAATCGGCCGCGCGGCGGCCCAGGCCCTCGCCGAACTGGGCGCCGAAGTTCTTTTGCTGGCGCGAAACCCGGAATCCCTCGCGGCCGCTGTGGCGGCCCTTCCCGCGCCTGCGGGCCAAAAGCACCGCTGGCTCAGCGTCGACAACGCCCAACCCGAAGACCTCGCCACGGCGGTGGCCGCCGAAGTCCGCGCCTGGGGCGACGTCCACATTTTGGTCAACAACACGGGCGGACCCGCAGCGGGACCCGTCCTCGACGCGAGCCCCGAAGCCTTTTTAAGTGCCTTCACGAACCACCTGCTGGTCAACCAGCGTCTGGCCCAAGTGCTGGTTCCGGGCATGAAGAAGTCGGGCTACGGCCGCATCGTCAACGTCATTTCGACCAGCGTCAAGGCCCCGCTGCACGGACTGGGCGTCAGCAACACCGTGCGCGCCGCCGTGGGCAACTGGGCGAAAACCCTGGCCACCGAGCTGGCACCCGACGGAATCACCGTCAACAACGTGCTCCCCGGAGCTACCGCCACCGAGCGCCTCACCGCCATCATTGATGGCCGTGCTGCCCGCACCGGGCGACCCTACGCCGAAATCGAAGCCGAAATGAAGGCCGAGGTGCCCATGGGACGCTTTGCCGCCCCCAGCGAAATCGCAGCAGCCGTGGCCTTCCTCGCGTCGCCCGAGGCGAGCTACATCACGGGCATCAACATTCCGGTCGACGGCGGCCGCACACCCAACCTATGATTACGCTGCGCAACTACATCGACGGGTCCTTTTGTGCGCCCGCGAGCGGAACCTAC
The DNA here is from genome assembly GCA_021298655.1 of Cryomorphaceae bacterium. GTDB lineage: Bacteria > Bacteroidota > Bacteroidia > Flavobacteriales > Schleiferiaceae > TMED14. Next base: position 30,131 of record JAJTFK010000014.1, on the reverse strand, counting down.
CTCGACAACCTCGAGCCCGCGACGGGCGAGGTGTACAGTTTGATTCCGGACTCGGGCGCCGACGACGTGGCTGCGGCCGTGGCGGCCGCTAAAAAGGCCTACCCGGGCTGGTCCGCGCTGACCGCCGCCGAGCGCAGCAAGCACCTGATGCGCGTGGCCAACCGCATCGAGGAACGCCTCGAGGAGCTCGCCGCCGCCGAATCGCGCGACAACGGCAAGCCCCTGAAGCTGGCCCGAACGGTCGACATTCCGCGGGCCCGCGACAACTTCGCGTTCTACGCTACCGCCATCCTGCACGACTGGAGCGAAACCCACGACATGGGCGCCCACGGCTTCAACTACACCTTGCGCCGTCCCATCGGCGTGGCGGCCTGCATCAGCCCCTGGAACCTGCCGCTCTACCTCTTTAGCTGGAAGATTGCGCCGGCCCTCGCCGCCGGCAACACGGTCGTGGCCAAGCCCTCGGAGGTCACGCCCTACACGGCCTACCTGCTGAGCGAAATCCTCGACGAAGTGGGCTTTCCGGCCGGCGTGCTCAACATCGTCCACGGAACCGGCCCGGGCGTCGGCGAGCCGCTGGTCACGCACCCCGACGTGCCGATGATTTCGTTCACGGGCGGAACCGCCACCGGCGCCCGCATCAATACGTTGGCCGCGCCCAGCTTCAAAAAGCTCAGCCTCGAACTCGGCGGAAAAAACCCCAACGTCATCTTTGCCGACTGCGATTTTGAGGCCATGCTGCGCACCACCATGCAGTCGTCGTTTGCCAACCAGGGCCAAATTTGCCTTTGCGGCTCGCGCATCCTCGTGGAGCGTCCGATCTACGCGCGTTTCGTGGCGGAATTCACCGCCCGCGTGGCTGCCCTAAAGGTGGGCCTGCCTAGCGACCCCGAAACCCAGGTGGGGGCGGTGGTCTCGGCTCCGCACCGCGACAAGATTTTGAGCTACATCGCGCTGGCTCAAGAAGAGGGCGGACGCATCGAGTGCGGCGGCCATCCCGTCGCCGTGGACGGCGCCCCGAACGGCTACTTTGTTGCCCCGACGGTGATCACGGGACTGCCCATGAGCTGCCGCACCAACCAAGAAGAGATTTTCGGACCGGTCGTCACGGTCATGCCGTTTGACACCGAAGAAGAGGCGCTGGCGCTGGCCAACGCCACCAAGTACGGCCTTGCGGCAACCCTTTGGACGAGCAACCTGCAGCGGGCCCACCGCGTGGCCCACGAGCTCGAGGCCGGAATCGTTTGGATCAACAGCTGGTTGGTGCGCGACCTGCGCACGCCCTTTGGCGGGGTCAAGCAGTCGGGCCTCGGCCGTGAGGGCGGATTTGAAGCGCTGCGCTTCTTTACCGAACCCAAAAACGTCTTCGTCAAGCTGTAAACAAGTAACTAGTTACGAGCAACTAGATTAATAGAAAAAGCCCCAGCACACGGCCGGGGCTTCGAAGGAGTGCTTAACTAGTCAACGAAACGCATGAACGTTGAACACAAAATCACCTAAACGCAAAGCACTCTGAGTAGTCAAATTCCAAAAGCGTGCCAAACCGGCGCGCCGGGCTAAAAATTAGAGCTTGTAGCCTACGGAGACCAGGTATTCCGAAGGCCGATTGCTCAGGGTCAGGCCGTTCCAGGTTCCGCCCTGGGCATTGAACGCACTGTTGAGCGCCACGTCCAGGGTCAGGCTCTTGCCCAGGTCGAGTCCAACGCCCAGGCGGTACCCTAGCTGGTAGTTGGCGAAGGTCGACTTGAAGTCGTCGTTGAGTTCGAACAGCGCGTTGATGCCGGCTTGGGCGCGCACGAGCTTGAAGAAACGGAATCCCGGCGAAAGGGCCAGCTGCACGCTTTGGGACTGGAGTGTTTCGTCAAACGTGTTCCCGTTGGCGTCCACCCCCTGAAACGTGTAGGTGCGGGCCGAAAAAAGGGATTCCAAGGCCAGGTAGCTCCCGTCTTTGCGTTGCTCGCGCACGGTAAGCCCGGCGTGCCAGCCGTTGACCGGGCGCTCGAGGCGGGCGATGCTCCCGGCGTTGGTAAATCCACTGTCGAGGCCGACGCCGCTCAGGTTGTAGTTAACCCCGCCGCGCAGGTAGGCTTTGATTTTTGAATCAGACGATTGGCTCAAGGCCGGCGCCGTAAGGGCCAGGCCGAGCAGGGCAAAAAGTACGTGCTTCATGCCGTAGGTACCGCAAGCACCGCGCCAAACGAAGCGGGCCGCGCTCCGCACCCGGAATTAGTGGGAAATCTGGATGCGCTCGCGAAACTGGCGACCGTCCGCGTGGCGCACGTCGAGTACGTAGGCCCCGTTGGGCCAGTCGGCGGTGGGAATGCGCATGCCGTCAAATCCGGCGGCGCGGTACACTTCGGCTCCGCTCAGCGCGAAGGCCCGAACCACCATCAGGCCCTCGGGAAGCTCCAGTCCAACAAAGTCGCGGGCCGGGTTGGGCGAAACGCCTACCGGGAGCTGCGGCTCGTCGAGGCCGATGGTGCTGCGGCTCAGGGCAAGGCTTTGGGTGGCCACGGCGTCGCCGTTGTCGTTGCCGTTTCCGTTGGCAAACAGGCTCGAGACGTAGATTGTAGTGCCGTCGGGGGCGTTGCCGCTGTTCCAGGTGAACGTCCAAGCCGCCTGGCCGTTGCTCACGGCAATGCTGCTCGAGGTGTGGGTTACGAAATTGGAATTCACCAGCTTGCTCCCCGTGCCCGCCGTCAGGCTGCCTTGGTGGCCGGCTGACTCCACCGAAGCTTGAAACCCGCTCCGGGGGTTGCTCGCGCCGCCCGTAGCGTTCGTTACCGTGATTTGGTAGTTGGTATTGGGCACAAAACCGGTCGACGGAATGTCGGTCGTGATGCTTACCGATTGGGTAGAGATGGAGGCGCCGCTGTGGCAGCCCGAACAGGTTTGTCCGTTGGACGCGGGCGAGCCCGATTTCCCGCCACCGGGACCGTTGGCATTAGTAAAGGCCGGAACCGCAACGGCGGCGGCGGCGAGGACGAAAAGCAGGTTTTTCATGGTTTTCGATGGTGCTTAAGCGGGTTGAAGTTCGTGGACCGTGATTTCGGGCCACATTCCGACGCGGCCGGGGAACGCAAGGTAGCCAAAACCGCGGTTTACGTACAGCGTTTTCGATCCGACGGGGTAGGCCCCATCCCAGCGCGGATACTTCCACTTTACCGGGCTCCACTTGATCCAGCCCGGGATTTCAATTCCGAACTGCATGCCGTGGGTATGGCCGCTCAGGGTCAGCGCGATGTTGGCGGAATTGGGCAGTACTTCGGCGTCGAAGTGCGAGGGATCGTGGCTCAGCAAAATTTTGGGTGTGGCCGGATCGGGGCAGAGCGCGAGCGCGTCGTCGAGGCGACCGTACTGCGGAAAAGGGGGAAGGCCCCAGTTTTCAATTCCGAGTACTTCGAGTTCGGCGCCGTCTTTGCGAAGCACCGCCCGCTCGTTGCGGAGCAGGGTCCAGCCCATTTTGGCGTGGTTTCGGGCGAGGCGCTCGAGGTTGGCTTCCTTCGTTTCGGGGCTCGACCAGGGCACGTAGTCGCCGTAGTCGTGGTTGCCCAAAATGCTAAACACGCCGTGTGGGGCCTTGATTTGGCTGAATCGCTCCATCCAGGGTTCGATTTCGTCGGCGGTGTTGTTGACCAGGTCGCCGGTAAACACGACCGCGTCGCCCTTGGCCTCGAGGACCGCGTCAATGCCCTTTTGGACCTCGCTGGGGTCGGTGAAGCTTCCGCTGTGGATGTCGCTGATTTGAACCACGCGGAATCCGCGAAAGGCCTCGGGCAGTCCGGGGATGCGCGCAACGTGGTGCTTGATTCGGTAGCGCGAACGACCAAATTGCCAACCGTCCAAAATGCTCAAAAACGGGATGCTTCCCACCGCCACCGCGATCCAGGTTAGGGTTTTTCGCCGCTCCGGCCAACCGTTCGAGCCAAACAGGGCGTAGCCTCCGCGCACAAAATCCTCGGCCAGCCAAAGGGCAATCATGGGGAGTTTGGGAACGTACAGCAGGACGAACCACACCATAAACGTTTGCATTCCGCGGCGCATTTCGTGGGCCGGTGCGCCCGGATCAAACTTGAAAAAGGCATAAAGCACGTAGGCGTAGCCCAAACCGTGCAGAATCATGTAGCTGCGCTTGACCCAGGTGCCCGGGTCGAGGGTCCGCAGTCCGCGGTACACGTACAGGTCCATGGCGAAGTACAGCACCAGGATGAAGAGGAAGGCAACGGGGGAACGCATAAACAAACGGGTGCAAAGGTCGTGCTACCTTCGCTACCAATGCGTAACCCATTTCAAGTTGTTTCGGTTTACCAACTTCGCCGGCGTTGGAAGGCGGGGCTGCTGGTTTTTGCGGTGGTAATTGCGGCGGTAACCCTGTGGTATACCGAAACCTTGGCGTCCAACCTTCGCCGACGCGAAGCCCGTGAAGTGGACCGATGGGCCATGGCCATTCAGCACATTGTTCACGCTGCCGACGAGGTGGACCTCTCGCTGGCCACCCAAATAATCGAAAACAACGAGTCGATTCCCGTTTTGTTGGTAGACGACGCGGGCACCATTGTCTCGTCGCGAAACGTGCCTTGGACGGACGCCACGGCGGCCGATACGCTGGCTTGGAAGTCGCGCATGGCGGCCTACGCCGAGCCCATTGCCGTGGAATTGGTCCCTGGAATGTACCAGTACATTTATCAGTACGAATCGACGACGCTTGGCCAGCTTCGCACCTATCCGCGGGTGCTGCTTGGGGTTATGGCCTTGTTTCTGTTGCTTTCCTACTACGGATTCCATCGGGCGCGACGGGCCGAAGAAGATCAGGTTTGGACGGGAATGGCCCGCGAAACGGCCCATCAACTGGGCACCCCCCTTTCGGCCCTGTACGGGTGGCTGACGGTGCTTGAAGACGAAACCGCGGGGCAGGCCAACCTGGCGCCCCTGCTCGCCGAGGTGCGCAAAGACCTCGAGCGCCTGCAGACCGTGGCCGACCGCTTCTCCAAAATCGGATCCGACCAGCCGGGCGAAGTGGCCGACCTTGCGCCCCTTGTGGAACACAGCGTTGCCTACCTGCAAAAACGGCTTCCCAAGGGCGTGGACCTGCGCTACGAGCTCGAAGCCGGACTGCCTCCGGTGCGCTACCAGCCCGTGCTCTTGGGCTGGGTCCTTGAAAACCTCATTCGGAACGCGGTCGATGCCCTTCCCGACCAGCGGGGGCGCATCACGGTCCGGGTTCAGCGCTTGGGCGATCGCGTGGTGGTCGACGTCGAAGACAGCGGCAAGGGCATGACGGCCAAGGTTCGCCGTTCGGTGTTCCGCCCCGGGTTTACCACCAAAAAGCGCGGATGGGGCCTCGGACTCAGCCTGGCACGCCGCATTGCGGTTCAGGGCCACGGCGGGCAACTCCAGGTGCTGCACAGCGCACCCGGACAGGGAACAACCTTTCGCCTAGCGCTCCCGCTGCCGTGAGTTCGGCCTCCGAGTCTGCCGGCGTCTACGTGCATGTGCCGTTTTGCCGGCACGCATGCCGTTACTGCGATTTTCATTTTTCTACGGTTTTGCGCCAAATTCCGTCGGTCGTCGCCGCCATGGCGCGCGAGGCGGAACTCCGCATCCCTTCGGGGCAGCGCACCGCGACGCTGTATTGGGGGGGCGGCACGCCCAGCGTGCTTCCCGACGCGGAGTTTTTGAGCCTGAATGACGCGATTCGGGACCGCCTCGACCTGGCCGACGGGGCCGAATGCACGCTGGAGGTCAACCCCGAGGACGTCCGTGCAGACCGCCTTGATTTGTGGCGGTCGGGCGGATTTAACCGCCTGAGCATAGGGGTTCAAACCTTTCGCGACGAACGCCTGGATTGGATGGGACGCCCCCACCGGGGCCGGGATGCCAAAGATGCGGTGCGCCGCGCCCAAGACGCCGGGTTTGGCAACCTGAGCCTTGACCTGATATACGGTCTGCCCGGCAGCAGCCTTGGCGAATGGCAGGAACAGGTCGGCCGGGCCCTCGAGCTCGGAACGCCCCACCTATCGGCCTACGCGTTGACCGTGGAGCCGCGCACCGCACTGGCCCACGATGTGGCCACGGGCCGAAGCGAGCCACCCCGCGATGAACGCGCGGCCGAGGATTTTTTGTGGTTCCGCGCCGAACTGGAACGCCAGGGATGGGAAGCCTACGAGGTCAGCAACTACGCCAAGCCCGGATGGCGCGCCGTGCACAACAGCGCCTACTGGAGCGGTTCGCCCTACCTGGGGCTGGGCCCGGGAGCGCATTCCTTTGACGGCCACCGAACCCGCCGAGCCAACGTGCGCAGCAACCCCGAATACCAAAAGGCTTTGAGCGAGGGGCGCCGCTCGGGTTGGTTTGAGCTCGAAGTGCTCAGCGACCAGGAACGCTTTCACGAGCAGCTGCTGACCCAATTGCGCCGCGCAGAAGGCCTAAGCCGCTCCATGGCTTCGGGGCGCGACCTGGACCGCGTTTGGACCAAGTGGATCCGCCAGGGGATGCTGGCCTCCGACGAACGGGGTTGGCGCCTTCAGGGCGAGGGTTGGCTTTGGGCCGACGCCGTGGCCGCCGACGCGTTTGGTGTAGAAGCCTGATTCGGTTAGCTTCGCAGCATGTACGACCTGAGCATTCCCGTCGAATTCGGACGCCCCAGAGCCTGGTACATCGAGGGTCCGCGCCGTGAAGCGGTGCGCATGGGCGATTGGGTGGGCGACGTGGCCCAAGGCGGCAGCGTCAACTTTTTTGACGTGCACTTTAACCCCCACGCCCACGGAACCCACACCGAGTCGGTGGGCCATGTGGTGCGCGAACCGGTCCACGCGGTGCAGCTCGGAATTTCGCCGTGGATGCGGGCCCGGGTGCTGCGGATTCCGGTCGAACGCCTGCTGACGATCAACCAACTGAAGGCCAGCGCGGCCGCCGCCACCGACTACGACGCCTTGATTTTGGCCACCCAAGAAGGCGACCTTAGCCAGCGCGACTGGCGCCGAACCGACCCCCCTGCGGTGGAGCCGGCGGCCCTTGCCTGGTTGGCCGATCGCGGAATCCGCCACCTGCTCATCGACTTGCCCAGCGTCGACCCCGAAGAAGACGGCGGTGCCCTCGCGGCCCACCGCGCATTTTGGGGATTGCCCTTGGGCGCACGCGACCTGCGTCAAGCCCGCTACCCCGAAGCCAGCATTACCGAACTCATTCAGGTTCCCACGGACTGCGCCGACGGGTGCTACCGGCTGAACCTGAGCTTGGCGCCGATGCACGGCGATGCCGTTCCGAGCAGGCCCATTTTGTTCCCTGCCGAGCAGGGATAAACTGCTACCTTTGCCCATTATGTGGGAGAAACTCGGCCATTTTGTTCAAAAATACCGCCGTCAGGTGGTGGCGTTTTGGGTGCTTTACGTGCTTGTCATGGCCTACTTGGGCCGAAATGTGGAGGTGAGCTACCACTTCGCCAAAATGCTTCCCGAGGACGACAGCGTGTACACCGAGTTTGTCGCGCTCAACAAGAATTTTGAGCAGGGCAGTGGGGGCGTCATTTTCTTGGCCGCCCACGACAACAGCTACTTCCTGCCCTACATCATGAACAGCTGGATTGAGCTGGCGAACAACATTGAGCAAACGCCCGAAGTAAAGGGCGTATTGTCCTGGCACAACGCCGTCGACCTGTACCTGGGTCCGGACTCCAACGACCGCTTTGAGCCCATTCCCATCTGCGACGGACGAATTGACAAGCCCGAAGAGGCGGAAGTGGTGCGTCAAAAATTGAGTGAACTGCCCGTGTACGAGGGCCTTCTCAACGCCAACGACGGTACCACCCAGCTCATGGCGGTACAGATTTCCGATACGGCGAACTACAGCAAGCTGTTCTTCCCAATGATCGACCACATTACCGCCGAAGCCAAAAAGTTCGAGCGCCGCACCGGGATTGACATACAGATATCCGGCGTTCCCTACCTGAGGATGGTCAATGCGCGGAGCATTAAATCCGAAATCAACCTCTTCCTCGGCCTCACGGCAATCGTCACCTTGGTCATCATGTTTGCCATGATGCGCAGTACCCGGGCGGCCATCATTGCCCTTGTGGTGGTCGGAGTCGGGGTGGTCGGTTCGTTTGGCGTACTCGGGGCCTTGGGGTACAAGCTCACGCTCTTTTCGGCCCTCATTCCGCCGCTGCTCATCGTAATTGTGGTACCCAACTGCATTTTCTTCATCAACAAATACCACCAGGAATACGCCCGAGATCAGGACGTTCAACTGGCCATTTTGCACACGGTCAAGAAGATTGGCGGCGTCGCGCTCATGACCAACCTCACGACGGCCCTCGGATTTTCGACCTTCATGTTCACGGCCAGCGACGCCCTCATTCACTTTGGCGTGGCGGCCACCATCAACATCGTCGTGGTCTTCGTGCTTTCCATGACGATTTTGCCGGTGCTTTACAGCTGGATGCCGGCCCCTAAGCCCCAGCATTACAAGCATTTGGAGCAGAAGTGGCTCAACGACGGCGTGAGCTGGCTCGAGCGCGTAGCCCAGTACCACCGCACCTGGGTTTACGCCGGCGCCCTCACCTTGGCCGCGGTGGGCTTTATCGGAATGCTGCGCATGGAGACCACCGGCAACATTACCACCGACATTCAACCCGACGACCCCTTGGTGCAGCAGATGACGTTTTTTGAAGACAAGTTGGGCGGCGTCATTCCGCTCGAGGTCGTGGTCAACAGCCGGGAACCGGGCGGCGTGTTCCAATCCAGCGTGCTCCGCCAGGCCGAGGCCTTTCAGCGTTCGCTCGACAGCATTCCCAACCTGTCGCGCAGCATGAGCATCAACGATTTTTTGAAGTTTAGCCGGCAGGCCTACTACGGCGGAGGCGAGGAGTTCTACGAGCTTCCCTCGGCATCCGAGCGCCGCCAGATTGCGGCGCTGCTCCCCACGGGCAAGCAGGACGTGAACCGCGCACTGACCACGGGACTCATCGACCGAGACAACCAGCGCATGCGCATCACCGTGCAGGTCAAGGACCTACCGCGGCCCGAGATGGTCAAGGTGGTCGAAGCCGTGCAGGCCAAGGCCGACGAACACTTTGATAAGGAACAGGTGGACGTATCGTTTTCGGGCGCAGGCTTGATTTTCTTGCGCTCGACGGAGTACCTGATCAACAACCTCGTGAGCAGCTTGATTTTTGCGGTCGTGGTCATTTCCCTGCTGATGGCAGGCCTCTTCCGCTCGTGGCGCATGATGGTGGTGGCCATTTTGCCCAACCTTCTTCCGCTGATCATGACCGCGGGGATTATGGGCTGGTTTGGCATTCCCGTTAAGCCGTCTACGGTGCTGATTTTCTCGATCGCCTTCGGTATCTCGGTGGACGACACCCTTCACCTTCTTTCGCGCTACCGCCAGGAGCTCCACATCAACGGAGGCAATATCGGTAACGCCGCGTTGGTCGCCATTCGCGAGTCGGGCGTGAGCATGTTTTACACCTCGGTTGTCCTGTTTGCTGGATTTTTCATCTTCCTTGCGTCAAATTTTGGCGGAACTCAAGCGCTGGGCTTACTCATCTCGCTGACCCTGGGTTTTGCGATGTTCTCCAACCTAATTTTATTGCCGTCGCTGCTCATGACCCTCGATAAGGTCATGTCGGCCAAGGACCAAGAGAAGTCCCTTGCCGATCTTTCGGAAGGCGAAGAATAACGTATGAAAGGCATCATCCTCGCCGGCGGTTCCGGCACCCGACTCCATCCGCTCACCCACAGCATCAGCAAGCAGCTGATGCCGGTGTACGACAAGCCGATGATTTACTACCCGCTTTCCACCCTTATGGAGGCCGGAATTCGCGAAATCTTGCTCATCACCACGCCCCACGACGCGCCGCTGTTTCACAAGCTGCTGGGCGACGGTTCGCAGCTCGGATGCCGCTTTGAGTACACGGTGCAGCACGAGCCCAACGGACTGGCCCAGGCCTTTGTCTTGGGCCGCGACTTCGTCGGCGACGACTCGGTGGCGCTGGTCTTGGGCGACAATATTTTCTACGGAACCCAGATGCCGAGCATCCTTCAGGCCTCGGCAAACCCCAAGGGGGGCGTGGTTTTTGCCTACCCGGTGAGCGACCCCGAGCGCTACGGCGTGGTCGAGTTCGACGCCCAGGGCAAGGCGCTGTCGATCGAAGAAAAACCCGCCCAGCCCAAGAGCAACTACGCGGTCCCGGGGCTGTACTTCTACGACAACCAAGTCATTGAAATCGCCGCCAACCTCAATCCGTCGGCGCGGGGCGAGTACGAGATTACCGACGTGAACCGCGAGTACCTGCGCCGCGGAGAGCTCAGCGTCCAAATCATGGACCGCGGAACCGCCTGGCTCGACACCGGAACCTTCGAAAGTTTGATGGAAGCGGCTCAATTCGTGCAAATCATCGAGCGCCGCCAGGGCCTGAAGGTGGGCTGCATTGAAGAGGTGGCCTACCGCCAAGGCTTCATCGACGCCGCCCAGCTCGAGCGCCTCGCTGCGCCGCTGGTGAAGAGCGGATACGGAGCCTACCTGCGCTCGCTCCTTCGCTGAATTAAGCCGTTTAAGCGCACCTTTTCCAACCCCACCCCGCAGTATGCAGTCCGTCGAACGCCTCCAACGCTTTTTTGTTCAGTCCCTTGAGGCATCCATGGGCGAGCCCGAGTGGGGCCGCCAGCCGGACCGCCTTTATGCCCCGCAGCGCTACATTCTGGCCATGGGGGGCAAGCGCCTTCGCCCGGTTTTGGCGTTGATGGGCGCCGAGGCCGTCGGCGCCAAGGCCGAGGTTGCGCTCCCCGCGGCGCACGCGGTGGAGCGCTTCCACAACTTTTCGCTGATTCACGACGACATCATGGACGCGGCGCCCCTGCGCCGCGGCCAGGCCACGGTGCACGAGCGCTGGGGCGTCAACACCGCAATTCTGAGCGGCGATGCGCTCTTTGCCCTGGCCTTTAAGGCCTTGGAATCAGCGCCCAAGGAAGCCCTGCCCGAGCTCTACCGCGTATTTACCCAGACCGCCCTCGAGGTCTGCGAAGGCCAGCAATGGGACATGGATTTTGAGCATGAGGAGTCCGTCGAAGAAGGCGCCTACCTGCGCATGATTCAGTACAAGACCAGCGTGCTGCTGGGCTGCGCACTCGAAATGGGGGTTCGGAGCGGCGGCGGTTCGACCGAACTGGCCAAGGCCCTGTATTCGTTTGGACTGGAGCTCGGAACCTCGTTTCAAATCCACGACGACCTGCTCGACGCCTTTGGGGATCCCGCCAAAACGGGCAAGCAGGCCGGAGGCGACCTGATTCAGGGCAAGAAAACCATGCTCTGGATCGAGCTCGCGCGGCGCAGTCCGGAGTCCGTCAACGAAGCCCTTGCGCTTCAGGGGGCGGAACGGGTCGAAGTACTTACCGAAGCCTTGGAGGCCACGGGCGTGCGCGCCTACGTCGAGCAACGCCGAAAAGACCACTACGAACGGGCCCTTGAGGCCCTGAACCGCGCCGGCGAACTCGGTGCCGCGACGGGCGACCTGAGGGAACTCGCTTTGTGGCTTTTTTCCCGCGAATCCTAGGCTTTTTGGCCGTAATTTTGCGGGGAATTACGCATTATGGATCGCTTTTCTTTTCTCGGCAGCGCCCACGTCGCCTACTTGGATGAACTCTACCAGCAGTACGTCGAGAACCCCGATTCCGTTGAGCCGTCGTGGCGTGCGTTTTTTCAAGGCTATGATTTCGCCCGAAGTCCCTACGGAGACGACCTGGAGTCGCTGGTTGCTCCGGTAGGTCCGGAGGTTCCCGAAGAGCTCCGAAAGGAGTTCATGGTGCTCAACCTCATCAACGGCTACCGAACCCGAGGCCATTTGTTCACCCAAACCAACCCGGTCCGCGAGCGCCGCAGCTACAAGCCGACCTTGGACCTTGAGAATTTTGGCCTCAGCTCGGCCGACCTCGACAGCGTGTTTCAGGCCGCGGTCGAAGTGGGCTTGCCCGGACCCGCTCCGCTCCGCGAAATCGTCGAGCACCTCAAGGCCATTTACTGCCGCTCCATCGGCGTTGAATACATGTACATCCGCGACCCGCAGGTGGTGAAGTGGATCCAAAACTACGTGCACGCCAACGACAACTACCCGACGTTGGCCGCCGACGAAAAGAAGCACATCCTTCACAAGCTCAACGAGGCCGTGGCTTTTGAGAACTTCCTGAACACCAAGTTTGTGGGCCAAAAGCGCTTTTCGATTGAGGGCGCCGAGGCGATGATTCCGGGTCTCGACTTTTTGATGCAGCGCGCCGCCGAACTGGGGGTAGAAGAGGTGGTATTGGGAATGGCCCACCGCGGCCGACTCAACGTACTCACCAATATTTTTGGAAAGCCGGCCCGCCAGATTTTCAGCGAGTTTGAGGGCAAGGAATTCGACGACAAAGAGGGCTTTGACGGCGACGTGAAGTACCACTTGGGCTACACGACCACCCGCGAACTCCGCAACGGCCGCAGCCTAAAGCTCAATATTTCGCCCAACCCTTCGCACCTCGAGGCCGTGGATGCGGTCGTTGAAGGCATCGCGCGGGCCAAGGGCAACACCGACTACGGAATGGACCGGTCCAAGGTGCTTCCGATCCAGATCCACGGCGACGCCGCGGTGGCCGGCCAGGGCATCGTCTACGAAGTCGTGCAAATGGAGCGCCTCGACGGGTACGCCACGGGCGGAACCATCCATCTGGTCATCAACAACCAGGTCGGATTCACCACCAACTACCTCGATGCGCGCTCGTCGACCTACAGCACCGACGTGGCCAAAGTGGTCCTGGCGCCCGTGCTTCACGTGAACGGAGACGACGTCGAAGCCGTGGTGCACGCGATGCGCTTCGCCATGGAGTACCGCCAGCATTTTGGCCGCGACGTGTTCATCGACCTGCTCTGCTACCGCAAGTACGGCCACAACGAGGGCGACGAGCCCCGCTTCACGCAGCCCCTGCTGTACAAGGCCATCGCCCGCCACCCGAATCCGCGCGAAATCTACCACGCCAAGCTGCTGGCCCAGGGCGCAACCCACGCCAACATGGTGAAGGAACTGGAGGCCGAATTCAAGCAGCTGCTCGAGGGCCACTTCGACGAAGCCAAGCAGATCGCCAAAAACGTCATCGTGCCCTTCATGGAAGACGAGTGGGCGCCCTTTCCGCCGGCCGCGGGCGACGCCATGCTTCAACTTCCCCAAACGGGAGCGGAGCGGAACCTGCTCGAGGCAGCGGCCACGGCCCTGACCACCCTGCCCGAGGGCAAAAAGTTCCTGAACAAAGCCACGCGCCTGCTCGAAGACCGCCGCGCCATGGTCTTTGAGCGCAATGCCATCGATTGGGGAATGGCCGAGAACCTGGCCTACGCCACCCTGCTTCAAGAGGGATTTAGCGTTCGGATTTCGGGCGAAGACGTCGAGCGCGGAACCTTTAGCCACCGCCATGCGGTGCTGAAAATGGAGGACTCCGAAGAGGAGTACATCCCCATGAACGCGGTGCCCGGCAAGAAGGGCCGCTTCGCCATCTACAATTCGCACCTTTCGGAGTACGCGGTGCTCGGATTCGACTACGGCTACGCCATGGCCAGCCCCGAAACCCTGGTGATTTGGGAAGCCCAGTTCGGCGACTTCGCCAACGGAGCCCAGATCATCATCGACCAGTTCATCAGCGCGGCCGAAGACAAATGGAATACCCAAAACGGACTGCTGATGCTGCTTCCGCACGGCTACGAAGGCCAGGGCGCCGAGCACTCGTCGGCCCGCCTCGAGCGCTTTTTGCAGCTCTGCGCCGAAGACAACATGGCGGTGTGCAACCCCACGACGCCGGCCAACCACTTCCACCTGCTCCGCCGCAGCATGCACTGGAGCTTCCGCAAGCCGGTGGTGGTGATGAGCCCCAAGAGTTTGCTGCGCCATCCGAAGGCGGTGTCGACGGTGGAAGAACTTTCGGCCGGCACGTTCCAGCCGCTGATTGGCGACACGACCGTGAAGCCTGCCGACGTGAAGAAGGTGGTGTTCTGCTCGGGCAAGCTGTACTACGAGCTCGACGACGAGCGCACCAAGCGCGGAGCCACCGACACGGCCATCGTGCGCCTGGAACAGATTTACCCGCTGCCTGCGGCCCAAATGCACGCGGAGCTCGCGAAGTACCCCAGCGAAGTCCAGCTGGTTTGGGCCCAAGAAGAGCCCGCCAACATGGGCGCTTGGACGTTTATGCTGGCGAACTGCGACCTGAAGCTGCACCGCGTGTCGCCGCCGGCCTCGGCCGCTCCGGCCACCGGTTCCCACAAGGCCGCCCACCAGATTCAGCACCGCCTGATTGCCGAAACCTTTGATTGCTAAAATCCCCCTCGAACCATGATCCTTGATATGAAGGTGCCCTCTCCGGGCGAATCGATTAGCGAAGTTGAAATCGCCACCTGGTTGGTGAGCACCGGCGACTACGTCGAGAAGGACCAGGCGATTGCCGAGGTGGATTCCGACAAGGCCACGCTGGAGCTGCCCGCCGAGGCCGCCGGCGTCATCGAGATTTTGGTGGAGCCCGGAACCACCGTGGCCGTGGGCCAGGTGGTCTGCCGCATCGATACGTCGGCTGCCGCCCCCGAAGGCGGGGCGAAGCCGGCCGCGGCCAGCGCGCCGAATCCGATGCCGGTTGCGGCGGCCGCTCCGGCATCCGCGCCCGCGGCGACCTACGCTACGGGGACGGCTTCGCCGGCCGCTAAGAAAATTCTTGCCGAGAAGGGCATGGACGCCAGCCAGGTTTCCGGAACCGGGAAGGACGGCCGCATCACCAAGGAAGACGCGGTGAACGCCAAGGTGGCGATGGGCAGTTCGGCCAGCGCCGCTGGCCGCGGGGAAACGCGCACGCGCATGAGCGCGCTGCGCCGCAAGCTTGCGACCCGCTTGGTGAGTGTGAAAAACGAAACGGCGATGCTGACCACCTTCAACGAGGTCGACATGAAGCCCATCATGGACCTGCGCAAGGAGTACAAAGACGCGTTTGCCGCCAAGCACGGCGTGGGCCTTGGGTTTATGAGCTTCTTCACCTTGGCTTCGGTGCGTGCGCTCAAAATGTTCCCGGCGGTCGCCAGCATGATCGACGGCGACGACATGATTTCGTTCGACACGACCGACATTTCGGTGGCCGTGAGCGGCCCGAAAGGCCTGATGGTTCCCGTGCTCCGCGACGCCGACAAAATGAGCTTCGCCGACGTCGAAATGGGCATCAAAGACCTGGCAACCAAGGTCCGCGACGGCAAGATTAGCGTCGACGAGATGACCGGCGGCTGCTTCACCATCACCAACGGCGGGGTGTTTGGCTCGATGCTTTCGACGCCCATCATCAACCCGCCCCAGAGCGCAATTTTGGGCATGCACAACATCGTCGAGCGCCCCGTGGTGCGCGACGGCCAAATCGTGGTGCGCCCCATCATGTATGTGGCGATGAGCTACGACCACCGAATCATCGACGGACGCGAGTCGGTTGGCACCCTGGTGGCCATCAAAGAGGCCCTCGAGAATCCGGTCGAGCTGCTCATGGGCGGCGACGTGAAGGCGGGATTGGGCCTTTAGCAAGTAACTAGTTACTAGTAACTGGTTGATTGGCCGTCTACCTTTGCGGTATGGAGCTGATCGACACCCACACGCACCTGGATAATTCCCAGCTCGACGCCGATCGGGCCGCGGTGTTCGCGCGCATGCGCCAAGCGGGCGTGGGCATGGCGCTCATTCCCAACGTCGACGACGAAAGCTGGCCGCGAATGCTGGCCCTTCAGGCGCAGTACCCTGAGGCGGTGCGCTTGATGCTCGGGCTGCATCCCTGCCACGTGGGCGCCGACTGGACCGAGGTCCTCGACCGATACGAAGCGCTGTGGACGGCAACTCCCGAAGCGTTTGTGGCTGTGGGCGAACTCGGACTCGACCTTTACTGGGATAAAACCACGCTGGACTGGCAGGTGGCGGCACTGGAGCGCCAGCTGGAGTGGTGCCTGCGCTGGGACAAGCCCTTCAGCATGCACGTGCGCGAAGCCTGGGGCCCCACCATGGACGTGCTGCGGGCTTGGAAGGGCAGGGGACTGCGGGGCGTGCTGCACTGCTTCACGGGCTCGCGCGAAATCGCCGCCGAACTGATCGACATGGGCCTTCACCTCGGAATCGGGGGCGTCGCCACCTTCCCCAAGGCCGGGGTGGTCGACGTGCTGCGCGAAACCGGCCTCGACCGCGTGGTGCTCGAAACCGATTCGCCGTATTTGGCCCCCGTTCCGTTCCGTGGCAAGCGCAACGAGAGCGCCTACCTGCGCCGCGTGGCCGAGCATTTGGCGGCGGAGCTGGGTATTCCGCTCGCCGAAGTCGCCGACGTGACCACCCGCAACGCACGGCATATCTTCGGACTGTGAAACTCCTGATCCTTTACACCGGCGGCACCATTGGCATGGTAGCCCAGCGCGACGGAAGCCTGGTTCCGTTCCACGCCGACGCCCTGCGCGCCAACGTGCCCGACCTGGTTCGCCTTAAGGCCGAGGTGGAATACCGTTCGCTGGGCCAGCCCAAGGACTCGTCCGACATGGGCCCCGAGGATTGGACCGCGATGGCCGACGCCCTCTGGGCTGCCCGCGAGGAGTTTGACGGATTTGTGGTGCTGCACGGCACCGACACCATGGCCTACAGCGCGAGTGCGCTCAGTTTTATGCTGGGCGGAGCCTTCGGCAAGCCCGTGGTGCTGACCGGGAGCCAGGTGCCCCTGGGCGTGCTGCGCAGCGACGGCCGCGACAACCTCTTGACCAGCCTGGAGATCGTCATGCTGCAGGGCGACCACGGCGGACCCCTCCTGCGCGAAGTGGCCGTATTTTTTGATAACCGTTTGTTTCGCGGAAACCGCGTCTACAAGCATTCTGCGCGCCAGTTTGACGCGTTTCACAGCCCGAACTACCCCGAACTCGGCCGAAGCGGCGTGGACCTTGTGCTGCACCGCAAGCGGCTTTGGTCTCCTGACCTGACGCAGGGGCGTCGAACGGCCCTCAACCCCAATGTGGCGGTTGCCACCCTCAGCCCGGGAATGACCGAGGCAAGCCTGAGGGCGATGCTCCTCGGTAGCGGGGCCGAAGGGGTAATCCTTCACACCTTGGGCAGCGGAAACGCGCCCTCATGGCCTTGGCTTGCCGGACTGCTGCGCGAGGCGCACGATGCCGGCGTGGCGCTGGCCCACGTTTCGCAGTGCCGTGCGGCGTCGTCGGGTCCGTCCAACTACGCCACCGGCAAGGTGCTCCAGGCGAGCGGAGTGTGGGAGTCGGGCGGCATGATCCTCGAGGCGGCCGTCGTCAAGATGATGCTGGTTTTGGCCTTGCCCACAGCGAAGCGCGCCGCAGCGTGGACCGCCAGCTGGTCGGGCGAGCGCGACTGAACGCACCGACTTCCCGCTGTACTGGGAACACCAATCCGCTAAATAAAAAAGCCGCCCCCCGAAGGAGGCGGCTCGTTCACTCCCGAGGGAGGTCTGCTTAGTTCAGTACCGTAACGCGGGCTACCGAAGTGCTGCCGTCGGCGAAGACGGCGGTCACGAAGTAGAGTCCGTTGGCGAACTGCGTGGCGTCGATCTGGGTGCTGTTCGAGCGAGCCACAACTTCGCCTACGCTGTTCGTGAGGACTACGGCGGCGAGGTCGTCGCGGGTCGTCGCTACATTGATTACCGAGTTGGTCGGGTTCGGGAACACCCGGATCGCGTTGAGCGAGGACTCGTCCATGCCCACACAGGCGTCAACCACGATGGTTGTGGTAGCGCTGTTGGC
The DNA here is from genome assembly GCA_021298655.1 of Cryomorphaceae bacterium. Classification (GTDB taxonomy): domain Bacteria; phylum Bacteroidota; class Bacteroidia; order Flavobacteriales; family Schleiferiaceae; genus TMED14. The sequence goes on along the minus strand of JAJTFK010000014.1, from coordinate 12,356 downwards.
ACAGCCGTTGGCGTCCGTGTAGCTGTAGGTAATAACGTGGGTACCTGTTCCAGCCGTAGCGGGGTCAAAGCTTGCACCGGTTACCCCGTTGCCGCTAAAGGTTCCGCCAGCTGGAGCGCCAGCAAGCGTTACCGCTGCGTAGTTCACACAGGTCGTATCGCTGAAGGCGAGTACGGTTACTGCGGGCAGGTTGTTGACGACAATCGTCTTGCTCGTAGCCGAGCTCGTACAGCCGTTGGCCGTAACCGTTACCGAGTACACCCCGGCGTTGGCCGCCGTAGCATTCGCAATCGTTACCGTGGCACCGGTGCCGCTGAAGTTCGGTCCGCTCCACGTAAAGGTTGCGCCCGTTACCGAAGAGGTGGCGGTAAGCTGGATCGTTTCGCCTGCACAAAGTACCGAGTCAACTACCGTCACGCTGGCTGCAGCCGGAGCTGAAGGGTTAGCGATCGAGTAGGGGCCAAAGGACGCCGAACAGCCCGTGGCGTTGGTTGCCGTGAGGTTGTACACGCCGGCGGGCACGTTGCTGAGGTTGGCTGTCGTGCCTACGCTTACGTTGGCGCTGTTGGTCCAGTTGTAGGTCAAGCCGGTTCCGTTCACGGTAACCCCTGAGATGGAGCCGTTCGAAAGTCCGCAACCTGCGTCAGTGATCGTCGGAGTACCCGTCATGGTCGGAGCAGCGTCTACCGTTACCGTGAAGGTGGCGGTGTCGGCACAGCCGGCTACGTTGGTTCCGATTACCGTGTAGGTAGCCGTTGCCGTGGGGCTCAGCGTCAAGGTGTTGGTGGTCGTACCGTTGTTCCACACATAGGTGGCGGCGCCGGTGGCGGTGAGCGTAACGCTTTGACCGGCACATACCGTAGCCGTACCTGAAACGCTTACCGTCGGACGTGCTTCAACAACCACGGTTGCGGTGGTGCTGTTCGAACAGCCGATACCGTCGGTGATGGTCACCGTGTAGGTACCCGCAGTGGCTACGTTGATGCTCTGGGTGGTTGCCCCCGTGCTCCACAAGTAGGTGAAGCCAGCCGGAGCGCTCAAGGTCGTCGATGATCCTTGGCACACGGTCAGAGAACCAGTTACCGCAGGAGCGGCAAGGCCACAGGCCACGTTGTTGGCAAAAGGAGCAGCCGAGAACGAGGCTCCAGTCAAGGCAACCGATCCCGCAGCAGGACGGTAGTCCGGTGCCGTGTAGTTGTAGGGAGTCGTCAAGATGTTGGCCGAGCTAACCAAAGAGTCATTGGCGTTGGTTGCGAAGAACGTCTTGATGTCGAACGACGCGCTCGTCTTGTAGAATCCTTGAGCGGGCTTGTAGCCGGCAAGAATGTTGTTCTTGAAGAGCAGGTTGCCGCTCGTAGCTTGGGCTTCAGTCGTTGCGCCGTCAATGAAGAGGCCCTTTTTGAAGTCCATGAAAATCGAGTTGTGGATCTTCATTTCGCTGTTGCGGCGCAGGCGAAGTGCGCGCTCGTGCTTGGGGTCGATCGTGGCGTTCACGTTGCCGCGAAGCGGGCCCACAGCCGTAACGTTCGAGAACGTAGCGGCGGTTTTGGGGTTGTTGGTCGAACCGCTGCCGTCGTTGTCGCACTCAAAACCTTCAGAGGTTGAACCCGAAGACTGGTCGGCAATGGCCGGGTCGCGAACGATCAGAACGAATTGGTTTTGACCACGGTATCCGAAGTCGCAGTCCATGTCGTCATCTAGGCCGCGGTAGGCTACCAAGTGCTTACAGTTTACGGTACCACCGAACCACTCAAACGAGTCGTCGTTCGTGTACGAAGTCTGCACGTAGTCAATCACCGTGTTGCGGCCCACTGAACCCAACGTAAGGCCGTTGATTTCTTTGTCGATTTGGTAGGCGTAGCCACCGAATTCGATGCGCACGTACTTAATGACACCGCTGTTGTCGTTGTCGTTGGGGGTTGCGCCGCCACCGTATTCCGAATCAGCTGATACGGGCAGTCCTTCGATGTTACCAATGCCAGCCGGCGTTCCAGCAGCGGCGTTGGCGGGAAGGTTGTTTTGGGCCTTACCCAAGATGATCAGGCCACCCCAGTCACCGATGGCGCGGTTACCCACACCGCCGCTTGACGTAAACACGATCGGGGCCGTCTTCGTGCCGTTGGCGACGATTTTCGAACCTTTGGTAATGATGAGGGCCGAACCGGCTACCGTCTTGTTGCCGCGAACTACCGTTCCAGGCTCGATGGTCAAGGTCGCCCCGTTGTTCACATAAATTGGGCCGCTGATGAGGTAGGTGTTGTTAGCCGTCCAGCGCGTGTCAACCGTAATGTTGGCAGCCACCGTTACCGTCGGAGCGGGGTAAATCGTGTTGGCCGGATCCCAGTTGGTCCACGAGTCGGTCCACATTGGTTCTGGAGCGGGGGCAAAGGCACCGCGGAACGACGTCGTCGTGAACTGCGGGAAGCCTTGGTCGTTGAAGTCAACGTTCGTCAACGCAAGCGATCCGGCGGCGGGACGGTAGTCCGGAGCCGTGTAGTTGTAGGGACTCACCAATAGGCCCGCAGCGCTAACCAGCGTGTCGTTCATGTTGTCACCAACCCACTTCTTTGAATTGAACGTAGCCGAAGTAGTTACGATTTTGTTCGAAGGCTGGCAGCCAGCGATGATGTTGTTGCGAAAGCGAAGAAGCTCTTCGGTTGCACGGGCTTCTGAAGCCGTTCCGTCGATGTGGATACCGCGCTTCCAGTCCATAAAGATCGAGTTGAGGATCTTCATTTCGCTGTTGCGGCGAAGGCGAAGGGCGCGCTCAAACTTGCTGTTGATCGTAGCTGAAGGGTTGCCGCGAAGGGGTCCGATGGCCGTGAAGTTCGAGAACATGGCGGCCGTCTTGGGCGTGTTCGTTGAACCGCTACCGTCGTTGTCGCACTCAAAACCTTCTGAGGTTGAACCTGAAGATTGGTCCGCGATGTTCGGATCGCGCACGATGAGTCCGAACTGAACCTTTCCGCGGAATCCGAAATCGCAGTCCATATCGTCGTCCAAGCAACGGTAGGCCACCAAGTGCTTGGCGTTGACCGTTCCACCAAACCACTCAAACGCGTCGTCGTTGACAAACGAAGCTTGGAGGTAGTCGATTTCGGTACCGGCACCTACTGAGCCAAACGTGAAACCGTTGATTTCCTTATCAATTTGGTAGGCGTAGCCACCGAATTCGAGGCGAACGTACTTCAGCACGCCGCTGTTGTCGTTGTCGTCGGGGGTTGCGCCACCGCCGTATTCCGAGTTGGCCGAAACGGGCAACCCTTCAATGTTGCCGATGCCAGCAGGCGTTCCTGCAGCGGCATTGGCCGGAAGGTTGTTGGCCGCCTTACCCAACAGGACGATGCCGCCCCAGTCGCCAATTTGGCGGCTGCCTGGTGCAGCGCTCGAGGTAAATACGATGGGGGCAGAAGCCGTACCGGCAGCGATCAGTTTCGCACCTTTGGTAACGATGAGCGCTGAACCTGCGGCTGCTGCGTTTCCGCGGATCACCGTTCCAGGCTGAATCGTCAGTACCGCATTGTTGGTAACATAAATAGGGCCCGACAAAAGGTACACGTTGTTCGAAGTCCAGGTCGTGTTGGCCGTGATGTTGGTCGCTACCGTAACGGTGGGCGCGGCATACACGGTGGTTTGCGGATCCCAGTTGGTCCAGCCGGTGGTCCACATGGGGGTCGGAGCTGGAGCAAAAGCACCGCGGTAGTCCGTGGGCTCAAACTTCCAGTTCACTTGGGCAAACGACGAGGTCGTTAGTGCCGCAGCAAGGAAGAGTAGGAATTTTTTCATGAGTAGGTTGACAATTTGCCGCAAACCTACCCGCGCAATACTACCTCAGTTTTACCGCATCGTTATACTTCGGTAACTCCAATGCAACGCCAATGTTAAGCGCTTAAAGCTGGTAGGTCAGACCGAAGGTTACCGTCGGTCCAAAGTTGGTCCGCCACATTTGGTCGTCGCCCTCTGACCACGTTTGGTTGGCGTCAATGTCGTTGTAGAAGATCAAGTCGGGCGTCAGCAGGTCACGAGCTGTGAGCTTGAGGCTCAGCTTTTTATTCACCTCCTGATTGAACGACAGGTCGAGGACGGCGCGCCCCTTTTCCCACACACTAGGCTCTTGGCTTGAGCCAACGATAAAGATGCGATCACCCACTTGGTTGAACGCGGCGCTGATCGTGGTTCCCGATTCCTCGTTTTGGTACTGAATGCCCGCGTTGATCACATAGGGCGACTGGCCCTGAAGCGGACGCACAGAGTCAGTCGCCGTGGCGGAATTCAACGTCACGCGCGAACGAATCAAAGCGTAGTTGGCGAAGACCGTCAGCTTACTCCAAACGGCGTGGTCGGCAGCGCCAAACAGCGTGCTGAGCAGCAAGCGCCCTTCGAGCTCGAGGCCATAATCGACCGCCTTCGGAACGTTCACGTAAGTGTATTCGGTCACCACGTCTTCGCGCGTGGCTTGCTCGATCGGGTTGGTGAAGTTCTTGTAGAACCCGGTCACTGAAAGCACTTGGCCCTTGCCGGGGTACCACTCGTAGCGCGCGTCAAAGTTGTCGATCGTCGAACGAACCAACGACGGATTGCCCGTTACCACATAGCGGGTTTGGAAGTCGTAGAACGCGAAGGGCGCCAGCTCGCGGAACTCAGGGCGGTTCAGCGTTCGCGAGTACGACAGGCGCAGGTTTTGGGCGTCGTTGATGCTGTAAATGAAGTTGACTGAGGGCAAAAAGTCGAGCTTGGTGCTTTCAACCTGAACCGTGTCGTTGTTGTCGGTCTTCGAGTACAGGTTTTGCTCGAAATTCTCGGCGCGCACCCCCCAGTTGATGCGGGTTTTTTCCATGATGCGCGTGTCGAACTGCACAAAGCCATAGCCCAGCATCGCGTTGGCCAGGTAGGAATCCGACGACTTGGTTCCCTCGCGCATCGAGAAGCCCGTGGTGGCGTTCATGTTGTCGTTCCCGAAAATGCCGTCGATCGGCTGGTTGAGCAGCGACTGGTCAAACGACATGAAGTTGGCCAGCACATAGCCGAACTGACGGGCCGTGTAGGAGCGGTCGCGGTACTGCGCTCCGGCACCCAGCTTGAGGTTGTTGCGAAGACCAATCTTCACGAAATCTACCGGCATTTCAAACGTTGCTTGGCCGCTAGTGATTCCTTCGAGGTTGAGGCCATAGAATCGGCTGCCGGAGTAGTCGGGGCCGACTGAAGTCGAGGTGATGCCGGCGCGCCACGCGGTGTCGGCCACGTCGGTGTCTCCGTAGTACAGCGTGTTGCGCAGGTTGGGCACGCTGCGCGAAATTCCGCTGTAGGCGCCGAGCCACTGAAACTTGCCCTTGAACGACTCGAAGTAGTGTGAGCCGTTCAGTTGGCTGCTCACGATCTGGTTGTTGGTAAACCAGCGCGCACTTTGGCGAATCACCTGGTTGGGCGCGTCGATGGGCTGACGGGTACCGTTGCGCATCAGTACTCGGTCTTGCGACGTAATCGAGTACAAGTTCTTCCAGCCAATCGTCGTGTTAGGACCCGCGCTGTAGGTCAAGTTGGCCAAGGCCCCCGCGAGCGTATTGACGATGTAGTTGTCGTCGTTCAGGTCGCTTTCCATAAGCGACGTGCCCGGCATGCCCACCTCGTTCTGCCACGACTGACGCTGGGTCGTGTTGTACTGGTTGTTTTGGTTGTAGGTCAGCGCATAAATAAACCCGAGGCGCTTGGTCGTGCCGAGTTCCTTGCTGCCGCCGCCGCTGTACTGCATCGAAACAGACGGAAGGAACATTTTATTCTGAAGGCCCCAGTCGTTTTGGAACTTGCTGGCCACTTGAACGCGCTCGGCAGACGACATCAAAAACATTTCGTTCGACGTCGGCATGCCCTTGGGCAGCGCACGCGCTCCGTTGTCTAAGCCCAGCCAGTCGGTTGAACTGCCCTGGTAGTCGAGGCGGTTCTTAAACGTCGTAAGGCTATTGTAGCCCGTCGAAAAGCTGAACTCGTGAAACGCCTTGCCGGGAAAGCTCTTGGTGTTCACCTGGATCACGCCGCCGGCGAATTCGCCCGGAAGCTCCGCAGAAGCCGTCTTCACAATAACCAGGTTGTCGAGCAGGGCCGCCGGGAACACGTCAAAGGCAAAAGCCTTGCGGTCTGACTCGGTCGAAGGCAGCGGAGCGCCGTTGAGGTAGGCCGCGTTGTAGCGGTCGCTGAGTCCGCGCACAATAGCAAACTTGTTGTCCTGAATCGAGGCACCCGAAACGCGCTTCAGCACGTCGCCCGTGTTGCGGTCCGGCGTGCGGCGAATCGTTTCTGACGAAATTCCGTCTGACACCGACGAAAGCGATTTTTGCTGGATGAACAGGGCGTTCACGTTTTCGCGCACCGCCGAAGCCGTAATCGTCACCTCGTCCAGGGATTCGCCCTTTGAAAGTTCCATGGTGATGTTGAGCGACGTCTCGCTTCCCGCGCGCACGACCACGCCCGTGATGGCTTTATTGCTGAATCCAAACGACTTTACGACGATTGTGTAGGTGCCGGGGGCCAAGCTCAAGCTGTAGAGTCCGTCAAAGTTGGTCAACGTCGTCAGCGACGTGCCCTCCACGAGAATTTGGGCGCCGGGCATCGTCTCGCCGGTGGATCCGTCCACTACGGTTCCGGTTAGTTTGGCGGACTGCGCCAGTGCGGTGGTGCTAAATAGTAACGCCGACAGAATGAGAAGGATGCGGTTCATAACTCGAGGTGCTAAGGCAGAATGGTTCTGGGTGCAAAGCACGCACCAGCGCTTAACCTCAAGTTTACGGGTATGTTAGCCCGATGTTATCAAGCTACGGGATTTGGCCAGCTCAAGCGCGCCCCAGCAATTCCCTGACTTCGCGCTGAATCGCTTGCTGGCGGTCGGTGGCGTACCACTTGTGGAGCTCTTCATTGTACAAATGGGCGCGTTCCGGGTCGGACTTAATGCGCTGAACCAGCTCCTGGGCTTCGGCCGGCCTCGGACCCCAATCGGCCGTAACGCCAAACGACCCGTCGAGCTGAATCACCTTGGGAATGCTGCGTCCCCCATTCGTCAGAAACTGGTCCATCAGGTCCAAATTTTCGTCGCGGTACAGCACCCGGGCTTCGATTCGCCCGTTGCTCGCGCGTGCCACTGCGGCCAATACCGGCATGCTCTGGGCGGCGTCTCCGCACCATGTCTCGCTCAAAATCAGCCACTTCGTGCCGCTTTTGGCATTCAGCGCCGACGATTCGGTCTCTGCCTCGAGGCGCAATCGCTGGCTCAACCGCCGCACCCGCTGTTGGTTGATGCTGTAGTACGGAGCATAGGGATGGGCCTCGTCCACCACAGCCGAAAGCTGGTCGTCGAGGTAGGTTTGAATCGGTACGGCTCGGTTCCAGGCCTGTGCGAAGTCTTCTGGGGTCATGCTTGCCTTAACGCAATTCCCGTTCCTTCGTTCACCGCACCCCGACATCGGCCAATTTGGCAGCGAACGGCGCTAAAAGCACGCAGCCCGCGCTATCTTTGCCGCCCTTGTTCGCTTCGGAATTCATTGGAGCGAACGGCATCCTGGAGAGGTGTCAGGCGGGCACTTGATTTAGTGAAGCCACCCACCATCCGGGAACGCGCCCGGCCGCTCCGCGGCGGGCGCAATCCCTCAAAATCTGACCTGTTCGCAACAAAGAGCAATGCAAATTTGTTGCCAATTCAGGCGCTCAATGTTCCAATAAATAGTTGCTAATCAACTAAATAACCACTAAAAAGCCACCGACCCCGGGAACAGCTTGTGGCTGCCGTCGCAGCCCGGCATCTTTTGGCTGTGCCCACACACGCAATCGTTCATGCCTTTTCGGCGTAAAATCCGCGGCGTGAACTTGTCAATGCGAGCCGCAACCGTGGCCGACTGCTTGGCGGCCGTGAAAAACATGAGGTAGGCTCGCTGGCGCCCGGGGGTAAGCGCTTCAAACGCTTCACGCAGCCCTGGCGTAGCCTCGTAGGCCGCTTCGAGCTCGGGCGGAACCCCAAACTCGTTCGCCGGCTTCTCGACCCGCAGCCCCTGCTGCTCCGCCTTGATGGCCTCGAGCAGGTAATCCACCACATAGGGCGCCGCCGCCTCGGCCTCGGCCATCGACGTGAACTTCATCCAGCGTCCCTCGAGCGTGTTTTCGCCCGGCTTGGTCAACAAACCCTGGGGATCAGGAACCAGCGCGCCCTTCATCAGCGACAGCACAAAGTAGTTTTTGAATCCGCCCAGAATCGCAATATTCTTGCCCTCGTGGGTGTAGCAGGGTTGGCCCCACTTCACCTCTTCGACCAGCGGAGCTTCGAGCACCAGCGCGCGCAAAAACTGCAGTTCCTCGCGCCACTGCGCGGCATCGGTCAAAAGCTGGTCTACCGCCGGATTCATTCCCTAAAAGTACGGGTTGAAGGGGCCAAGGCGACCAAAATTCCGCCCGAGGTTAATCGATAGTTAAATCCTATCAATCAACGCGGAATAAAATCAAACAAAGTGCTAGGTTTGGGGTTCTATTCATACTGTCTCACGTTACGACCAACCCGATTATGGACCATACTCAAAGCACGGGCAAGTGCCCATTCACCAGCGAGCGCACCAAGGCCGCGGCAGGTGGCGGAACCACCAACAAAGACTGGTGGCCCAACAGCATCAAGCTCAACATCTTGCGCCAGCACAGCGAGAAAGTTAACCCCATGGGTGCCGACTTTGACTACGCCAAAGAATTCATGACCCTCGACCTCGCGGCGGTGAAAAAGGACCTCGCGGCCCTGATGACCGACTCACAGGACTGGTGGCCCGCCGACTACGGCCACTACGGTCCCTTCTTCATTCGCATGGCCTGGCACAGCGCCGGTACCTACCGCATCAGCGACGGACGCGGCGGCGGCGGTTCGGGCAGCCAGCGCTTCGCGCCCCTGAACAGCTGGCCCGACAACGGCAACCTCGACAAGGCGCGCTTGCTCCTTTGGCCCATCAAGCAGAAGTACGGCAAGAAGCTTTCGTGGGCCGACCTCATGATCCTCGCGGGCAACGTGGCCCTCGAGACCATGGGCTTTAAAACCTTTGGATTCGGTGGCGGACGCGCCGACATCTGGCAGCCCGAAGAAGACATTTACTGGGGTCAAGAAACCGAGTGGCTCGGCGACAAGCGCTACGAGGGCGACCGCGACTTGGAGAATCCACTCGCGGCCGTGCAAATGGGCCTCATCTACGTCAATCCCCAGGGCCCCAACGGCAACCCTGATCCGATTGCTTCGGCCCGCGACGTGCGCGAAACCTTTGGCCGCATGGCGATGAACGACGAAGAGACCGTAGCCCTCGTGGCCGGCGGACACACGTTTGGCAAGATGCACGGCGCCGGCGACCCCGATTTGGTGGGCCGCGAGCCGGCCGGTGCCGCGATGGAAGAAATGAGCCAGGGCTGGAAGAACGCCCACGGCAAAGGCCATTCCGAAGACACGACGACCAGCGGCCTCGAGGGCGCCTGGACGACCACGCCGACCAAGTGGAGCAACAACTATTTTGAGAACCTCTTCGGGTACGAGTGGGAACTCACCAAGAGCCCCGCAGGAGCATGGCAGTGGAAGCCCAAGGGCGACGCCGGTGCCGGTACGGTGCCCGACGCCCACGTGGCCGGCAAGGGCCACCAGCCGGTGATGACCACCGCCGACTTGGCGCTGCGTTTTGACCCGGCCTACGAGAAAATTTCGCGCCGCTTCTACGAGAACCCCGACGAGTTCGCTGACGCGTTCGCCCGCGCGTGGTTCAAGCTGACCCACCGAGACATGGGTCCGCGCCACCGCTACCTGGGTGCGGAGGTTCCGGCTGAGGTGCTGATCTGGCAAGACCCGATCCCCGCAGTGGACTACCCGACCGTGAGCGACGCCGACGTGGCTGCCCTCAAGGGCAAGCTGCTGGCTTCGGGGCTGAGCGTGGCCGAGCTGGTTACGACGGCTTGGGCTTCGGCTTCAACCTTTCGCGGCAGCGACATGCGCGGCGGCGCCAACGGCGGCCGACTTCGCCTTGCGCCCCAGAAGTACTGGGCGGCGAACCACCCGACGCAGCTGCACAAGGTGCTCGACGTGCTCGAAGGCATTCAAAAAGAGTTTAATGCTGCCGGCGCTACGAAGGTGTCGATGGCCGACCTCATCGTGCTCGGCGGCGTGGCTGCCATCGAGAAGGCCGCCAAGGACGCGGGCCGCGACGTGAAGGTTCCGTTCACGCCCGGACGCGCCGACGCGACCCAGGAGCACACCGACGTGGATTCGTTTGCCGTCCTCGAGCCGCTGGCCGACGGATTCCGCAACTACCACAAGGGCTACAACGGCGCCATGGGCGAGCACCTGCTGGTCGACAAGGCTCAGCTGCTTGGCTTGACGGCCCCAGAGATGACCGCTTTGGTGGGCGGAATGCGCGCCCTCGGCGCGACCTGGGACGGCAGCGCCACCGGCGTGCTTACCAGCCGCCCGGGCAAGCTGACCAACGACTTCTTTGTCAACCTACTCGACGTGGGCACGGAATGGAAGTCCACCAATCAGCACCAAGACCACTTTGAGGGCCGCGACCGCAAGACCGGCGCCGTCAAGTGGACCGGCACCCGCGCCGACCTGGTGTTTGGTTCGAATTCGGAGCTGCGCGCCCTCGCCGAGGTCTACGCCTGCGCCGACGGAGCCGACAAGTTCATCCACGACTTCGTGGCGGCTTGGGCCAAAGTAATGAACGCAGACCGCGCTTAAGTTTTTTGAAATCCGGGTATAACCGGATAAATCAAGAAGGGCCCCGTGAGGGGCCCTTTTTTCGTTAAAACCAAACGGTATAGCTCGCGACCGCCCAGGGCGCGACCTTGCCCAATCCGCGCGTGGGGTAGCTGTCGTTGGCGCTGTAAAAGAGCCGCGATTCGAGGCGAAGAAGGCCGTGGTCCACGTGCTTGGCGAGCCCCAGCGAGGCCGACGCCGTGCGGAATCCCGGGTAGCCGCGCTGGTAGGCGACCACGGCGTTCTTGGGGTCGTGCAGGTACTCCAGGCGCCCTGAAGCGCGCCAGTTTTTAGCCAGATTGCGCTCGGCGATCAGGTTGGCCTGGGCCCACCAGGCTGCGCCCTGGGGAGTAACCTGGCGCCCGAGGTAGGCGTCGGCGGTGGTCCGCCAGCGGGTCCCAATTTGGCGAACGATGTAGGCGTCGGCAAACGTGCGCAATCCCACTTCGCCCGACGGCGTGACTTCGCGGCCCGCAAAAAGGTTGCCGTTGATCAAGGTTTGGGCGTTGGGTCGGTACTCCGTTTGCAGCACCGCCGCGGGACCACGAACCTGATCCCGAATCTGCTGCCATCCGTTCACCACGTAGGCGTACCAGTTCCACTTGGAGCTGGCGAGGTAGCTGAGCTTGACGCCGCTGAGGTAGTAGGGAACGTACTCCGCCGACAGCGAACGGGTATACATCAAATGGTCCTTGGAAATCGCACTCTCGTTGGTGAAGGGCGAACCGAGAATGCCCGCATCGACCCAAATCTCGCGGCGGTTTTTGAGGCGGAACCCCGCGCTCGCTTCCACCAACTTGGGGTCGCCGGGAGCGTAGTTGGCGTCCATGTAGCTGCCCCAGCCCGGCATGATTCGGGCGCGGACCCGGTCCGACTGGTAGCGCAGGTCCAGCGCAGCCAAGTTGACGTTGACCTCGCCGATTCGGGCCGAGCTGACCATGTAGGGCATGCTGCCCGCGGTGCGCGGACCAAGTCCCACGTAGGTGTCGAGGTAGCCCGAAATATGGACTTTGTCTAGGCGAACGCCCGACGTGCTGTCGGCAAAGCCGGGATTGACGATTTGGGCCTGTGCCGCAGCAGAAAGCAGCGACAGCGCCGCAAGCAGGAGTTTATTCTTCATGAAGCTCCGAGTGAATAGCGGGCGCCTGGTCGTATGCCTCAGGGTGGCTAATCTGGCCGCCGAGGTAGCCAACGCGCATTCCGCCCAGCGAAACCACTGAGGCGTAGATCAACACGATCCACGCGAGGAGCTTGGCCTTGGCGTGGTTGAGAAGCAGCAGGGCAAAACCGACGAGCGCAACCGCCGCGAGCGACCAAATTCCGAACATGAAGCCCTCCGCGGCCTCTTCGTGTTCGTGAATCAGCTCGTGCGAAAATCCGCCAACGGCTTCCAAGGCTTCTTCGGCTTCTTCCCCCGTAGCGCCGGCCGCAAAGGCTGCGAGGATTCCGGCAAAAATGGTCGCGTAGCCCAGGAATTGGGCCGGACGCGAGTTCCAAAAGGTTCCGATTTTGAGGCTCAGCGCCCCAAAGAGCAGGGCTGCCACCGGGGCATGCACCAGAATTACGTGAAGGTGGGTAGGATTCATGCCCTAAAGTTAGGCACTTAACG